>JBIIEQ010000118.1:0-6045 GCA_044237765.1 Methylococcaceae bacterium | reverse complement strand
GGAAGGTATCACCGGGGTGACCTGCCATTTCTATCAATTTAACGACCTGACCGGCTATGCGCAGTCCTTGTAGGCCATGTGCTTATGTGGTTTTCGGCCCATGTTCCTGGGCTTTGAAGCCCCGGGGACGAAAGTGATGAGGTTCCGCATCAGTTCAGTGAACAGCTTCCCGATGTAATCGAGCTTGACGGGTATGGATACCAGCCAACGCTGCATCCGGCTTTTGATCGCGGCAAAGGCATAGGCCCGATTGGGTTTGTATTGGCGCGTGGCTATCCGGGTTCCGTTCATTCGGAATGGCTTCAGGCTCCTGCCCGGCACAATAGACTGACAGGGCATGGAGGTTATACCCCAGAATCTTGGCGCCAAAATCCTGTTGCGCGGCGAGCCAAGAGATCCCGGTCAAATGTTCGAGGACCAGTCGGTGCTTGATGCGCTTGAAGGCTTCCTCAATGCGCCAGCGGGCGTGGTAGAGATCGCCGAAATCTGCAGCGGGATAGTCGCTGGGATTGAGGAGCGAGGTCAGGAGAATATGCACCCGTCCGGTGGGAGTCATCACACGCACGAGTCGAACCTGGGTTGCTTCATGGGGGCAGCCATAATCGACGGCATCGGCGGCCGAGGGAGATGCCAGGGTCACCACCGCTTCCGCGTCCCCGGATCCCCGGATCGCCGGATCGCCGGAAGCGGGCCACCTCGGCAAACCCGTTATCATCGATGCGCATGCAGAACTGCAGCCCCCGGGAGAGGAGCACGGGCGGTAACCAGAGCGGTTCGAATGGGCGATTCGTCGGCGCCTAGCAGTGTCTGAATGTGATGCAGCGTTGCCAGGAAGGCTTTGAAAGGCCCGCCTGGTATACCGTGTGGCCGCGTTGGGAAAAAAAGCCCGCGAGCTCCTTACGCAACACTTCGCAATCTTCCAGAATGCCGATATGGGACACGCTGGTTTATCTTTGATTTTCTAGATGAGACCGAGATTGCATGAGCACATAGTGCCCGACTGCCTTGCTATTGCACAGTTATTTACTGCGCCACCGCCGCAACCAAGCCTGAATCAACGTACCGGCCAGAATGATCAAGAACAGCACGAAGGCCACAGCGGCGGCGTAGCCGAGGTTCCACCAGCGGAAACCCTCCTGGAACATCAGCAGCGCGACGCTGAGGGTGCTGTCGGCCGGACCGCCCTGCGTCATGACATAGGGTTCGGCGAACAGCTGAAAGTAGCCGATCAGCGTGATCACCGTCACGAACAGGAAGGTCGGCGCCAGCGTCGGCAGGGTGATGTAGCGGAACTGCGACCAGCCGTCCGCGCCATCGATCTCCGCCGCCTCGTAGAGCCGGTGCGGGATGCTCTGCAATCCGGCGATGAAAACCACCATGTTGAAGCCGAAGTTCTTCCAGACCGCCATCAGGATGATCGCCGGCATGGCCCAGTCCGGGTCGCCCAGCCACTCGATCGGCGGCAGGCCCGCCAGCCCGAGAACATAATTGAGAAAGCCGTAGCGCGGGTGATAGAGATAGCGCCAAACCACCGCGACTGCCACCAAGGTGGTGACCACCGGCAGGAATAGCAGCGTTCGGAACACTCCCTGAAACCGCGTCAGCCGGTGATTGACCAGCAAGGCCGCGCCCAGCGAAACCAGCACTGATAGCGGCCCGCCGACGACCACGAAATACAGCGTGTTCTTGAGTGCCGTCCAGAACATCGGATCGTTCAGCAGCCGACGGTAATTCTCCAACCCGATGAAACGCAGCCGGTCGAGACGGCCCAGCGCGTAGATGTCGAAGTCGGTGAAGCTGAGCAGCAGGGAAGCCGCCACCGGCAGGAAGAAGAACAGCCCGATCAGTGTGAGCGCCGGGGCGACAAACCAGACGCCGGCCGGGATGGCGGCCAGACGCCTCATGGTTTCCTCCCCCTGGATTCCACCTTGTCTATCAGCCAGCGCCGCTTGGCCAGGATGCGGTCCACCTCGGCATCCAGCGCTGCCAGCGCTTCGTCCTGACCCAGTTCGCCCCGCACGGTCTTCTCGGCAAAATGGCTGATTTTGTCGGCGATGCGCTCCCACTCCGGAATCTTTGGCGTCGGCCGCACCTGATCGAGTTGGCGACGAAAGGCCTCGGTGTGCGGTGCGTGGGTTAGGTCGGGATGGCTCCAGGCCGAACGACGGGCCGGCAGGTCGCCGGTCAACCGATAGAACGCCAACTGCTGCTTTGGCTCGGTGAGGAATTTCACCAGCGCCCGCGCCGCCTCGGACTGTCGCGACGACCGGCACACCGCCAGGCTGGAACCGCCCGCCAGCGACACGCCCGGCCCATCCGGCCCCGGCATCGGCGCCGTGTCCCAGTGATCCTGAACCCGGGCCGGTAGACGCTGGCGGAACTCGCCCAGATTCCACGGGCCGCTGATGAAAAAGGCAAAACGGCCCTCGGCGAAATCCTGGTAGACGTTGCTCAACTGCGCCTCGGCCAGCGCAGGCGCGTAACCCTGTCGAAACAGATCGAGGTAAAACCCGAACGCCCGACGGAATGCCGGTGACTGGAAATCCGCATGCTGGTCGGCATCACGCAGCAGCGTCGCCCCGGCCTGCAGCGCCAGGATGGCCAGGGGCTGCCATTCACTCATCGGCAACAGCAGACCGAAGCGCGGCCCACCCGGCAGCGCGACGATGCGCGCCAGGGCCACCTCCCATTCAGCCCAATTCAGCGGCGGCCCCTCGATGCCGGCCTGCGCCAGCAAGTCCCTGCGGTAAAACAACAGCCGAGTATCGACGTACCAGGGCATTGCCATCAAATGGCCGTCGATCTGGCTGCTGGCAAGGATGCCGGGAAAGACGTCATCGACGGCTGTGTCCATGTCGCCCAGCGGCAGGATGGCGTCCAGTGCCGCGAACTCGGGAATCCAGGTATTGCCGAGCTGGATCACATCCGGAAGCGCATCGCCAGCAAAGGCCGTGAGCAGTTTCTCGTGCGCCGCACTCCAGGGGATTTGCTGTACCCGCACCTTCACGCTGGGATGCCGCCGTTCGAACTCCGCCGTCAGAGCCTGCACCGCCTCCCCCTCCCGGCCCATGGCCCAGAGGGTCAGCGAGGTTGAGGTTTCGCCCGCGGGGCAGCCGGCGAGCATCCCCAAAGCCAGCAATAGCAGCAGACAATGAGCCCGGTAAGCTTGGCCGGAATCAGGATGGCAGAAACGGGCAAAAGGAGTCGACATCACGCTCAGGTCAAAGAGAAACATCAAGTCTTGGCCTCCACTGATTCTCTCCGAAAGGAGTGATAGGATGCGTCCCATTTGGCATCGCTTCCTCCTGAGGGACGGCCGATAATCGACTGAAAACAATGGGGTTAATGATGAAGACACGCATGATTTTAATGGCGGGTTTGGTGGCGATGATCTCATGCGCGACCAGGCTTGCCATAGCTCAGACCAGTTCACCCAACATCGTCTTCATTCTCACGGATAACCTTGGCTATGGTGAAGTCGGGGCTTATGGCGGCGGTTTGACCAGGGGTGGACCGACACCGCGTATCGACTCATTGGCCAAGGAGGGCATGCGCTTCCTCAACTTCAATATGGAGACGCAGTGCACGCCAAGCCGGTCGAGTTTGATGACGGGTCGTTGGGCGATTCGCTCAGGAACTCATTCGGTGCCTTTTGGCGGGGTCGCGGATGGCTTGACTCAATGGGAAATCACCATCGGCGAGGCCCTCTCCAAGGCAGGTTACGCCACCGGTTACTACGGCAAGTGGCATCTGGGAAGCCATGATGGACGCCTGCCGAATGACCAGGGTTTCGATGAATGGTTTGGTATCCCCCGCACCACGGACGAGTCACTTTGGCCATCGTCTCCGGGATGGTCGGCAGACGTCATGCCCGCCGAACAGATGATGGAGGGTCGAAAAGGCGCAAAAAGTATTCCTTTGGGGATCTACGATGTTACGCAGCGACGACTGATCGATGCGGAAATCACTCGTCGTGCCGTCTCTTTCATCGAAAATCAGTCCAAGGCCAACAAGCCTTTCTTTGCCTACGTTGCACTGACGCAGCCTCATCTGCCCAGCGAACCGAACCCGGCTTTCAAGGGCAAAACCGGCAACGGCGACTGGGCTGACATGCTGACCGAAATGGATGCCAATGTGGGCCAGATCATGGACACCATCAACAAGGCAGGCATCGAGGAAAATACGATCATTATCTTCACCAGCGATAATGGCCCCGAGTTCATTCGTCCCTGGGACGGTTGGGCCGGCCCGTGGCGGGGCCAGTATTTCACTGCCCTTGAAGGCGGCATTCGAGTACCGTTCATCATCCGCTGGCCGGGCATGATTGCCGCCGGGCGGGTGAGCAATGAGATTGTGCATGGGGTGGACATGTTCGCGACCCTCGCCCGTTTTGGTGGCGCGAAGGTCCCCGCCGATAGACCGATTGACAGCATTGATCAATCGGACTTTTTTCTGAGCAAGACAGAAAAGTCAGCGCGTGAGGGCTTCCCCATCTGGTGCGCAGACCGTCTGCAAGCAGTCAAGTGGCGCAACTGGAAATTGCACTTCATCCGCCAGGACACCATGTTTGATCCGCCGGTCAAAAACCCAGTTCCATTGGTGTTCAACCTCTACACCGACCCTCGCGAGGAGAAACCCACTGTCGATTCATGGGTGGTGGGGCCCGTGCTGGGCATAGTGGGAGAATTCGAAAAGAGCGTGAAACAGCATCCGCTGATTCCCATGGGTACGCCCGATCCCTATCACCCTTGAAATAGCTCCCCCAATGAGCCTGGAGGCGGCAAGGGGGATGTCAAATGCGGGGCATGCCCCATTCACTGTGTCAGAGTGTCCTCGGCGGTAGCGTCGGGTCCAGCGCCTTATCGGCGCTTTCGGCACCGCAGACAGGGAGACCTTTGGGATCGAGCAGCCCCAACTGCACCAACACCGACGCCTGATCCCAGTAAATTTGCTCATGAGCCAGCTGGTCACCTTCGAAACCGACGATGGCCACCAACGCGACTTTCACGGGCTTGCCCGTCGGGGAAACACCAGGCAGCATCCAGGGCATCGGGATGTTATGGGTAAATTCGAAGATCATCTCATCGACCAGACGGTTGTCATCGACGGTCCGGCTGATGGGCGTCATGCGGGTATCGGCCGGCATCTGTGGAATGAAACTGTTGCCGTAGAATTCGCACAATTCGTCGCGCCCACGCCCGCCGGTCATCACCGGCACGTGATTGACATAGGCGTGCGGCACCATCGTGTCGAGGGTGGCGACGGTATTGCGCGTGTCAAACTCGAAACCAACGTGCCGCTCCCAAAGTTCGATCAGGCGACGCTGACGGGGGGTGAGAGAATGTTCGGTCATGGCAAATGTTCCTTGGGTGAGTGGATGGCTGGAAGCAATCGCTTCTTTACGCTCGCGACATTACCCGACCATGGCTGGAAATTCACTTGATAGTGCACAGGATTCGCTGAACATGGCTGCAGTCAGTTTCGAAAAGGTCACCAAGATTTATCCAAACGGCCATGCCGCGATCCGGTCGCTTGATCTGGAGATTCGTGACGGTGAGCTCATGGCCATCGTCGGGCCCTCGGGGTGCGGCAAGTCGACGTTTCTCCGAATGCTTGCGGGCCTTGAAACCATCACTTCCGGCACCCTTCGCATCGGCCATGAAATGGCCAACCATCTGAGTCCTCAGGCCCGAAACATCGCCATGGTGTTCCAGGACTATGCGCTCTACCCGACCATGAGCGTCCGGGAGAACCTGTCCTTTCCGCTGAAGATGCGAAAACTGGCTTCGGTCGAAGTCGGACGTCGCGTCGACTGGGCGGCGGGATTGCTGGATCTGGGCGCAGTAATGGACCGGCTGCCGCGCGAATTGTCCGGTGGTCAGCGGCAACGGGTGGCGATGGGCCGGGCGCTGGTCCGTGAGCCGTCGGTGTTTCTGCTGGACGAGCCGCTGTCCAATCTGGACGCCCGGTTACGAGGCCAGGTCCGGGCCGAAATTGGCGATTTGCAACGGCGAACGGGCACCACCATGGTGTATGTCACTCATG
>JBIIEQ010000058.1:0-21460 GCA_044237765.1 Methylococcaceae bacterium | reverse complement strand
AAACCCAGCAGGCTGGCGGTGTAGGTGCGATCCAGCGGGAAGGTGGTGCCCGCGAGCGCCGCGGCACCCAGGGGCATCACATTCACCCGTTTGCGGCAATCGCGAAGTCGGTCATGGTCGCGCTCTAGCATTTCAAACCAGGCCAGCATGTGGTGACCAAAACTCACCGGCTGGGCGACCTGCAGATGCGTAAAGCCCGGCATGATGGTATCGGCTTCGGCCTCGGCAAGATCCAGCAGGGCGTCCTGCAAGCGCCGGATCAGCAAGCTGATGCGATCAAGTTCGTCGCGCAGATACAGCCGGATGTCGGTAGCGACCTGGTCATTGCGGGAGCGGCCCGTGTGCAGCTTCTTGCCGACCTCTCCGATCCGCTGTGTCAGCCGTGCCTCGATGTTCATATGCACGTCTTCGAGCTGCACCGACCACTCGAACTCGCCGCGCCCGATTTCCGCGAGTATTTCGTCGAGGCCATTGATGATGAGGTCACGCTCCCTGTCGGTCAGAACACCGATTTTGGCGAGCATGGTGGCGTGTGCCTTGGATCCTTGAATGTCATGCTGGGCAAGCCGCTTGTCAAAGTTCACCGAAGCGGTGAAGGCTTCAACGAATTCATCCGTCGCCTCCGTAAAGCGCCCGGCCCAGGGTTTTTGTTCGATGCTCATCAATGTACCGACAGGAAAGTTCAGGGAGTATTATAGCGCGATCACCCATGGAGCTGGCGGCTGTGGGTGCGGAATGTCTGGGCTCGGAGAGCTTGCGGCACGAACCGATTGGGGCTTGATTCGGTAAGTCCTGGCCGTTTATTTGCCGGTATCAAATGGAAGGTTTCTTACCCCCCGTGGGGTTTGATAGCATCGCTTCGAAAAATCGTCGGTAATACCGTAAATAATGACACAACCCACTCAACTCCCGGCCTGGCGGGCCCTCGAAAAACACCGGCAGGAAATGGCGGGTGTCCATATGCGGGATTTGTTTGCCGACGATCCGCAGCGATTCGAACGGTTCTCACTGACGTTCAACGATCTTCTTTTCGATTTCTCAAAAAATCGGATTACCGAGAAAACGCTTAGTCTCCTCGAGCAGTTGGCCGAGGAAACCAAGCTGTCCGCGAAAATCGAGGCCATGTTCCGGGGCGCGCGCATCAACGTCACGGAAAATCGCGCGGTCTTGCACATCGCGCTGCGTAATCGTTCCAACCGACCTATCCTGCTGGACGGTGATGACGTCATGCCTGACGTCAATCGCGTCCTCGGCATGATGCGCCGTTTTACCGAGGCTGTGCGTTCCGGTCGCTGGAAAGGCTGCACCGGAAAGTCCATCACCGATGTCGTCAATATTGGCATCGGCGGTTCGGATTTGGGTTCGCGCATGGTGGTTCAGGCGTTATGGCCTTATGTCGACCCCAGCCTGCGGGTGCACTTCATCTCCAATGTGGATGAGGCCGATCTCGTCCAGACACTGTTTGGTCTTAACCCGGAGACGACGCTGTTTTGTGTGGCCTCCAAAACCTTCACCACGCTGGAAACCATGGCCAACGCCAAGTCGGCGCGTGAATGGTTGCTGAATGTAGTGGATGATCCGTGCGCTGTAGCCAAGCATTTCGTGGCGATTTCCACGAATGCCGAGAAGGTGGCGGAATTCGGGATCGATACCGCGAACATGTTCGAATTCTGGGACTGGGTTGGCGGACGCTATTCGATCTGGGCCGCGATCGGACTGCCGATCGCCCTGGCTGTGGGGATGGATCGCTTTGAAGCCATGCTGGAAGGGGCTCATCGGATCGACGAGCATTTCCGCACGGCGCCGTTCCATCGAAATATTCCGGTGATCATGGCGCTGCTCGGTATCTGGTACGACAATTTCTTTGCCGCCGATGCCTACGCCATCCTGCCTTATGACCAGTATCTCGAATACCTGCCGGATTATCTGCAGCAGGGTGACATGGAAAGTAACGGCAAGACGGTGGATCTGGAAGGCCATCCGGTCAATTACAGCACCGGCCCCATTATCTTTGGTCAGCCGGGTACCAACGGCCAGCATGCCTTTTACCAGCTGATGCATCAGGGGAGTGCCTTGATTCCCTGTGACTTTATTGCCGCAGCCCAAAGCCATCACAAGCTTGGGGAGCATCATGAGCTGTTGATCTCCAACTTCATCGCCCAGACCGAGGCACTGATGCTGGGCAAGACTTTCGAGGAAGCCAAGGCCGAGTTGAAGGCGGAGGGCGTAACGGGTGACCGATTGCAGGAACTGGCAGCGGCCAAGACCTTTCGCGGCAACCGCCCGTCCAATTCCATCCTCTATAAAAAGCTGACACCCGAAACCCTCGGTAGCCTGATCGCGCTTTATGAGCACAAGATCTTCGTGCAAGGAGCTATCTGGAATATCAATTCGTTCGACCAGATGGGGGTTGAGCTGGGCAAGCAGCTGGCCAAGAAGATCCTGACGGATCTCGGCGGAAGAGAACCCGTCCACTCACATGACAGCTCCACCAACGGACTGATCAACCGCTACAAGGCGCTCCGATGAAAGCCGATCGCGAATTATTCATCGCGGGGAGCATCGATGATCTTGCCCGCGAGGCGGCGGGACGGGTGGTGGATTCGGCCAATCGGGCCATCCTTATGCGTGGGCGCTTCTCCATGGCGCTCTCGGGTGGCAGTACTCCGCGTCGCCTCTATCAGTTACTGACCCAGTCGCCCTTCCGGCAGGCCATCGACTGGTCCAGGGTGCATCTGTTTTTTGCGGATGAACGTTTTGTGCCCCATACGGATAGCGAGAGCACCGTGCGGCTGGTCCGTGAAACCCTCTTGCAGGGCGTTCCGGTGCCTGCTGAACACTTTCATGTCATGCCTACGGAACTCGGTAGCCCCGAACAATGTGCCGCCCTTTATGCCGGGGAACTCGAGCTTTTCTTCGGTGATACGGTCCCGGTTTTTGATCTTATTCTCCTGGGTATGGGGCCGGATGGACATACGGCATCGCTGTTTCCAGGTCATCCGGACGCAGTTGGAATCGTCGCCGCCGTTCACGATTCTCCCAAGCCCCCCCCCACCCGTTTGACGCTGACTCTCTCTGCCATGCGGGCGGCGAGGGAGGTCCTATTTCTGGTGACGGGCGCCGACAAGGCCGAAACCCTAGTGCAAGTCTTCAATGCCGAGCTCGATGATGAGCAGGCATTGCCGGCGGCTCGCGTATCTGCTTCCGATGGTCGGTCCAGTTGGCTGGTTGACCCGGAAGCCGCTCGCGGGATTCACCATCACTGAAGCAATGGCGCCGCATTGATGCTCGCGAGTGGGGTTCCCACCTTTTCGAGGCCCCCCCGTATCCTTTATCCTTCCCAGCTTTTCAACCCACAACCCTCACATTAAGAAGAAGCCATGAGCAAACCCAAGAAAGTCGCACTCCTGACCGCTGGTGGTCTGGCCCCCTGTCTCAGCTCGGCCGTTGGTGGCCTCATCGAGCGGTATACCGAGATTGATCCCAGCATCGAAATCATTGCTTACCATGGTGGCTACAAGGGACTGCTGCTGGGCGACTCTTACAAAATCACCCCCGAAATTCGTGAAAAAGCCCATCTGCTGCACAAGTTTGGCGGATCGCCGATCGGCAACAGCCGCGTCAAGCTGACCAACGTCAAGGATTGCGTCAAGCGCGGCCTGGTCAAGGAGGGCGATGATCCTCAGAAGGTCGCGGCCGACCAGTTGGTTAAAGACGGCGTGGATATTCTGCACACCATCGGCGGCGACGACACCAATACCGCGGCGGCGGATCTGGCTGCCTTTCTGGCCAGGAACGACTACGGCCTGACCGTGATTGGTCTGCCCAAGACCGTCGACAACGACGTCTTTCCCATCAGGCAGTCACTGGGCGCTTGGACCGCCGCCGAGCAGGGCGCACGTTATTACCGCAATGTTGTCGCCGAAACCGGCGCCAACCCGCGCATGTTGATCGTGCACGAGGTCATGGGCCGCAACTGCGGCTGGCTGACCGCCGCCACCGCACTGGAATACCGCAAGCTGCTGGACCGCGAGGAGTGGGTTCCGGGCATTGGTCTGGGGCGGGATTGCTACGACGTTCATGCCGTCTTCGTGCCGGAGATGGACATCAATCTGGCTGCCGAGGCCGAGCGTCTTCGCGGCGTCATGGACAAGCACGACTGCGTCAATCTGTTCATTTCCGAAGGCGCCGGCGTCGATGCCATTGTGGCGGAAATGCAAGCCAAGGGTCAGGAAGTGGAGCGCGATGCCTTCGGTCACATCAAGCTGGACACCATCAACCCGGGCAAGTGGTTTGGCGAACAGTTCGCCAAGATGCTGGGTGCCGAAAAGGTGCTGGTGCAGAAATCCGGCTACTTTGCCCGTGCGGCGGCGGCCAATGCCGACGACCTGCGGCTGATCAAGTCCTGCACCGATCTGGCCGTCGAGTGTGCGTTCAAGCGTGAGTCCGGGGTCATCGGCCACGATGAAGACAACAACAATGTCCTGCGTGCCATCGAGTTCCCGCGCATCAAGGGCGGCAAGCCTTTCGATATCGACGCGCCCTGGTTCGGCGAGATGCTGAAGGCCATAGGCCAGGCCAAGGGCAAGAAGGTCGAGGTTAGCCACTAAGCGCCAAACCTTGCTAGCACAAAAAAGGCCGGCTTTACGCCGGCCTTTTTTTGTTGGGGTCTTTTGCTCTGGGTTTTGCTGGTGGGTAGGGATGGATTCAGTGGATCGACTGCTTGCGGACTGGGCTTTCTTCTACCATGAGAAATTCGAGCAAGGCTTTCTGGGCATGCAGGCGGTTTTCTGCCTCATCCCAGACCACGCTTTGCGGCCCTTCCAGAACGCCGGCGCTGACTTCCTCGCCGCGATGGGCGGGCAGGCAGTGCATGAAGAGGGCATCGCTGGCCGCCAACTTCATCAGCTTTTCATCAACCTCGTAGCCCCGGAACGCCCGCTCGCGCTTGGCCTGTTCTTCTTCCTGACCCATGCTGGCCCAGACATCGGTCACCACCAGATCCGCGCCTTGGACGGCTTCCGCCGGCGACCGCATGACACGCACGCGATCAGTGCCCAAGGCAAGGAAGTCGGCTTTCGGCTCGTAGCCCTCCGGGCAGGCAACATTCAACTTGAAATCCAGCAGCGCAGCGGCTTCGATGTAAGAGTGACACATATTGTTGCCGTCACCGATCCAGGCAACCGTGCGGCCAGCGATCTCACCCCGGTGTTCGAAATAGGTTTGCAGATCGGCCAGCAACTGGCAGGGGTGGCTGCGATCCGTCAGGCCATTGATGACGGGCACCCGGGAATGCTTGGTGAAAATTTCGACCGTCCGATGTTCATGCGTGCGCAGCATGATGGCGTCGACCATGCGTGAAATAACGCGGGCAGAATCCTCGATGGGCTCGCCGCGACCCAGTTGGGTGTCGCGTGGCGACAGGAAAATGGCACCACCACCTAGTTGAATCATGCCGGCCTCGAACGAGATACGTGTCCGGGTGGACGATTTTTCGAACAACATGCCGAGCACTTTGTTCTTGAGTGGCTCATAAACGCCCGGGGTGTTTTTGAGCTCGATCGCTCGCAGGATCAGGCCGCGCAGTTCAGCGGGGCTTAAATCAGACAGGTTCACCAAATGGCGCACACTCATTGCGGGGTCTCCCGGCTCAATGAGCCGTAAAGTCGTTGACAAGTCGGACAACGCCATCGATGAGGTGTTGTGCTTCGTCGTCGCTGAGAATAAGAGGGGGCAGCAGGCGGATGGTGCGATCCGCCGTGACATTGATCAGCAGGCCCTGCTCCATCGCTCGGCTGGTCAGGTCGGTGCAGGTTCTATCCAGCTCAATGCCGATCATCAGGCCTTTGCCGCGAACCTCCACCACATGGGGATTGCCCGCAAGCGCTGCGCGAAATCCATCGAGAATCGTGCGGCCGAGTTCAGCGGCGCGGGCGACGAGATGTTGCTGGCGGAGGGTGTCAAGCACGGTCAGTGCCGCACGACATGCCAATGGGTTGCCGCCAAATGTCGAACCGTGTTTACCGGCCGTCAATACCTGAGCAGCTGAACCCCGGGCCAGACAAGCGCCAATGGGGACGCCATTGCCCAATGCCTTGGCAAGCGTCATCACGTCAGGGCGTATCCCTGTGTGCTGGAAGCCGAACCAGGCACCGGTCCGTGCCATACCGCATTGCACTTCATCCACCATCAGCAACCAGTCACGTTCATCACAGATTTTGCGCAGTGCCGGCAGATAATCATCCGGGGGGATACGAACGCCGCCTTCGCCCTGTACCGGCTCGACCAAGATGGCGCAGACGCTAGCATCATGTATGGATGCGACCGCTTCGGCATTGCCGTGAGGGACTCGTATGAAGCTGTTCACCAGCGGTTCGAATCCTTCCTGAACCTTGGCGTTGCCGGTAGCGCTCAGCGTGAACAGGGTCCGGCCATGGAAGCTGTTTTCCATGACGATCACCTTGGGGTTTTCTATGCCTTTTGAATGGCCAAATTTGCGCGCCAGCTTGAGGGCCGCTTCATTTGCTTCTGCCCCGGAGTTGCAGAAAAAGACGTTGTCCAGACCGCTCAGTTCGCAGAGTTCGTGAGCCAGTTGTTCCTGCAGACCGACGCCATAAAGATTGGAGGTATGCACCAGTTTGCTGGCCTGGTCACAAAGGGCCTTGGCCACCGCCGGATGAGCGTGTCCCAGATTGCATACGGCAATCCCGGAAATGGCATCGAGATAGCGATGTCCATCGGTGCTCCACAGCCAGGCACCCTCGCCACGCTCAAACGTCACGGGCAGCCGCGCATAGGTGGGCATGATTTGACTGGTCATCGGAACACCCCGTCAGAAAATAAAAAAGGCAGTCCACGGACTGCCCTCCGAAAAAAAACAAGGCGGGGATTATAGTGAAAATGCGCTAGAGGGCAAGAAAAATGTCATTTTGAGGGGGATCTCCACGCAATATTTTGGCTTCAGTTCAGCATGGGGTCATGAAGCCAATGCCGGTCAGACCTCGGCCAGATTGCCGCGTTCTTCCAGCCAGGCTTTGCGATCACCGGCACGCTTTTTTGCCAGCAACATGTCCAGTTTCTCATCGGTGCTGGCATTCTCCGCGAGCGTCAATTGCACCAGACGGCGGGTGTCCGGGTTCATGGTCGTCTCGCGTAGTTGGGGAGGATTCATTTCCCCCAAGCCCTTGAAGCGCTGAACGTTGATTTTGCCTTTGATCTTTTCTGCTTCGATGCGGTCCAGTACACCTTTTTTCTCGGCTTCGTCGAGCGCATAGACGACCAGCTTGCCCACATCAATCCGGTACAAGGGCGGCATGGCAACAAACACATGCCCAGCGGCGACCAAGGGCCGGAAGTGCCGGACAAACAACGCACACAGCAATGTTGCAATGTGATTGCCATCGGAATCGGCATCGGCCAGGATGCAGACCTTGCCATAACGTAGGCCGCTCAGGTCGCTGGAGCCAGGATCGACTCCAATGGCGACGCTGATGTCGTGGACTTCTTGTGACGCCAGGACCGAAGTCGACTCCACTTCCCAGGTGTTCAGAATCTTTCCTCGCAGGGGCATGATCGCCTGATAATCCTTGTCGCGGGCCTGCTTGGCAGAGCCGCCGGCCGAATCGCCCTCCACCAGGAACAGTTCGGTCCGGCCGAGATCCTGCGAGGCGCAATCGGTCAGCTTGCCGGGCAGGGCGGGGCCACTGGTGATTTTTTTGCGCACCACCTGCCGATCGGCCTTCAGCCGTTTCTGCGCGCTTTCAATGACCAGTTCGGCGATTCGCTCTCCGATGGCGGGGTGCTGGTTGAGCCACAGGCTGAAGGCATCCTTGGCGACGCCAGAAACAAACGGTGCACATTCACGTGAGCTCAGGCGCTCCTTGGTCTGGCCGGAAAACTGCGGATCGAGCATCTTCAGCGAAAGGACGTAGTGGCAGCGTTCCCAGACGTCCTCCGGCGCGATCTTGATGCCGCGTGGCAGCAGGTTGCGGAACTCGCAGAACTCACGCACCGCTTCCGTCAGACCGGTCCGCAGGCCATTCACATGGGTACCCCCCTGCGCGGTGGGCACTAGATTGACATAACTTTCCGTGACCGGCTCCCGACTTTCGGCCGTCCAGACCACGGCCCAGTCCACGGCTTCCTGCTTGCCGGCGATGTTCCCCATGAAAGGCTCTTCCGGCACGCAGTCCTGATCGCAAATGCGGTCCAGCAGATACTGCGGCAAACCGTTTTCGAAATGCCAGCTCTCGCTCTCGCCCGTATGATCATCCGTTAGATTGATGCGGAGCCCTGAGCACAGCACGGCTTTGGCTCTCAGCAAAGCCTTCAGACGCGGAATCGCAATGCGTGGGGAGTCGAAATAATGCGCCTCCGGCCAGAAACGAACGGTCGTCCCGGTATCGCGTTTGGCACAGCTGCCGGTCTCGGTCAGGTCACGAACCTTTTCGCCATGGGCAAACCCGATATCCCAGGTCTTGCCGTCACGACGCACTTCCACATCGAGTCGGTCAGACAGGGCATTGACCACGGAGACCCCAACGCCATGGAGACCACCGGAAAAGCCATAGCTCTTGTTGGAAAATTTGCCGCCGGCATGCAGCTTGGTCAGGATCACCTCGACGCCGGACACCCCTTCCTCGGGATGGATATCCACCGGCATGCCGCGTCCGTCATCGCGAACTTCCACCCCGCCATCGGTCATCAGTCGTACGTCAATAGTCTTGGCAAAACCCGCCAGGGCCTCGTCCACGCTGTTATCGATGACCTCCTGTGCCAGGTGATTCGGCCGGCTGGTATCGGTATACATGCCCGGGCGTTTGCGCACCGGGTCGAGGCCGGAGAGGACTTCAATGGAGGCAGCGTCGTAAATTTGATTCATGGTCATGAAAAAAGGGAGCTTCGAAAAACCATCCGTTAATACTTCGACAGGCTCAGCATGAACGGATATGTTGCTGTTTTGTATAGGTTACCGTTCGCGCTGAGCCCTTCGACGAAGCTCAGGAGAGCCTTGTCGAACCGCAGTTTTTCGAGGCTCCAGATGAAAGGTCGGAATGGGAAGGGCGTGACCGAGTGAGCCACGCCGCGGGATCGGTCCTTAAGCGGACTCCTCCTGACGACGAACCTTCCGACGATGGAGGACTGTGTAGCCACCGGCCAGCAACAGGCTGAACACGACCACCGCCAGGACGGCCTCATGCGAATACTCGGCGATCAGCTCCTGCTTGGCGCCGATGAAATAGCCAATCCAGCTCAGAATGCTGACCCAAAGGGCCGCCCCCACGGTGGTATAGAAGCTGAAGCGCCAGTGATTCATGCGGGCAATGCCGGCCGGGATGGAAATCAGATGGCGAATCACCGGCAGCAGGCGGCCAATGAAAGTCGAAATCTCGCCATGCTGAACAAAGAAATACTCAACCTTGTTGAAGTGCTCCTCGGTAATCCAGACATAGCGGCCATACTTGATCACCAGTGGTCGGCCCAGCCAGCGCGCCACGAAGTAGTTGGCGTAGGCCCCAGCCAAACTGCCCAGCGTCCCGCTCAGGATGACCAGGCCCATATGCATCTTGCCCTGCTGAACCAGATAACCGGCTGGTGGCATGACCACCTCGCTGGGAATCGGAATGACCGAGCTTTCCATGGCCATGAGCAGAAAGATGCCGGGATAACCCATGGCACCGATGGTGTTGACGAGCCAGTTGATGATGTCGTGCATGTGTAAGGGGAAGAGTCGCGGAAGCAAAAGTGGCCTGAATTATCGCCGAAATCAGTTTGAGTGGGGTTCGCTCTCTTGTCGGCTCATCTCAATTTCTCCTCGATGTCATGCCACTGCTTGTCCTTCACCATCACAAACCGGCAGCGGCCCCGCGAAAGTTCCGCCCACAGACCGCCGATCAGCCGATCATCTGCGGCAGCTGTCCAGCGATCAGCCCCCTTGTATTCCACCGCCAGAATTTCTCCGGATTCGTCGTTTTTGCTTGGCAGTTGGCAAAGGAAATCCGGGTAAAACCGTCCATCGGCCTTTTGCAAAAAGAAGGAGCATCCCTCACGGCGAACCAGGTTGCGGACCCAACAGTCCAGCTTGCCTTGTTGGGCTTGCGTGTCCAGCCAGCACGCACATTCAAACTCCTCGCGGCTGTCGAAATCGCCGATACGGCCGTAATAGTGCTTGCGGAAATCGAAATGACCGAAGCGTCCATCATAATCACGGCTGGGCGCATAGCCTTGAGTCGGAAACTCGAAGGCGCAGTCATCGCTGACGATTACGCGCTCCACCGCATCGGCGCCGAAGAGTGTTGTCTGATAAGCCTTGTTAACAGCGTGCTTGCGCAGGTCCCGAATCCGCGCCTCGATCAAATTGCGAATCAGGAATTTCTGGAGATTCAAACGGGCGAGGGTAAAACCCTCCCGGTTCATCAGATCCAGTAGCCACCCCGTTACAAACGCTTGTTTATTCGCGTGCGTCAATGACGGTTCCGGCAAGTTACGGCAGAGCCAGGCCGCCAGTTTCACTTCGTCCCAATGATCCGGCTGATAGGCCAGTCCCAGATCGCGCTGGAGCTCGGGCAAGAATCGCGACACCATCCGGCCGGTTGAATCGATGTCGATCTCACCGCCCTCCGACACCTTGAACCCCGCGCTGAGCCGGCTGATGTCGTCCGTCGTGGGTAAGCCCTCATATGGTGAGAGTGACCAGGGGTAATCCAGCACCTCCGGATCGTCGAAAGGCAGTAACATTTGCCCGCCGGCACTGGCCGGCAAGCGCAACGCCAGTTGTGGCACGCGCAGGCGCACACCCTGTTCGGCGGGCGTCTGGAAAAAATCGATGGCAGTCGTGCGGCTCCGTTCCGCCGCTTCCGCAATCGCCGCCACCGACGATTCGAACATGACGCGGGACTGCAATGTCTCGGTTTCCTCTATAGACAAGGGCGCGTTGATGGTCAGCGCATTGCGCTGCTTGTCCCAATGGACTTTCTGTTTCACCGTCCTGGACAGCCCGGCCAAATCCGGCTGTTCCGGCAGATTGACGACGACCGGTGTCATGACGGCGCGTCCCTGCTGGGCGTCGAAATCGAGCCGTCCCTGTTCAGGGTTCGCGGCCATGACAAAGGCGGCCACCTCGCGTCGCTCGAAACCCGCGCCCGTCACCAGTCGGTCGCGCAGGGCATTGGCCGTCTCGGCGAAATTGCGCGACACGACGAAGGCATAGGATTGATTCAGCGCCCGGTGGCCGCGATGCCGGGCCTCTGGCTGTCGCAGGATTCGGCCCAGAATCTGTTCCACCGCCGTGGCTGAGTGTAGCGATGCCATGCTGACAAGAATGTAGGCGAACGGGCAGTCCCAGCCTTCGGCCAACGCTTTCTGGGTGATGACAAAACGCACCGCACAAGCAGGATCGGCGATGCCTCGCTTGAATTCGGCATCGATCCTTTCCAGACCTTTTTCCTCGCCGGTCGCGATGACGATGGCCTCGGCCGGAATCCGGTGGTTGGTGATGAGCTCCTCACGTACTCGATCCACATCCAGCGTCTCCACGCCACTGCGGCGTGGCTCGGCTTGAATCAACACGACCGGGCGCAGGTATTGCGCGCCCGCCCGTTGATCGGCCTCGGCCAGTTCTTCCAGCGCATCACGCCGGGCGATGGCATCGCTCAGACACTGTTGCCAGTTCGGTTCCGTCTCCAGCACCACCGGCAGCTTGATCATCTCTCCGCCTTCAGCTCGGCGGCCGAGACGCTGTGCAGCACGTTCGAGGGAATTCGCTCAAGATCCGGTGTCGCGGTCAGCTCCATCACGCCGCTGGGGCGGAAGCGGGCCAGCATATCGAAGGCCAGTTCCGTTCGGCTGTTGTGCGCTTCGTCCACGATCACAAACGGCCGCCGCAGTCGCAACACATTGGCCAGCGAATAGGGCACCGTCTGCTCGCTGCCCTGTCCATCGGTCAGCAACTCGGCCCGTTGAATCGGTGAGACCTGCTCGAAGTGATGCATCAAGGCGCCGCTAGACTGGTACACCTTGCGGCACTCCTCGTCTTCCACCTGGAACGCCTGCCGTGTCGCGACAATGACCACGGTCGAGGTATCCAGCGTCGACCGCGTCAGCGAGCGAGCCTCGTCCAGGTCCAGCACCGTGACCGGCCCCGCCTCGCGCAGGGCCAGATGATAGGGGTGATGACGATTTTTCAGCGCGCGGAGCGTCTGGGCGCGGATCGGCTTGCTCGGCACCAGCCACAAGACCACGCTGTACTCGCTGCGCAAGAGGTGCGTATTGGCCAGCGCCACGCTCTTCGCCGCGAGCCACGTCTTGCCACCACCGGTCGGCACGCGCAGACAGAAATACGGCATATCCGCAGGAAAACCAGGCAGCGGATGATAAGGATTACCCCGACTCCATAGCCGTTCGGTGGTGGCCGTGAAAGCCAGCGAAGGCGAGGGTAGTTCATGGCAAGCCTTGAAATAGGCTTCCACGCTGTCGAGTACCTGTTGCTGGTAGGTTTTTGCTGCGAAGGCGGTCATGGGGGCTTGCCGTAACCGGCCGATGGCTCTTGCAGGGGCTGCCATTCAGACAGATCCGCCGGACTAATTTTTCTGATAACGCCCTGCTCACTGATAATGAGATCAGTCTGGGTCTGTACAGCCAGTTGTCGTGCCCGGACTGCTGCCCGCTGAAGGGCGGCAAAGGAAAGCCGCAAATCGGGATCGCACGCGTTCTCTATGGGGCGTTTGCTCATCGTTTCTCACTCCAGTCCGTTAACACGGGGCCCGCACCGGCATTGTCATAGAGCGCCCAGCTGTCGACCGCCGGTGCGTAGTGATGGTGAAAGTTGTGAAAGCCAGTGGCAAAGCGGCGACGAATAACACTGTCGGGAATGTGGTGCCCGCCTTGTCGAACTCGGTTGGCCACGCGCTCGATAGCTTCCTCAACGCTGTCGAGCTTCAGAAAAATCAGTTTGACCCGATAACCGGCGGTTCGCCAACGCGCAATATGTCGCAGATAACCTCGTCCTGACAACTTGGTTTCGAATGCGAAATTTTGTCTGGACCGAAAGTGGCGCTCCAACTCACTTAACATCAATCGGCCCGCTCGTATTGCGGCGGATTCGGGCGCAAAAGGGGCCAGTCCGGCCGCAATCAGATCAGCATTCACAAATGCCGGGCACGCGGCATCGGTGGGCAGGAACTCCCGGGCAAACGTGGTTTTGCCCGCCCCGTTAGGACCCGCAATGATGATGACCTTGCGCGCTGTCTGTGCCATTACACTTCCAGCGCGTAGGGTGTCTGCTTGAAGACAATGCCCTCGCGAGCGGCGCGGGCGCCCAGACGGTTGGCGGCGGCGTAGATGACCTTCGGACCATCGAACGGCGGCAGCAGTGCCAGTACGGCGGGGGTCAGCACATTGCCGCCGTCCGGTGTGCGGTCCTTGAGGATGCCGTTGTAGAGCAGATAGATCGCCCGGCCTTCATGGACCCCTAGCAGGGGCGACCGTTTTTCTCCCTCTCCCACCGGGAGAGGGCCGGGGTGAGGGCGCGCCGTGCCCGTCTCAGCGAACCAGACGAATTCCGCCAGTTGAGTGAAGGTCACGTCTGGGCGAATCTGGCCTTCGGGCGTGAACAGCGGTTCCTTTGACAAGGTACAGAACTGGAAGCCGCCGCCGAGACCTTCGACGGCTTGCCCCTTGGCGTTGGTATAGCCGCGGGCCACGCGCTGCACCCGTTTGGCGGTGACATCGCGAGCGATGGTGTCGTCCATTTCCACCAGGATGAAGCGGCGGTTCCCGCCGTCCTCGGCGTTCTGCTTCAGTACGGCATGGCCGGTGGTCCCGCTCCCCGCATAGCTGTCCAGAATCAGCGAATCCTTGTCGCTAGCGATTTGCAGTATGCGTTGGATGAGGCGGGTGGGTTTGGGTGTGTCGAATGCGGTTTGAGTCCCGAATAAACTTTGGACTTCTTTTTTGGCTTCGTCCGTGTGGCCTACTTCCTCATGGGGCCACCATGTCCAGGGAACAAATCCCTCAACATTTGAGAGATAGCGAATGATGTTTGGTTGGGAATTGCCGTCTTTGCCAAAGAAGATTCGCCCAGCGGCTTTGAGCTTGAGAAATTCGCTTTCAATTGTTGACCAACAGCGACCTTCTGGTGGACTTAACTTCCGACCTGTAGGTGTTTCGATTTCATACATCTGATTTGGACGAAAACCTTGTGCCGTCATTGGTATGCCACGCCAGCGACCTCTGGGGTCGTTATTGGGATTCTTGTAAACGGCCGACTGTTTCTCATCGATGGGCACCCGATTTCGGGTGGCCTGAAAAAGAGCAGGGTTGATGGCATATACCATGACGTATTCATGAACATCGCCAATTGCGCCCCTGTTTTCCCGGGAATATCGCTTTTGCCAAGCGTTGCAAGCCACGAAACATTGCCTGCCGAATATCTCGTCCATCAGGCAGCGGAGGTGGGCAATTTCGGACTCGTCCATGGAAATCCAGATTGAGCCATCCTCCCGCAAAAACTGCCGCAACAGCACCAGCCGCGGGTACATCATGCACAGCCAGCGGTCGTGGCGGTCCAGGGTCTCGCCTTCCTTGCCGACCACCTCGCCCAGCCAGCGGCGGATTTCCGGGCTGTTGACATTGTCGTTGTAGACCCAACCCTCATTCCCCGTGTTGTAAGGGGGATCGATGTAGATGCACTTCACCTGCCCGGCATAGCGCGGCAACAGCGCCTTCAAGGCATGCAGGTTGTCGCCTTGCACGATCAGATTCCCGTCACCCTTGGCTCCTTCCTCGGGGTGTGAGGGGAGCGAGAGTTCCGGCACGGTTTCCAGCAAGCGAAACGGCACCTCCCGATGGTGGCGAATGACGGACTCCTTGCCGATCCAGTTCAGTGTGGGCATGGCGCTTGGGTTTCCCGGCTCAGTTGCCGAAGCCGTTGGTCATCGGGTAGCGCCGGTCACGGCCGAAGGCGCGGCGGCTGATCTTGACGCCGGGCGGGGCCTGTCGGCGCTTGTACTCGTTGCGGTCGACCATGCGGGCGACGCGGATGACATCGTGCTCCGGGTAGCCGGCGGCGATGATGTCGGCGATCGACTCGTCGCGCTCCACATAGCGTTCGAGGATGGCGTCCAGCACCGGATAGGGCGGCAGCGAATCCTCGTCCTTCTGGTCGGGGCGAAGCTCCGCCGAGGGCGGCCGGTCGATAACGCGCTGGGGAATGACCGCGGACAGGCGGTTACGGTATTCGCACAAGCGGTAAACCAGCATTTTCGGCACGTCCTTCAATGGCGCGAAGCCGCCCGCCATGTCGCCGTACAGTGTGGCGTAGCCGACACTCATCTCGCTCTTGTTGCCGGTGGTCAGTAGAATCTTGCCGGTCTTGTTGGAGAACGCCATCAGTAGGATGCCCCGGCAGCGCGCCTGTATATTTTCCTCGGTGGTATCCGGCGGCAGCCCGGCAAAACTGGGGGCGAGCAGTTCGAGAAAGGTATCGAAGGCCGGCTCGATGGGAATCGTATGGTACCGGCAACCCAGCGCCTCGGCTTCCAGAATGGCATCCTCGTTACTCATGTCGGCGGTGTACCGCGAGGGCATCAGCACGGCCTCGACCTGCTCCGGCCCCAACGCATCGGCGGCCAGCGCCAGCGTCAGGGCAGAATCGATGCCGCCGGACAAGCCGAGTACCGCGCCCTTGAAACGATTCTTGCGGACGTAGTCGCGGATGCCGGTGACCAAGGCTTGATAAACGCTGGCGTCGTCGGGCAGGGGTGGGGTGATGGTGCCGGGGAGTGGTTCCAGGTGGATGCCACGGTTGAAATCGACAGCAATCAGGGATGTCTGAAATTCCGGGGCATGGGTAGTGATCTGGCCATGACGGTTCATCACGAATGACGCGCCATCAAACACCAGCTCGTCCTGCCCACCGACCAGGTTGGCGTAGATTAATGGGATGCCCGCTGCCGTCACCCGTTCCCGCACCACGGCTTCACGCTCACGGATCTTGCCGGCCTGATAAGGCGAGGCATTCAGGTTCAGAATCAGCTGTGCACCGGCATGGGCGGCCTGCTCCACCGGTCCCGATCTCCAGACATCCTCGCAAATGGTCAATCCGACCGGGACCCCCGCCAATTCGAAAACGCAGGGGGCATAGCCGGGCAGGAAGTAGCGTTTCTCGTCAAAGACGCCGTAATTGGGGAGATGCTGTTTACGGTAAATGTGCTGGACCGCACCGTCGGCGATCACGGCCGCGCTGTTGAAAATACCCGCATCGGTGATTTCCGGAAAACCCACGACGGCCGTGATGCCGGCCAGTTTTTCGGCCAGATCGTCCAGGGTGGATTCCACGGTCGTCAGGAAGTCCCGGCGCAGCAGGAGATCCTCGGGCGGATAACCCGATAGCGTCAGTTCCGGACAGACAATGGCGGCGGCACCGAGTCGGTCGCGTGCTTCGATTGCCGCGTCCAGAACGCGTCGAGCGTTGCCGGCTATGTCACCGACGAGAAAATCCAGTTGGGCAATGGCGATGCGGAGGTTCATGCGAAATGTTGGCGACAAGGACTGAAGGGTTGCAATCACGAAAATCAGCCCATGGCACAGGCGGGGCAGGCTGCCCCGACGCGGTGATCTCTGGTCGAGGGGCTTCGGCTGAGTGTGCCCGGTCGCGTGTCTCTTATCGGCGACCGGGAGGACAAAAGGGGCTGCGCCGGGACGTCAACTATCTACGATGGCACCGGTTTGATAGCCCCTACAGGCAACTGCGGTCAAGACCTAATCCTGACGCGGCAGCGTTAGCGTCCGTCGAAGCGATCCAGGTTCATGACCTTGTCCCATGCGGCAACAAAATCCTTTACGAATTTGTCCTTGCCGTCATCCGCTGCATACACTTCGGTGACCGCACGCAACTCGGCGTTGGAGCCGAAGACCAGATCAACCGGGGTGGCCGTCCATTTGACTTCGGCGGTGGTCCGGTTCCGCCCTTCATAAATACCCTCGGATGAAGGCGATGGGGTCCACTGAGTCGACATATCGAGCAAGTTCACGAAAAAGTCATTGCTCAATGTGCCTGGGCGATCGGTGAGTACACCCTGCCGAGCATGTCCCGTGTTGGCATCCATTGCCCGCATGCCGCCCACCAGGACGGTCATTTCGGGTACGCTCAAGCTCAGGTAATTGGCGCGTTCGATCAGCATTTCTGCAGGCGAATGCGCATTCGCCTTGCCGTAATAATTGCGGAAGCCATCGGCTCGGGGTTCCAGCACCGCAAACGAGCGCACATCCGTCTGTTCCTGCGTAGCATCCATGCGTCCGGGCCTGAAGGGGACCTGCACCGTGTGGCCGGCTTGCCGGGCGGCTTCCTCCACGGCGGCCGAACCGCCCAGCACAATCACGTCGGCAAGCGATACCTTCTTACCCCCTTTCAGCGAGCGGTTGAAGTCGTTCTGAACCGTTTCCAGTCGATTCAATACGTTGGCAAGTTCGCTGGGGTCGTTGGCTGCCCAGTCCTTTTCTGGCGCCAGGCGAATGCGAGCGCCGTTGGCACCGCCACGCATATCGGTGCCGCGAAACGTCGCCGCAGAGGCCCAGGCCGTCTTGACCAGTTCCGGCACCGTCAATCCTGAAGCAAGGAGCGTTGATTTCAGTTTGGCAATGTCCTGGTTGTCGATCAACGGGTGATCGACCTTGGGAATGGGGTCCTGCCAGACCATCTCCTCGCTCGGTACCTCGTTACCCAGATAGCGTGCCCTGGGGCCCATGTCGCGGTGGGTCAGCTTGAACCAGGCCCTGGCGAAGGCCCCTTCGAATGCCTTGGGGTCATCCAGGAAGCGTTTGGAAATTTTTTTATACTCGGGGTCCGTTTTCAGAGCAATGTCCGTGGTGAACATGATCGGCGCGTGGCGCTGGCCAGGTACGTGGGCGTCCGGCACAAAATTATCCCCTTTGCCATCCTTGGGGATCCAGTGGGTGGCACCGGCGGGACTTTGCGTCGTGATCCAATCAAAGCTGTAAAGCCAGGTCAGGTATTCATGGGTCCAGCGGGTCGGGTTGCTCGACCACGCACCCTCCAGGCCACTGGTCACGGTATCGGCGCCGTGGCCGGTTCCGCATTTGTTGAGCCAGCCCAGGCCTTGTTCCTCTACGCCGGCTGCAGCCGGTTCCTTGCCCAGACACTCCTCCGGCTTATGCGCACCGTGCGCCTTGCCGAAGGTATGCCCGCCCGCAATCAGGGCGACCGTTTCTTCGTCATTCATGGCCATGCGGCCAAACGCTTCGCGAATGTCCCTGGCTGCCAGCAAGGGGTCTGGCTTGCCGCCAGGCCCCTCCGGGTTCACGTAAATCAACCCCATCTGTACAGCGGCAAGAGGGGCGTCCAATTCACCTTGAGCGTTATAGCGCTCATTGTTGGCAAGAAATTTCTTCTCGGACCCCCAGTTGACTCGCTCGGCCTCCCAGTCGTCTGGGCGCCCCCCGGCAAAACCGAGCGTCTTGAAGCCCATCTCCTCCAGGGCAACATTGCCGGCGAGCACCATCAGATCGGCCCAGGACAGCTTGCTGCCGTATTTCTTCTTGACCGGCCATAACAGACGCCGCGCCTTGTCCAGATTGGTGTTATCCGGCCAACTGTTGAGTGGCTCGAAACGTTGCTGTCCACCGGAAGCGCCGCCGCGTCCATCGAGGGTGCGGTAAACCCCCGCGCTGTGCCAGGCCATCCGGATGAAGAAGGGTCCGTAATGGCCGTAGTCCGCTGGCCACCAGGGTTGAGAGGTTTGAAGAGTAGCGGCGATGTCTGCTTTCACGGCCTTCAGGTCGAGTGTTTTGAAGGCTTCACCATAGTGGAAGGATTTGCCTAACGGATTGGATTCCGCCGCGTTTTGACGCAAGGGCGTCAAGTCCAGCTGCTCAGGCCACCAGAAGCTGTTCGTGGTGGCTTGCTTATCGGCCCTGCTGGGCTCGATGGTCAGCCCCGTGCAGATCGCCACCGCCAGGGCAGACACCAGAAAGGGATGTTTAATCTTCATAAAGCACCTTGGTTCACGGGGATGAGAGGATGATCAAAAACCACGACGTCATATTTTCGTTCCGAAAGTCTAGCAAAACCCGTAAAAAAGCATGAGCAGCGAACTGCGGGCTGTTTCATGGGGAGCAGGTTAGCGCCGGTAAAGAGTGCCAGGCTGAAAAAAGAGCCGTACGGGACTCATCGTGACAAAAGTGTCGCATCAGGTTTTGACGATCATGCATTGTCCGGGAATGCCCGGGCTCGACACATCCACTCCTATTGCTCATCGAGAGCCGGATCGATGGGGATGCCCGAGGGTGCCGAGGTGAAGCGGGCAGGCCATTGAGCACCCTTGAAGGGCCGATGGCGATCCATCGTCGGGCTGGACAAGTCATCCCGGAACTTCTGACATTTTCTGACCATGGGTAGAACGCCAGAATGGTCTTTGCTATTGTTCTCAAGGACTTTAATAATTAACTCCCCCGGGCAGCCATTCAGACGGGGAATCGTCGGATGGCGCGGAGCGCCCATAACCAGGATATACGCATGAACTCTGGGCTGAAATTCGAGCGACCCGCATCGTCAGTCGCACTTCGTCCGGGCGGGCGCCATCAGGTCGCTCGACCAAGCATTTTCGCCGTCCTCGTCATCCTGCTGGCAGGGATCAACCCAGTGGTGATCCGGGCGGATACGTCCTCGACTATTCAGACGTTGGAGATGACGGGTCAGCTGCCTCTCACTGGGAATCCAGTTATCGATAATGAATTCAAGGAAAAACTCGCGGCAGCCTTGGAACATGAAACTGAAACACAACCACTTTCCCCCCAACTTGCCAAAAGGTTCGATGACGTCGTAAGGGCGTTCGACCTCGATCAGCCTGATCTCGAACTGTCCGCCAAAAATCTGGCGGCCAAACACAGATCGTGGGGATTGCGCTCATCTAATGGCGCCAACAACATTAGCCCCGAAAATGTGAAAACAATGCCACTCGGCGCTGCACTCTATACCACATCATCCCTGTTCGATCGCCGCAGTATTTTTGACATGGGAGCGTTGAGAACTGGATCGCTGATACCTAACCTTAATGGCCAGTCAGAAAGCGGGATAACGAGCAAGATTTCATCTAAATCGGGCAAAGATTCAAAATCCGAAAAATTTACCATGGAATTCGGCGCATCCGCTCGATTTGGAGGATGGCAAGGATCAGTAGCGTTTAAACATGATCAGGCATCGGAAGACACCAAGATGGAAGGCAGTGCCAAGGCCTCTATCTATTCCTACGTCACTAACACGCTTAGGATTGAACCTCAGAGGGGTCAAAATTTCCTTGAACTTAGAGGGGCATTGAGAGGAAAGGACCTTACCTCGACTGATTTTGATTACTACGTAAAAACAGAGTCATCTTTAGTGGACGGATTGCCCTACCAGAAGATTGCTCGTCTTAATCCAGTGAATTATACCAATGGTCCTGCAGCTGGATTTTCGCCGCGAGCGCACATTCAAGCATTGATAAAGCTGATCGATACCTTTGCTGCTCTGGGCGACCAATACCATCAGTTTGCAAGCAATCAAAAAGCGCAGCAGAACATTCTTCTGGACATGTTCAAGCTCAAGAACGCTATCCAAGCGAGCATAAAGTTCTTCTATGATGGCTATGGAGATGCGTTCGTGACGGAAGTCAGTGGCTATTCTGAAGTCGAAGGGTATGGGATCTTGAAGGAGGAGTCCGGTTCAAAAAACTTTGAGCGAAATAATGCGGGGACCTTAACGGCTGGCTATAACAGTTTTCTGGGGGGCGCAGAGGCTTCTACTTCGGTAGGGAACTGGCTAAAGGAATCTTCGGCCTATGGTGCAAGCAGTATTGACGCCGGTGCGGGAGAGTTTCCAGCCAATGGGAGGGACTTAGGCGCTTACATTAAAGCTATACAAGAACAGATGACTGCACTCATGAAGAATACGTCAACTTCGGCAGTTATTCCCGCAGCACAAATCACTCCGTCATTCCCGACAGCTCCAAAACTACGCGACTGGCGGGATGATCCCTTCTCGCCACCAGACATGAAGGAATTCAAGGATTATGATGCATGGGTGGCGTCCCGTGAGGGGTTTAGGGACACCAAAGCCTGGACCAAGCCTAAATGGCTGCAAGAAAAATGGAAAAACGAACCTGCAAACAACGCATTACCAGCCGAGGCTGCGAGGGATTTAGTTAATAATCAATTAAACGGTCAAGCCCCTCGTCAGCAAACAACAGAGATTGAAAGGGTAAGCAGTGTTTCTGAGTCTTTGGTTGAATCAGTGCTGGAAATTGAAGCCCGGGAGCGAGCTAATACTGTTGGAGTAAAGGGAGGGCGGTTTCAAGGACCAAGTGCAACACGGGTTAATGAACTACGCTGTCTGACTTCTGAGCCATTTGAAGCATCTCGTTGTAGACCTGCAAAGGCGTCCGGAATCCATGAATCTTACGCGGTCGGT
>JBIIEQ010000117.1:0-6219 GCA_044237765.1 Methylococcaceae bacterium | reverse complement strand
CCGAGTCACCTTATCTTTACTCACGGCGTATTCACTCCTCTCGTAGGCATTGATGACCTTGAAGACCATCAAGAATACGCCGCCTCCATCAGCTGCTCATCCACAACTTTTGAGCATAACTCCGGATCCTCATCGGGCGACTTTTTCACTCAGCGCCATTGAATGGGAATGGTTGATTCGGGGTGTCGATTGGCACCGCGTGACAGCGGTCCCAACGCCGGACTGGATGCCTTGATGCATTGTTTTATTTAATTAAATCATTGGGATAGAGGTCTTATTCGGGCATAATAAAAACCCATGGAAGCCCTGTCATTGCTGGAAAAAGCGGACGTTGACCCTGTCACCAAACAGGCGTTGATGACATCGTTTCAGTCCTTTCTGGCAGAGGCCAAAAGAGACAAACTCAAGATCCAGGCACTCACCCTGGAGTTGGCCCATTTGAAGCGCATTCGCTTCGGAAAGCGCAGCGAATCTCTCGACGCTCAGCAACTGAATCTCTTTGCAGAATCCGTGGATGAAGACATCGGTTCCATCCATGCGGAGCTGGATGTCAGTGACACGGATGAAGTGGCCACTCCGCGCAACCCTCGCCAGAAGGCTGGCCGTCAGCCACTTCCCCATCATCTGCCTCGTATCGAGTTCCGGCATGAGCCGGAGAGCTGCCAATGTGGTGCCTGCGGAAATGATCTGGTGAAAATCGGTGAGGACATCAGCGAGCAGCTCGACGTCACGCCGGCGATCTTTACGGTTCATCGCCATCTCTGTCCGCAATACGCTTGCCGCGCCTGCGAAACCGTCACCGCGGCGCCCATCCCACCGGCTGTCATCGAGGGTGGACTGGCGACTCCCGGACTCCTCTCCTGGGTGGTCATCAACAAATACGCGGATCACCTTCCGCTCTATCGACTGGAACAGATGGCAGCGCGCGAGGGTGTTCCCTTGGCGCGATCGACACTGGCTGACCGGGTTGGGCGTGTGGGTTATGCGCTAGAGCCCCTCCATGAGCGACTGAAGGAACGACTTCTCCTAGGCGGCGTGCTGCACGCCGATGAGACACCGGTGCAGCAACTCGATCCTGGAAAGGGGAAAACCCATAAAGCCTATCTGTGGGCATTCCGCAGTAACACGCTGGATGAGGGACCACCCCTCATCGTCTTTGATTACCAAACCGGCAGAAGCGGTCAACACGCGCGTGACTTCCTGGGTGCATGGCGCGGGTATCTATGCGTGGATGACTACAGCGGCTACAAGGCATTGTTCGCCGCCCACACGGACGGCATCGCCTGTGTGGAACTGGGTTGCTTCGCCCATGCCCGCAGCAAGTTCTATGAACTCCATGCTGCCCATCAGAATCCCCTGGCCGAAGAAGTACTCCAACGTATGGCTGAGCTTTATGCGGTTGAGGCTGCCGGCAAGGAGATGAGCATCGAGGCCAGACTCGCGCTGCGGGTACGAGAATCCGTTCCGAGACCGGCAGCACTGCATCGGTACCTTCTGGACCATCGCCTTAAGGCGGCACCCGGTGGCGCATGGGCCAAGGCTCTGGATTACAGTCTCAAGCGTTGGCACGCACTGGCGCGGTATGCTCAGACAGGCAACCTGCCCATCGACAATAACCCGGTGGAGCAGACCATCCGGCCAGTGACCATCGGGAAAAAGAACTGGCTCTTCACCGGATCAGAGCGTGCGGGAATACGGGCGGCGGTCATCCAGTCGCTGATTGGAACCGGCAAGCTGAACGGCATCGATCCGGCGGCCTGGATGAGGGATACTCTTGAGAAATTGCCTGTCTGGCCGAACAAGAGAATCGATGAGCTCCTGCCCGTTAAAGGATGGAAGCCCGTTGAACTTTAACTCCTGAAATCAACCACAGATAGATGGGACGGCCGGACGCTTACCGATAAACGGCAACCATATGGCAACCAAAAGCCATTTAAATAAAAGCCCTACATCATTCCTGACATAAGGCTGTGATTTATATGGTGGGCCCTCTCGGACTTGAACCGAGGACCAAGGGATTATGAGTCCCCTGCTCTAACCAACTGAGCTAAAGGCCCGATACTTGTTATTCGATATCGAGAAAGCTTTTTAACTGCTCCGACCTGGAAGGATGACGTAGCTTCCGCAGCGCCTTGGCTTCAATCTGACGAATCCGTTCACGGGTCACGTCAAATTGCTTGCCGACCTCCTCAAGGGTGTGGTCCGTGTTCATATCGATACCGAAGCGCATCCGCAATACTTTGGCTTCACGGGCGGTGAGGCTGGCGAGAATTTGCTGAGTGCTTTCACGCAGACTGGCCACCGTCGCATGCTCAACTGGTGACATGACGCGGGAATCTTCAATGAAATCGCCCAGATGGGAATCCTCATCATCGCCGATCGGGGTTTCCATGGAGATCGGTTCCTTGGCGATTTTGAGGACCTTGCGAACCTTGTCCTCGGGCATTTCCATGCGGACGGCCAACTCGTCCGGAGTCGGCTCGCGCCCCATTTCCTGCAACATCTGCCGGGAAATGCGGTTCAGCTTGTTGATGGTTTCGATCATGTGCACCGGAATACGGATGGTGCGGGCTTGATCGGCGATCGAACGGGTGATCGCCTGTCGGATCCACCAGGTTGCATAGGTCGAAAATTTGTAGCCTCGACGGTATTCGAACTTGTCAACCGCCTTCATCAGACCGATGTTGCCCTCCTGGATCAGGTCCAGGAACTGCAGACCACGGTTGGTGTACTTCTTGGCGATTGAGATAACCAAACGCAGGTTGGCCTCGATCATTTCCTTTTTGGCGGCTCTCGCCTGGATTTCTCCGATGGATACGCGTCGGTTGATGTCCTTGATATCCTTGATCGAAATCAAATTTTCCTTTTCGATCTGACCCAACCGCGCCTGGGCCTGCCTGATGTCTGCGCCCAGGGTAGCCAAGGTCTTCGCATAGGGCTTACCCGACTCCAACCAGGGGTTCAACCAGTCGGTATTTGATTCGTTGCCGATGAACGAGGCAATAAACTCCGCGCGAGGTACCCGGCTTTTGCTGACAAAACATTCCTGGATGAAACGCTCTTCTTCACGAACCCTATCCACGGTCCTGCGCAATATATCGGTAAGCTCCTTGAAGAAAACAGGAGTCTTTTTGAACTCCATGAAAGTCTCCGCCAAGGCGTCGAACGCCTTTTGGGTCTTCTCATGGAGGGCGCCATGCTTGTTATGAGCATTGGTCGCCGTCTTGAATCGCTTGGCGAAAACCGCCAATTTCTCCTTCACGACCTCGGGATCAGGCCCAGTGTCTGCCGGTTCGTCAACGGTATCGTCGCCATCATCCTCGGCCACCGCTTGCGGTTCGACAGGGGCATCGTCGGCGTTGGGGTCGAAAAAGTCGGAAATCAGCTCGGATAGCCGCATTTCACCTTTCTCAACACTCTCAAATGAGCCGAGAAAATGATTCATGGCTGCGGGGAAACGAACGAGCTCGCTCGCAGCAAGGTTGATGCCTGCCTCGATCCGCTTGGCTATTTTCAGCTCGCCTTCGCGTGTGAGCAATTCAACGGTGCCCATTTCACGCATGTACATGCGAACGGGGTCAGTCGTGCGACCAAGCTCAGTATCTACAGAAGAAACGAGAGCAGCAGCCACTTCCGCCGCTTCTTCCTCATCATCCTCCGTCACCACGGCGGTTTCGGCAATCATATCGGTATCCGGCCGGTCCTCATGGACCTCGATACCCATATCATTGATCATGCAGATGATTTCCTCCATCTGCTCGGGATCAACGACATCACCCGGCAGATGGTCGTTCACCTCAGAATAGGTGAGGTAACCCTGCATCTTGCCTTTGGCGATGAGTTCTTTTAACGATTGCTGCTGTTCAGGAGTCATCAACTAGCCCGTATCTGATAGAAGGTCGGGAACCCACAAGTATAGCGGAAATAGCCCCGAATTGAAATTCACTGTGTGCCAGTGCCATTGAAAGCTTGTCCGTTCAGGGCACCAGTCACCGTCTCGCTCAATGGTTTGTCAAACGCCTCAACTCTTCAAGCTCATCGGCTGAAAGCTTTTGATCGCGGGACTTGCTGATAAGCGCCTCAAGCCGGCCATCCTTGACTCGATCTTCGGTGAAATGGCGAAGATAATCCAAAAACGCCGCTTCAATTTTGTCATCTGCGACTTGCGTATCCCAGGCAATCAGCCGGGAAATCACCTCCGCGCCGGGTGAGTCACGAAAGCCTTCAATCACCCCACCGGGCATGATTTGAGGATGCGCCATCAAAAATTCAATAACCGCCCCGACAAGCGGGCCTTGCCGATCGATCCGCGTTAAACGCTCAGCCGCAGCTGTATCGATATGCTCAATAAGATTGGGATTCTGCAAAAGCAGAGCCAGGAACGTTCGCATGGCCGACGGCCTGCCCGTTGTCGCGGGTCGAGAAGACTTGGCACGGCTCCCGTCCCTAGCCTCAAACGCGCCGGCCGCACCTTTGGCCGCATGGCCCGCCAGCGATTCAAGATGCGCCTCAATCATCTCCCTAAATACACCGGGCGACAGCTTACGAATAAGTGGTTGGGCCTTGCCGACCAGAGCCGAACGACCCTCAATGGTTACAAGGTCGAGCCCCTCAGCCAGATGCTCGAAAAAGTACTCGGAAAAAGGCTGAGCCATCTCAACTCTTCTCACAAAGGCCTCACGACCTTCCTCCCTCACCATCGAGTCAGGATCATGCCCCTCAGGCAATAGCAGGAAGCGCAGCTGACGACCTTCACGGAGGTGGACAAGACTGGAGTCCAGGGCTTTCCAGGCTGCATTTCGACCGGCGGTATCGCCGTCGAAACAGAACACAACGGTGGAGGTGTAGCGGAACAGCAAGCCAACCTGATCAGTTGAGGTCGCAGTACCGAGGGTCGCCACCGCATTCTGGATACCAAACTGAGCCAGCGCAATCACGTCCATGTAACCCTCAACCACGACGATGTAATCCGGCTTGCGTAACGCCTCGAGCAGTTCATACAGCCCGTAGACTTCACGATGCTTATGGAAAACATCCGTTTCCGGAGAGTTGAGGTACTTGGGCACGCCCTCCCCAATGATCCGGCCACCAAAACCGACGATCCGACCTCGGCGGTCACGAATGGGAAACACGATCCGATCACGAAACCAGTCATGGTTCCGACCGGACTGGGACGAAGCCTGCAGCCCAGCCGATTGCAATTGCACCCGCGGCCAGTCAGCAGGAAGGTTCTGGTACCCCGGCGGGGCAAAACCCAGGCCATAACGCTGCGCAACTTCTCCGCTGACCCCCCGCTGACGAAGATATTCGACCGCCCTTCGGGCGTCAGGATGGAGCTTCAGCTGTTGCCGATAAAACCGACAGGCCTGCTCCAGAATGGAGTAGAGCGCCTGGGCTGACTCCAACGTCGACTTGCGGTCCGCCCCTTCGCCCTGCTCTCTCGGCACCGTGAGTCCCAGCGCGTCAGCCAAAGCCTCAATAGCCTCGGGAAAACTCAGTCGATCATAGTCCATCAGAAAACTGATTGCAGTCCCGCGGGCGCCACAACCAAAGCAGTAATAGAACTGCTTGTCGCGATTAACGGAGAAGCTGGGGGTTTTTTCGTTATGGAACGGGCAGCGCGCCATGAAGTTGCTGCCGGATCGCCTCAACGGCACCCGTGCTTCGATTAACTCCACGAGATCGGTGCGTGCCAGGAGATCCTGGATGAATTGCTCGGGGATTTTGCCGGCCATGTTGTGCTTGCCAACAAATACAGTGAGCGTCAAGCCGACGCCAATCGACTCAGATTAGTCGCGCCGGTATGCCCTAAAGTCGGAACGACGTTCGGACGCGAAGGATAAAGCTGATGTATCGGATTGAACGGATCGCGTCTCGGGTTTGGGTCAGACGCCCAATAGGCACTTTACACGGGCGCTAACGACGGTCATGTCTGCTCGCCCCTGCATGGGGGCCTTGATAACCGCCATCACTTTACCCATTCCACCGATGCCAGACGCACCCGTCTCGGCGATGGCCGAATTGATTAGAGCATCAATTTCGGATGCCGTCAGCTGTTGAGGCAGATAAGCCTGAATCACCTCGATTTCGGTCTTTTCCACCGCAGAGAGGTCAGACCGCCCGGCGTCATCATACTGAGCAATGGATTCGCGTCGTTGCTTGACCATCCGATCAAGCACACCGACCACCTCTTGATCCCCCAACTCGACCCTGTCATCC
>JBIIEQ010000057.1:0-22181 GCA_044237765.1 Methylococcaceae bacterium | reverse complement strand
AACCGAGTCATCTTATCTTTACTCACGGCGTATTCACTCCTCTCGTAGGCATTGATGACCTTGAAGACCATCAAGAATACGCCGCCTCCATCAGCTGCTCATCCACAACTTTTGAGCATAACTCCCAGCGCACTGGCTCCGGTGCTGTTCTCCAGCAGTCCCAGTGCCGGGCCGCAATCAGGCAATACCCCCGTGGTGCTGACCGGCAGCAACCTCACCGGTGCCAGCCAGGTCCTGTTCGATCAAACTCCTGCGACCGGTCTTGTTGTCAGCTCAGCCAATCAGATCACCGCCGTCAGTCCCAACCATGCCGGTGGCACGGTGGATATCACCGTCATCACACCGGCCGGTCGGGACATCCTTGAGGCCGGCTTTACCTATGACTCACAACCTTCGATGCCCGGCATGCCGATGCCTGCTCCCGGGGATGGCCAGGCCACTGTCTCCTGGCCTCAGGTGCTGAGTGGCGGTGATCCCGTCAGCTATACCGTAACTGCGAGCCCAGGCGGTCAAACTTGCATCACAGCGTTTCCCGGGCAGGCATTCTCCTATGCCAGTTGTGTTGTCAGTGGTCTAGCCAACGGCACGGCGTATACCTTCCAGGTCATGGCCACCAATACACTGGGCAGCGCAACCTCCGAAGTCAGTAATGCAGTTACCCCCGCCGCGGTCATTAACGGAGCCTGTGGCGCCGCCAATGGCATTGAGACCTTGGTGGCGCCCACCGGACTGCTCTGTGCGGCTGGCTCAGGCAGCACTGCCAGTAATCTGAGCGGCAACTTCATTTGGAGTTGTGCAGGCACCAATGGGGGGAACACCGCTCAGTGCAGTGCCCCTGGCGCAGCCAGCCAAGGCAGTCAGGCCGGGACCACAACGTTTACCCCCGATCTCGGTGGCAGCGGCTGCAACCTCAAGGGCGCTCGATTGTTTACGCCGCCCGAGAATGGGCCCGGTACCACCATGCCCTATGGGGTCGTCAACTTTGAAATGGTCGGTTGTACTGGCAATGCTGCGCGCATTCGCATGACCTATGCCGGTATCGTCGAGGGCATGCAGTTCTGGAAATACGTGGTAAACAGCTATCACAACGGCTGGACCCAGATGCCTACCCATCAAGTCACCCTGGTGGGTAATACCGCCGAGTTCACCATTATCGATAACGGCGAATGGGACAACGATCCAGCTGTAGGCGCCATTGCTGATCCAGGCGGCCCCGGATATGACCCCAATGCACTGACTACTCCCGGGCAGCCGACCGGATTGACTGTCAATGCGGGTGATCGCTCTGCGAGCGTATCCTGGACCGCACCTAGCAGCGGTGGTCAGCCGGCCCTGTATCGGGTTGACGCGCTGATCAACGGCACTTCGAGCGGACACTACTGTGAGGCAAGCTATCCTGCCACCCAGTGCTTGGTCCAGGGGCTTAGCAACGGCCAGCCATATACGTTCCAGGTCACTGCGATCAATGGGGTGGGTGTCAGTGCGCCGTTGGTTGCACCGACTGCCGTCGTACCACAGCCCAGTTCGCCGCCGCCCAACCCGATTCCGGTCATGAACGAGCTAGGACTGCTGGCTCTTACCAGCCTCATGGCCATTCTGGGCGGGTGGCACAATCGTCGACGGCGTTGTGCCAACTGAGCACCTGGAAAAGGCTCCTATCAGGGATAAAGACATGAAAGCCAAAGACAAACCCTATCCAGATCGGCGCCAACATCTCACCGTGGCCCTCTGTCTTCTGTTGATCCAGCCCCTTGCGCTGGCCCGCTCCGATCAAGTACACAAGGCCCTGATGCAGGCCGAGGCCAGCCTAAGAAGCCTCGATCAAGGTGATAACAAAGGAGCCGCCGCCCACGCAGAGGCTGCCCAATCACACGTCGATATTGCCCTGCGGGATGCCACAGGGGAAAGTCTTCAAAGGTTGAAGGGATGCAAGACGAAACTACAGGAGACGCAACAGGAGGCTAATAAAGACCGAATTAGTGAGGCCAAAGCTTCCGCAATCAAGGCCAGGGATGACCTCAAAAAGTTGGCCGATAATTAGACGAAAGAAGGGTCACCTTTTATGTCACAACTGGCCTGCCCATAAAACAAGACCCGCAATCCAATTTGCAAAGTCTCCATCAAGGTATCAATTCCTCTACCACCTGCGATGCTTCCTCGCAGGCAGGGACGGCATCGGCGAGTTTGATTTTTACTTTCAATCCCACGTTCTCACCGGATAGGGTCTCCGAGACCATTTCGTTGAGAGGTTCGCAGACATTGACCATGTTGCTCTCCGCTGCGGACAGCTTTTTGGCCTCGCCGGGATCTTGTTCTCCTCGCTCAAGGCTGGATTCGATCAGCTCTGTCATGACCTGATTGTGATGTCGAAACACGTGTTCCGCATACTGGGCGAACTCCTCCTGGCTCATGACGATTTCCTCGCCGGAGGGTTTGTGGGTGGTCACGGTGGTGCACGCGGATAGAAGCGTTGCGGCGGTGATCAACCCGGTGGCCGTCCACTGAGGCCATGCTGGTGTCATGCAAGGTCTACGATTCATCTAACGATCTTACAACGAAGTTGGTTGCAGGAGAGGGCCCACTAAGGCTGTTCGAATTGAGCGGGCACCTTGGGCAGGCGCAGCGCCACCATGAGCGTCATGACGCACACTAGGCTGCCCAGCACCCATATGGTAGGAATCGAACCCACGCCATTGGCCGCTGCGATGGAATAAAGGCCCATGCTGGTGAGGATGGCACTGTTCTGAAAGAAATTCTGCACGGCGACAGCGCTGCCGCTGCCGCTGCCGATACTCGCATGGCCCAGTTCCTGGATGGCGGCGTTGAGGGGAACGACAAAGATGCCCCCGCAAATCCCGATGACCAGAAGAATCAGTTTTGCGGTCCAGAGGTCATTGACGAGCGCCAACAGTAGGAAGAGGGCGCCCATCAGATAGGCGGAGAAACGGGTGCGGCGCAAGCGATCCAGCGGGATCAGGCGCGGAACCAGGGCAGCCCCGATGACGATGCCTATGGCCATGAAGAAAGTCAGGTCGGCAATGTCGGAGGCCGATTGTGCACCCAGGACTTCCGGTGCCCAGGCCACCAGCACGACCCGCAGTGTTGCCGCGCAGGCCCAGAACAGGCTCAGTGCCAGCAGAATCAGTCGCGCCCGCTGGGATGACAGCAGCGTTTTCATCCATGAGATCAGGTTGCCCCAGGCCGATTGGCCCAGAGCGGAACCTTGTCTTGCCTGGCAGCGGGGCAAGAACGTCGTGGCAATACCTGATATCAGATAGAGCATCATCACGATGACGAGTGCCGCGCGTATGGAGTGGTCTGCCAGACGTGCTCCGCCCACGGTGCCAAAAAGAATCGCGGCAATGGTGGCGCCTTCAACCCACCCATTGGCGCGAACCAGATGTCGGGTTTCGGTCAGCTCCGGGATGATGCCGTATTTCGCAGGGCCATAGGAGGCGGCACCGATGCCGATCAGGGCATAGCCGAGCAGCGGATCGACGCCCATGAAGATGGCCAGCGCACCCAGAACCTTGACCAGGTTTGCAGCGAGTAGCACGCGGGGTTTCGGATACCGATCGGCAAGAGCGCCGACCCAAGGCGTGAGCGTCACGAAGGCGACAAGAAAGGCGCTTTGCAAGGCCGGGATGTACCAGGCGCCGCGTCCTCCTTCCTGCAGGCTCATGGCAATCACCGTGAACAGGATGGCGTTATCGCCAAAGGCGGACAAAAATTGCGCGCCAACCAGAGTGAGCAGGCCTTTGTTCATTCGCCCAATGCCTTGTGAACCAGACTGGTCAGGGCAGGGTAGTCGATCTTGCCGGAGCCGAGCAGCGGCAATTCCTTGGCGTAGAGGATTTCTCGCGGCGAATGGAACTCGATGTAGCCCTGGTCCTGGGCGGCGCGAGTGAATTCTGCGCGCTGGGCTTCGCGGTATTGGGTGACCAGCAGGATACGTTCGCCCTTGCGCTCATCCTGCAGCGCGACGGCGGCATGCAGGTGGCCCGGCCACAGTTTCGCAGCGATTTCCTCGACCGCGGTCAGGGACACCATCTCGCCGCCAATCTTAGCGAAACGCTTGACCCGGCCGCAGATTGTTACGTAGCCATCATCGTCGATTTTTACGATATCGCCGGTGTCGTACCAGCCATGGCCGAAGCGCGAAGTGGGTGGTTCCAGATGGCCAGGTCGTTGCGGCCGGAGATAGCCCAGCATGATATTGGGACCGGCCACATGCAGTCGGCCGCCTTGCTCGACGCCGGGCACGGACTCCAGTTGCCAGTCGATCCCCGGCATGAAACGCCCGACGGTGCCCTCGCGGTAAAACATGGGGGTATTCGCAGCGAGGATGGGGGAAGTTTCCGTGGCGCCATAGCCTTCCAGCACGCGCAGGCCGAATTTGTCGACCCAGAGCCGGCGCGTGTCGTCCTGAAGCTTCTCGGCTCCGGCGAAGACGTAGCGCACGCTGTAGAAGTCATAGGGATGCGCATGTTTGGCATAACCGGCCAGGAAGGTATTCGTGCCAAACAGGATGGTCGCGTTCAGGTCGTAGGCGATTTCCGGAATAATGCGGTAGTGCAGCGGCGAGGGATACAGGAAGGTCCGCATGCCGTAGAGCAGTGGCAACAGCGTGCCTGCCGTCAGGCCGAAGGCGTGGAACATGGGCAGGGCGTTGAGAATTGTGTCCTGGGCATTCAGGTCCAGGCGGGCTGCCAGTTGCTCACGGTTGGCAAGAAGGTTGCCGTGGGACAGCACCACGCCCTTGGGTTCTCCCTCCGAGCCGGAGGTAAACAGGATGACGGCGGGATCGTTGACCCGCTCCCTATCGCGTTGGCGATACCAAAGCGAGGCGGTGAGGGAGCCGATCAGTGCTCTGACCTTGTCGGTGCGGGTGATCGATTCCGAGAGATCTTCCAGAAACACGACGTTCAACTCGTCGGCCAGCGCCTCCACCGTGGCTTCCAGCTTCGCGTTGACGACAAAGCGACGCGAGGTGACGAAGGTCTTGATCTCGGCAGTCCGGCAGGCCGATGCCAGGCTGCGAAGGCCCGCCCCGAAATTCATCATGGCCGGCACCCGGCCATGCAGTTGCAGCCCAAGGAAGACGGCGACGGTCACGTTCGCATTCGGCAACAGCAGGCCGACATGCTCGCCCATCTCGGTGATGGCAGCCAGTTTCTGGCTCAAGGCCAGCGTCTGGGCAATCAGGCCGTTGTAGCTCAGGGGTTTGCGCTTGATATCTTCCAGCAGCTTGTGGCCACCGCCATGGATCCGGCGTGCATCCAGCAAGGCCGCGAAAAGCGTCTGCTGGTGGTTGCCGGTTTCGAACATCATGTCGCTCATGATGTCGGTGAGCATCAAGCCCATCCGGTGCCGGCGGTCATGGGCATCGCGACCTGCCGCATGCATCAGGTCGCGAGGGGGCAGGATGTTGAGCGTGATCGGCGGGAACCAGCGCAGGCGCACCACGCCATGCAGCCGGGATACGGGCGTGTATTGGGCGCCATCGATACGAATCGGCAGGATGGCGGCACCGGAGCGCTCCGCGACCAGCGCGGCGCCGTCGTACACTTTCATCAGAGCGCCGGTGACGGTAATGCGTCCCTCGGGGAAAATGACGGCCTTGCGATCTTCGCGCAAATAGGTGGTCAGCGACTTGATCGATAGGGGTTGCTGCGGATCCATGGCGAAGACCCGGGCAAAGCGCAGGGCAGGACGGGCCCACCATTTCTGCGCGACTTCGGTGTTGATGGCGAAGGTGACCTCGTCGGGCAGAAAGGCCCACAGCAGCAGGGGATCGAGGTACGAGGTATGGTTGGCGACAATCAGCACGCGGTCGCCGGCCAACAAATAGTTGTCCATGCCGATGAGCCTGACCCTGAAAAACACCGTCAACAGCCAGCGAACCAGTTTTTTCATCATGCCTCGATTTCCTCCTCTTCAGTGCATAGCTTACCAGTCTGCTCCGTCTGATACCGATGTTGGGCTTGCCTGGCACCGCATTTTCCGTGGCCTCTGTCTGATGATGCCCCACCTGCTCTTGCTGGCCTGCACCCCGGCTATCAAAGCCCCGGTTCATGGCGGCGAGCCGGTGCTGGCTCGCGCGCATTTCGTCACCGCTGACGGGGCCGTCCTGCCAGTACGGACCTGGTGGCCGGTGTCTGGATCGTTGAAAGCCATCGGGGTCGGGTTGCATGGTTTCAATGACTACGCCCGGGCTTTTTCACAACCAGGCGAGTACCTCAGCAAGCGTGGCATCGCGCTGGTTGCCTACGATCAGCGCGGATTTGGCCATGCGCCGGGGCGCGGGCTTTGGGCCGGGACTGATTCCTACATCGCGGATTTGGATTCGGTGGTGCGCCAACTCCGTCGGAGTCATCCCGGTGTCCCCGTTTTTTTGCTGGGCGAGAGCATGGGCGGCGCCCTGGCCATTGCCGCGCTGACCTCACCCGCGCCTCCCAAGGTCGATGGCCTGATTCTATCGGCGCCGGCTGTCTGGTCGCGGGAGATGATGCCCTGGTATCAGCGGGCGGTGCTGGCAATGGCCACGGCGACCGTGCCTGAACTGGAGCTGACCGGCAGCGGACTGAAAATTCAGGCTTCCGACAATATCGAGATGTTGCGGGGTCTGGGACGAGACCCACTGGTGATCAAGGCCACGCGTGTCGATGCCATCGATGGCTTGGCGGATCTGATGGATGTCGCCCAGGATCGGGTGGGTCAGCTCAGCGTGCCGGTACTGGTTCTATATGGGGCGAAGGATCAGGTCATTCCCAAAAGGCCGGTGGGGGCCATGCTGAAAAAGCTGGCGTCCCGACCGGGTGTTCGGATGGCGCTTTATCCGGAAGGCTATCACCTGCTATTGAGAGATCTGCATGCGGATCAGCCCATGGCGGATATCGTGAACTGGATCGAAGAATCCGATGGAAACTTGCCGTCCGGCTTTGAAAAACCTTTGCTCGCCGCCGGGCTTAACGTCGACGACTGATTTGTCCGATTGCCTCGCCCATGCGTGTCACTGTTCCGGGCTGCAGGGTCTCCGACCATTTGATCGCGTCCTTTCCGAACAGCACGATGATCGTCGACCCCATGTTGAAACGGCCCATTTCCTCGCCTCGAGCCAACTTGATGGACTGGCCATCGTAATGCCAGGTTTGAACCTGGTTGGAACTCGGTGGCGTCACCACGCCATGCCAGACGGTTTCGATGCTGGCGACGAAAATGGCACCGACCAGGATCAACGCCATCGGGCCGGCTTCGGTGTCGAACAGTGCCACGACGCGCTCATTCCGGGCAAAGAGATTGGGTACACCGCGGGCTGTTGCATCGTTGACGCTGAATAACCGGCCCGGCACGTGAATCATCTTCCGCAATGTTCCCGCCAGCGGCATGTGCAGACGGTGGTAGTCCCGGGGTGAAAGATAAATGGTGGCGAATTCGCCGCCCAGGAACGGTGTCGCCCGCTGTGCGTCTCCGCCCAGCAGTGTCTCGACGCTGTAGTCCATTCCCTTCGCCTGAAGGATTTGCCCCTCCTGTATATCGCCCACCTGGCTGACGAAGCCGTCCGCGGGACCGGCGATGGCGCCGGGGACGTCGGTCAGCGGTCGCGCTCCGGGTTTCAGTGGTCGCGTGAAGAACTCATTGAAGCACCCGTAGGCGCCGATATTCGGTTCCTGGGCCTCATCAAGGTTGACGTTGTAGGCTTTGGTGATGCTGCGGATAAAGAAGTTTTTGAAGGCCGGATTTCGACAATGCGTCAGTCGCCCCATCAGCCGTGACAAAGGATGATGGGGCAGCGGGTATTGGCTCAGGACAAAAAGCTTTTCGAGAAGGGACATGGGATTTGGCGGGGTGGGTCGTTTGATCAAGGACTCGGCAGATGGGCCGGGTTGAGGTAGCTGAGTTATCGCTCAAGCTCAATCAGTCCGGCCTTTCATGGGTGTGCCGATGCTCAAGAAACTTTTTGTAACTGGCGCAACTCTCGTTTGCCATGACGGCCGAGTTGAAGGGCGCATTCCTGAATTTACGTAACATAGCCGCATGACGGATGGAGTTTATCCACAGCCACTGAATGCCAAAGTAGCCCAGCACTGCGCCGGCATTCATTAGAATGAAGCAACCCAGCAACAGCGGCGTGCCCAGCTCCATCACCTTGTCGATACTGAAAAGGCTGGAAAACTGATCGAAGCTGAATGTTTCTGCGCCCATGGCCATTGCGCCGACCTGGTAGGCGATGAAGTAGAGCGGTATCCAGGTCAGCGGATTGGTGATCCACACCAGCGCCACGGCAATCGGCAGGTTGGCGTTGAAATAGACGGCGCCGAAGGCCGCGATGACCTGCTGCCAGGGCAAGGGCGGCGTATACATGGCCCACAAGCCGACGGCAAAGGCTCTGGATACAGAGCGGCGGTTGAGGTGCCATAAATTCGGTGAGTGTAGTTTGTCACCCAAAAATCCCAAGCCCTTGATATTCTTTATCTTCGCCGGATCCGGCTGATATCGCTTGAGTAGCTTCTTGGGCATGAGTGATGTTCCTAACAAGTAATGAGTTGTTTCTTCTCGGTTGCCTATTGTACGAAGCTGGATTTCAAAGGGGTATGAATATTTGTGGGGTCAGCTAGCACGGGTATTGCAATGGCGGTGTCCTGGGTTCAAGCCCTTTGCCCCCAGCCACTGAAGGCCCGGTGATTCAGTTGCCGGATGGCCAGAGCGGCGATGAGGAACAGGACCACCAGATAGCCGCCAAACCCGCTGAATCCCTGAGCAACACCGTATTCGCGGATCAGCCAGGCGGCCAGCAAAGGCGCGGTGCTGCCGAAGATCGGTGATGCAATATTGACCGCCAGACTGACGCCGCTGTAGCGCACTTCGGTTGCAAACAGACCCGCTACTGCAGCAAAAGCCGAGCTGGTGTAAATGCCGACCAGCAGGGCAAAGCCAAAAAAGGCCGGCAAAACCCGTTCGGTGCCAGCCGTGCCGGAAAGCCAGCCGGTGATTGGATAGACAAACAGCAGGCCTAGTATGGCGCCCGTCGAGAGGATCGCCTTGTAACCCCAGCGATCTGCCATCCAACCGGCCAGCAAGGTCGCTGAAAGTGAGAGCATCAGGCCGATGGAGGTAATGACCAGAGCACGACTCGCTGGAAAATGCAGATCGGACATCATGAAGGTATTGAAGTAAACGAAGGCAAAGAAGAAGCAGCAGGTCATCGGAATCAACACCGCCAGGCCCAGCAATACCTCGCGTTTGTGTTGGGCGAAGACGGTTCTGATGGGGTTGTGCAGCAGGCGATCTTCGGTTTTGGCCAGCTCATAAAGCGCGCTTTCCGGCATGTTGCGCCGGATTTGCAGGCCGATCCAGGCCGCCAGCAGGCCGAGCAGGAACGGAACCCGCCAGCCCCAGCTGCCGAACTGTTCTTCGGTCAATGCCGCGGAAATGCCGCTGGACACCAGTGTGCCTGTCAGGAGTCCCAGGCAGGTGCTGGCCTGTATCAGGCTGGATGCCAGGCCAATCCGGTGCTCCGGTGTATGTTCCATCACATAGGTGACTGCGCCACCCATTTCCCCGCCCATCGCCAGGCCTTGAAACAACCGGAGCAAAACCAGCAATCCGGTGGCGGTGTAGCCGATATCGGCATAAGCCGGTAGCAGGCCAATGGCCGCCGTCGGAATGGCCATGCCCAGCATGGACAGCGACAGGGCTTTCTTGCGTCCGTAACGATCGCCGATGGCACTGAAGATCAGCGCACCCAGCGGGCGCATGAAAAAACTGACGCTGAAGACGGCAAAGGCAGCGAGCACCGCCAGCCCGGGTTCTTCCTTCGGGAAAAAGGTCTGGCCGATGAATACCGAAAAATGGCCATAGAGGGCAAAGTCGTACCATTCGATGGTGTTGCCGAGAATGCCGGCAATGACGGCCTTTCGTGTCGAGGTATTCATGTTGTGCGTTGAGCTTTTTACTTGTTGATAACAGGGTTATGAGCAGGTGTAAGGGTGCTGTGATCCTTCTGGGCAGCCCTGATCAATCAGCTCTGCGAATGGTTTTGTGTGAGTCTCTGTCGGGCATCGTCAACTGTCGCACCCAATCGGCCATCTCATCTTCGGCCTTGCGGATCAATTCTGGGAATGCCTGCAATGCCCCAGCGGCGTCGGGCGAGGGTGCTGACGCTTCAAAACGGAACGCCTGACTCGCGGGTTTCGTATCCGGTTGACTGGCTTCGGCGATGGCCTGAACCACCATGACCACACGTGCCGAGTCGGCACGATCGAAAATCTGCTCGAAATCCTGCAGTTCAATTCGCAGGCGGGGCCCGCTGGGGTCAAGACCGTTGTTCAGGTGTTGTTGCAGCAACGCCCCGGGCGGCGCGACCCAACGGTCGCGAGTATACGATCGGCGCTCGGTCGGTCGGGCATAGAGCAGACGGTAATCGATGCCGGTGTCTTTGAGCCAGTCCGGGTTGGTCAGGATGGCTTGGGACCAGGGAAAGGCGTCGCGTTTGGGACGATAGGGCCCAAGGTCATGCAGGGCGGCGGGTTCCGGAGCGTCTGGCCATACACTGCAGCCGGGCAGGACGGCGAATATCAGCCAGATTAAGGGAAGTGATCGTAAACGATGGGTCATTGGGAGTCCTTGAAACCGGGTTCGCCGGGTCCGGGTGCGGCGAGAGGCGGGCGCGAGAAGAGTGTGCGTGGATCACGCTCCAGATCGGAAGACAGCTTGCGGAAATTCGCGGCCGCCTCGCGCAGGTCCTTGAGCAGCGCCTTTACCTCCGGTAGTTGCTCATGAGCGGCGGCGTTCAGTGTGGCTGCCGCCTGCTGGCCCTGGGCGACCAGCTCAGCGGTTTGATCGGCCAATCGGCCGATGCGCTGCATGGTTTCATGGATTGAGCGAGCGGCTTCGGCGCTGCTGTCCAGGGCTTCGCGCAGGCGGCGATCGGTCGATTCGCCAGCCAGACGGGCAATTTTCTCGGACGTGATTTTCACCGAGTCGGCGGCATCGGCATGTTTGCCAAGCGCGGCACGTAACTGGCGGTCGATACCCGGCACACGGCCCAGCTCGGTCGCCAGTTGCCGTTCCAGTGCTCCCAGCTCGGTCAACGACTGGTCGAGCATCGCCATCGCATGTGACAAATGGGCCTGATTTTCCTCATCCAGCAGGCCATTCAGTCGGCGGGCCAAGATGGCTGCTTCGTCGAGGATGTCGCTGCTGGAGCCGGTCAACTTGTCGAATAGCGAGGGCTGAATCGGAATTTCGGCGGGGTGCCGGGGATCGCTGGTCAATGGCTCGGGCCGGTCACCACGGTCGTTGAGTTCGACCTGCGCAAGGCCGGTCAGCGGCTGTACTCGCAGGGTGGCAAAGGTGCCCCGGGTGATGGGCAGCCCGGTATCCAGTTCGATGCGCACGCGGATGACGCGGCGGTCGGTGGGATCGAAGCCAATGGCGCTGACCTTGCCGGCCTTGACGCCCCGGTAGATCACCTCGGATTCCGGATTGAGACCGGAGACGGTGCCGGTCGTGGTCAGCTCGTAAATATCGCGCTCGCGGCCATAGTCGCCCAGGAACAGCCCCATCGCCACCATGGCGGCACCCAGCACGACCACGAACAGGCCGGTCAGCAGGGCATAGGTATCCTTGACCATGTCAGTTCACTGCTAATACGCGCCGGGCGCGGTGGCCATGAAAGAATTCTCGGGCATACGGGTGTTCGCAGCGGATGGCATCCTCCAGGGTGCCCATGGACACCAGTTGTTGGTCAGCGAGGACAGCGACCCGGCTACAGAGATCGCTGAGCGTATCGAGATCATGGGTCACCATCACGATGGTGAAGCCGAGTTCCTGATGCAATTCTCGCAGCAAATTGATGAATTCCTCGCTGAGCACCGGGTCCAGACCCGACGTGGGCTCGTCGAGAAACAGGACCTCCGGTTCCATGATGAGTGATCGCGCCAGGGCCGCCCGTTTCACCATACCGCCGGACAGCTCCGAAGGCAGCAGCGCTGCACTGCTCGGTTCCAGCCCGACCATGGCCAGTTTCATCGCCACCAGCCGTTCGATCAAGGTTTCATCCAGCACGCGCAGCTCACGCAGTGGAAAGGCGATGTTGTCATAAACCGACAGCGCGCTGAACAGTGCGCCGCCTTGAAACAGCACGCCGCAACGATTTCGCAGCTGTCTCTGGGTGAGATCATCCGCCTGACCGAGGTCTTGACCCAGCATCGCGACCCGGCCTTGACTGGGTGCCTGCAGGCCGATCATTTCGCGCATCAGCACGGTCTTGCCGCAGCCGGAGGCGCCGACGATACCGAGAATTTCCCCGCGATCCAGTTGCAGGGAGATATCGCTGTGAACCAGTTTGTCGCCAAAGCGGGTCCACACCCGATCCACGCGGATGACCGGCGACTCGCTCATTCGATACCCACGCCGCGAAACAGGATGGCAAACACGGCATCGATCAGAATCACCAGGGTGATGGCCACCACGACCGAATTGGTGGTTTCGTCGCCCAGACTCTCGGTGTTGGGTTGGATGCGCAGGCCGAAATGGCAGGCGACCAGAGCGATGAACAATCCGAATACCAGGCCCTTGAGCAAGCCGATCATTAGATTCGAAACCGGTACGGCATTAGGTAGCTTGCTGAAGAACTGATGATAGCCGATGCCGAGTTCCAGCTTGGCCGATACCGCACCGCCGATCAGGGCGATGACATCGGTCCAGACCACTAGTAGCGGCAGGGCGACGACCAGCGCCACGACTTTCGGCAGGATCAGTCGCAGCGAAGGCGAGATGCCCATCGCGGCGATGGCGTCGAGTTCCTGCGTGACGCGCATCACGCCGATGCGGGCCGTCATCGCCGAACCGGAACGCCCGGCGACCAGGATAGCGGCCAGCAATGGTCCGAGTTCGCGGATGATGCTGAGGCCGAGGATGTTGATGATGTAGATCTGCGCGCCCAGAGTTTGCAACTGCAGTGAGGACAGGTAACTGACTACCACGCCGATGAGAAAGCCCACCAGGGCAGTGATCCCCAACGCCCGGCCGCCAGTCTCGTGGATGGTCGCGGAGATCTCCTTCCAAGGTGTATCGCGTGGATGTCGGGCAAGGTGTCCCAAGTCCAGCACCAGTTGTCCAAGCAGTCGCAGCAGTTCAAGCAGATGTCCGCCGAGTTGCTCGATGAGACGTACCACCCGGACGGGCAGGGGCGGCGGTGCGCGCTCGCCCTTGGGGACAGGCGGCAGCGGCCGCTGTTGCCAGCGGCGAAAGGCGGATTCGTGTTCCGGCTTGAGCAGAAGTCTGTCAGGCAGGCGATGGCCCCACGCCTGCCACAAAAGGAAGGCACCTGCGCTATCGAGAGCAGCCACCCTGCGCAAATCCCAGACTTCATCAATGTTAGTGACGGTTTGTGTCTGCAAGGCGTCCCGCGCTCCGGCCGGAAGCTGGGTGATACCGCGAAGGTTCCAATGCCCGAGTACCTGCAAGCCCCCCGCTTGAATCTCAAGCTTGGGCGGTTGCAGGTCGTGGGCGGAAATCGTCATCTGGAGCTCGTTGAGGTGAGGTTTCTTCTTTAGCCTAGCGCTGATTTTCAGAGTCGGCTAACACGAACCCGCCACGAACCATCAGTCGGAATCATTGTGACTGGCTGCAGGAGTATTCCTCAATACGTCAGCGAAACCCCGCCATATCCGGCCAAACGGGTCGTGCCGTAGCCATAAACTTCCTGATATTCCTTGTTGAAGAGGTTGTCGATGCGAGCAAACAGCTTGACGTTCGGATGAACCTGATAGCTGCCGGCCAGGTTGGCAATCGCGTAGGCGGGAACGCGGGTGCCGAGTACACCGTCTTTTTCTCCTACCGCGATCACGACCAGATTGAGGTCGGCATTCTTGATGAATCGGTAATTTGCCTCGAAATTCCCTTTATTTTCCGGACGGTTCAGCAAAGGGTTCCCGGTTTCTTCATCAAGCGTTGCATCGAAGGTGTAGTTTCCCCTGATAGTCAGGTCTTCAAGCGGGTTGATCTGAAAAAATGCCTCGATACCTTGAGCGGTGGCGCTGTTGATGTTCTCCGCAATCCAGAAGTTCGCTGGATCGGCCTGGATCAGGTTATTGAACTGATTCGAGAAGTAGGTGGCACCTAATTGCACAGTCTCGTCGAGGAAGCCCTGTTCAAAACCCAGGTCCCAGTTCAGGCTGGTCTCCGGTTTCAGATCCGGGTTCCCATAGAAGGGGGCATAAAGCTCATACAGCGTCGGAACCTTGAAACCCGTGCCGATATTGCCCTTGAGCTTGCTGCCAGTTTCATTGATTAGCACGGCTTCGGTTAGGCTCCAGGTTACCTTATCACCGGACCGATTATTGTTGGAATAACGCACCGAGCCGGTCGTGAACGATCGCTCGAACAGCGTGAACTGATCGGACAGATAATAGCCTTGGGTGTTGTAGCTTTTAGTGCCGATGTTTTCGCTCTGGTTCTGCAGTTGGTCTTCTTCATCCTCAAGGCCTAGCGTCAGGGTGTTATGTTGATGCAGATGGAATATGTTCTGCCAGTCTCCCTTGATCTTGGTTCCCTGATAATCGCCCGAAAGATCGTAGGGGAGGTCGGGATCCCAGTTGCTGTAATTGCGATTGGTCTGGCTGTAGCCGACGCCTAAGGTCTGCTCCCACAAGTCGTCGAGCACCTTGAAATGGGTGAAGCCGCGAGTGAACAGCTCGCTGGTGGTGCCGGTGTAATTCAGTGCATCGACCGGCGCGAATGGGTGGGCCGGGTTCGGTTCGTTACCCATCATGTAATCCAGCGCGCTCTTGCCATGGTTATACCGAAGGTTGACGCCGAAATCGAGATCGTCGAGCGGCTTGTAACCCGCACGGCCATCAAACGTGGTATTGCGGTACCAGTCGCGCTCCGGATTGTTCCAGAGATAATCCGCAGCGGAGAAACCGTGCGTCTGTGTCTCACTGGCCGTGGTCGCATAATTGAAATTGTCTATCTCGCCCGAGGCGCTGCCTTTCACCTTGAATGTGTCATAGCTGCCACCCTGCGATTCCAAGCCAAACTTGGGTTTGCCTTTGCCCTTCTTGGTGACGATATTAATAACCCCGCCGATCGCATCGGAACCATACAGGGCGCTTTCGCCACCCCGCAGGATTTCAATGCGCTCGATGTCATCGACCATCAGGTTGGCGAAATCGAAAGCGCCTACCGGTGATGACGGATCATTCATTTCCACCTGGTCGATCAGGACCAGGGTCTGGCCCGAGCTGGCACCCCGGGTGTAGACCGACGTCATGCGGCCCGGTCCGCCACTGTTGAGGACGTCAAGGCCCGGGACCAATCGCATGACATCGGCCACGCTCAGCAATTGCCGCTGCTGGATATCCTCGGCAGTGATGACGGTAATAGAGCTACCCGACTCGCGTTTTGACGACTCGAAGCGGTTGGCGGTGACGATGGTGGTTTCCAGCTCTGGCACGGCATCTTCCGCAGCCTGGAGTGGGAGTGTCTGGAGAGCAAGCATGGCCAGCATCGGCTGGCGAAGAGCGTTTTTCATTTAATGATTCTGCCTTTCGTTAAGCCGAGCACACCCGCACGGCATGAGAGAAAGTTACGCAGACAGCATCGGATCGACGAGGAATAGACAGGCACAGCCAGCCACGGACATCGAGCCGGCGCTGCCCTCCGCAACGGTCGGTTGAATGTTCCGGGGCCGGTATCCGGGCTCATCGGTGGTCCTTGGACCCGCCATGCCGCCTTCCCATGCGGATGCACAGTGGCTGTGTGGCAAGCGTTGACCGATTTACCGTTGCGGGGGCAGCGTCGGCTTTGGATTTCTCCGCACCGACTTCCCGTTTAACCCAGGGTGAAGAATGACCCTGGGCACCTCGAAAGCGGGGCGAATTTTAGCATGAAAGAATTTTGGTAGTTTGGCCCTGAAGAGGTTCTTCATCCGCTCCGAGAGGCCGGAATGCCGAATTCTGACTCCGGGATGGCACGGGGATCTTTCGTGTCATCCCGAGTGCAGCGAGGGATCTCGTCCTACGGCCCCCCAAGCAGGCCTTGCCCCCATTCCCGTCCGGTGCCCAGTAGCCTGAGATCCTTCGGCTGCTATCGCAGCCTTAGGATGACACCGCCTTTTCCGTGTCATCCCGAGTGCAGCGAGGGATCTCGTCTTATGGCCCCCAGGCAGGCCTTGCCCCCGTTCCCATCCGATGCCCATAGCCTGCGATTTTTCGGCTGCTATCACAGCCTCAGGATGACAATGCCCTGCCCAAGCTCCGGCTCGATATTGATTCGTGGTGTCTTCCTGACGCAAACTTCTTGGCTTACGCTGCCCTTTTATGGAATCGTGACCGTCCATTCTGGTCAGACTGATTTCCTGACGAATCGATTGGAGACACTTTAATGGCCTGGGATTGTTCCTGTTTCAAGAAACCCACCCCCGAGGAACTGCGCGCGGCGCTGACCGACGAGCAATTCCGTATCACCCAGACCGACGGCACCGAGCGGCCATTTCAAAATCCCTATTGGGACAATCACGTCAAGGGGATCTACGTCGATGTGGTGTCCGGCGAGCCGCTGTTCAGCTCGGCAGACAAGTTCGATTCCGGCACCGGCTGGCCCAGCTTCTGTCGGCCCATCGTCGATGACCATATCGTGACCCGTGTGGATCGGTCATTGCTTTCGGTGCGGACCGAAGTCCGCAGCCGGCATGCGGATTCGCATCTTGGTCATGTTTTCACCGATGGCCCGGCACCAACGGGGCTTCGTTACTGCATCAATTCCGCTGCCATTCGGTTCGTACCCAGAGAAAAACTGGCGGAGGAAGGCTACGGGGAATTCCTTGCGCAGTTTGCTGACGACTCAATCGCCTGATTGGTTGCTGGCCAAGACCCGTGGTGATGCTCGCGGGCGGTTCTAGCTTGATATCATGGTGATCATTATCACGACCTGAAAGGCATTTCCTTGACGACGACCAGGCAGATCAAAGGGGTTGGCAAAACCACGCGGACCATCCTCGCCGAACACGGCATCTTTTCGGTGGAAGAACTTGCCAACGCCGACATCGATCAGCTCATCAAGATTCCCGGCTTTGGCAAATCCAAGGCGACCCGCATGGTGCGCGCCGCCAAGTACATGGTGGGTGAGGGAATGCCCAATGGGGAAGAGGATGAATTGATGCCGTTGCCGAGACTGGAAGAGGGTGGCATCGATCTTGCCGATGGGCGGCTTTATATCAACCAGGAGCTGAGCCTGCTGGAGTTCAACCGGCGAGTGCTGGAACAGGCCAAGGACGAGCGCACCCCCCTGCTGGAACGGCTCAATTTTCTTTGCATTTCCTGCTCCAATCTTGATGAATTCTTTGAGGTGCGCGCTGCCGGCCTAATCCAGCGTGCCGAGCTGGGCGCGACCCGGACCGAACCCGACAATCTCACCCCGCAGGAGACCTTGAGCGCCATCTGCCAGCGCGCCCATGACCTGGTTGCCGAGCAGTACCGCGTACTTAACGAGGTCATGCTGCCGCTGCTGGGCGCCGAGGGTATCCGTTTCATCCGCCGCGCCGACTGGACCGTAGCCCAGCAAAACTGGCTCAAGGCCTTCTTTGACGAACAGTTGTTGCCCATACTCAGCCCGATCGGCCTCGATCCGGCACATCCGTTCCCACGCATTCTCAACAAGAGCCTCAACTTCATTATCGAACTGTCCGGCAAGGATGCCTTCGGGCGCGAGATTGAGCTGGCCATCCTGCAGGCGCCGCGCTCACTGCCGCGCATCATTCAAATGCCGCAGGACGAAACCGGCGGCGGACCACACGATTTCGTGTTTCTCTCGTCGATCATTCACGCTTTCGGCAAGGAGCTGTTCCATGGGATGAAGGTGAAGCATCTCTACCAGTTCCGCGTCACCCGCAACAGCGAGATGTATCTGGACGAAGAGGAAATTGACGATTTGCTGAGGGCGCTGGAGGGCGAACTAACCAGCCGCAATTACGGCGATGAGGTGCGACTGGAGGCGACCGACCATTGTCCGCCGGCAATTGTCGACTATTTGCTAAGCCAGTTTGGCTTGACCCGTGACCGTTTCTATCAGGTCAATGGCCCGGTCAATCTTGGACGCCTGCGTGAAGTGTACGATCTGATTGATCGCCCCGACCTCAAATATTCCCCGTTCAGCGCGGGCGGCCCGGCAGAATTGGCTGGTGGTCATGACCTGTTCGAAGCCCTGCGCAAACGTAATATCTTGCTGCATCACCCCTATGAAAGCTTCGCGCCCATCATCGAGCTGATCCGCCAGGCCGGCAACGACCCGCATGTCGTGGCCATCAAGCAGACGCTTTATCGCACTGGCGCAAACTCCCCCATTGTTGATGCGCTGCTGAGAGCGGCCAAGGCCGGTAAGGAAGTGACGGTTGTGGTCGAGTTGCGTGCACGGTTTGACGAGAAGGCCAATATCTCGCTGGCCAACCGACTGCAGGAAGCCGGTGTCCAGGTTGTGTACGGCATCGTCGGTTACAAGACCCACGGCAAGATGCTGTTGATCCTGCGCCAGGAGGGAAAAACCCTTCGCTATTACACCCACCTGGGTACCGGCAATTACCATCTCAGTACCGCGCGCCTCTACACCGACTACGGTCTGCTCAGCGCCGATCAGGAACTTGGCGAGGACGTGCGCAAGGTGTTTCTGCAGCTCACCAGTCTTGGCAAGATCGGCAAGTTGCACAAGCTGCTGCAGGCGCCGTTCAGCCTGCATCAAACGCTGATCAAGAAGATCCAGCGCGAGGCGGAACATGCCCAGGCCGGCAAACCGGCGCGCATCATCGTCAAGGTCAACGCGGTGGCCGAACCGCAACTGATTCAGGCCCTGTACCGGGCGTCCATGGCTGGCGTCAAGATCCAGTTGATCGTTCGTGGCATCTGCTGTCTGCGTCCCGGCATTCCGGGCGTCTCCGACAATATCGAGGTGCGCTCCATCATCGGCCGATTCCTCGAACATAGCCGTGTGTTCGTCTTCGAAAACGACGGCAACCCCGAGGTCTACGCCGCCAGCGCCGATTTCCTGCCGCGCAACATGTTCCGCCGTGTCGAAGCCTGCTTCCCGATCGAGCCGCGCAAATTGGCTGACCGCGTGCGCGAGGAGCTGGAGTTCTGCCTGAGCGACAATGCCCAGGCCTGGCTGCTGCAGCCGGATGGTCACTATGTTCGCGCAACGAGCGACGCGCCCCCATTTGAGGCGCAATCCACCTTGCTGGAGCGCTGGCAGCGTTAGCATTCTGGGCAAGCAGGTAGGGGAGTTGCCGTTGGCAACGCATCATCTTTTGACGCCGCATCAAAGTCTTTACTACGCGTGGCTTTTGACGCGGCGTGCGGCAGGCGACACGGTCGAGTCGTTGGCATCCACCCTCGTGGACTCACAGGTTGACCTCAACCCACATCAAGTCGAGGCGGCGATATTCGCCTGCAGCAATCCGCTGTCGCGCGGCGTCATCCTGGCGGACGAAGTCGGGCTCGGAAAGACCATCGAGGCTGGTCTCGTCATCTCGCAGCGCTGGGCCGAGCGCCGTCGCCGCATCCTGATCATCGTGCCCGCCAACTTGCGCAAGCAATGGCATCAAGAGCTGCAGGACAAGTTCAGTCTGCAGGGCCAGATCCTTGAGGCCAAGAACTACAACACCATCCGCAAGCAGGAACGCCAGAACCCATTCCTGATGGCATCGGGGCCGGTCATCTGCTCGTACCAGTTTGCGAGGTCGAAAGCAGATGACATCAAAGACATCGCTTGGGACTTGGTCGTCCTCGACGAAGCGCATCGTCTGCGCAATGTCTACAAGACCAGCAACGTCATCGCCAAGACGCTGAAAGAAGCGCTGGCCCATGTCCACTCCAAGGTGCTGCTGACCGCCACGCCGCTGCAAAACTCGCTGCTGGAGCTGTATGGCTTGGTCAGCATGATCGATGACCGAGTCTTCGGCGACATCGACAGCTTTCGATCCCAATTCACCGCCCAGCCCAGAGAGCAGGCATTCGCCGCACTGCGAACTCGACTGGGCCCGGTCTGCAAGCGAACTCTGCGCCGCCAAGTTCAACAGTACGTCCCGTACACCGCGCGCAGAGCCATCGTTGAGGAGTTCACCCCGTCCTCCGAGGAACGGGAGCTGTCGAGCCTCGTTGCTGATTACCTGCGGCGCCCCAACCTCAAGGCGCTACCGGAGGGTCAGCGCCAGTTGATCTCCCTAGTGCTTTGGAAGCTGCTTGCTTCCTCCACCCACGCCATTGCCGGGGCCCTGGAGACAATGGCTAAGCGTCTGCAAGGGGAGCTTGACGAATCCTCGGACGTTCCGGATCTTGCCGACGTGCTCGACGAAGACTATGAGTCGCTCGACCAAATAGAAGAAGAACGCGCCGACGAGCAGAAAAAGCAAGGCACAAGCACAGCGCCGCCGACGCCCAACGAGCGCAATGCCGTAGCGCAGGAGATTGCCGAGCTTCGGCATTTCAAGACGCTGGCGACTAACATCCGCGACAACTCCAAGGGCAAAGCGTTGTTGACCGCGCTGGATCGAGCGTTTTCAGAGCTGGAGCGTCTCGGCGCGGCCAAGAAAGCCATCATCTTCACCGAGTCAAAGCGCACGCAGGAATACCTCCTCTCGCTCTTGGCGGACACGTCCTACGGGGAAGGCATCGTGCTATTCAACGGCACCAACAGCGATGCCCGGGCCCAGGCCGTCTACAAAGACTGGCTCAAGCGCCACGAGGGAACGGATCGCATCACCGGCTCGAAGACTGCCGACACCCGGGCTGCATTGGTCGAGCACTTCAAGGAGCGCGGCACGGTGATGATTGCTACCGAGGCCGGTGCCGAAGGCATCAACCTCCAGTTCTGCTCATTGGTCATCAACTACGACCTGCCCTGGAATCCGCAGCGCATCGAACAACGCATCGGGCGCTGCCATCGGTATGGCCAGAAGTTCGACGTGGTGGTGGTGAATTTCGTCGACCGCAGCAACGAGGCAGACGCGCGTGTCTATGAGCTGCTGGCGCAAAAGTTTCAGCTCTTCGAGGGCGTTTTCGGAGCCAGCGATGAGGTGCTGGGTGCCATCGGCTCGGGCGTGGACTTCGAACGGCGCATCGCCGACATCTATCAAAACTGCCGCGAACCGGCCGCCATCAAGGCCAGCTTCGAACAGCTGCAACTCGACCTCTCGGGCGAGATCAGCGAGGCGATGGTCAAGACGCGCCAGATCTTGCTCGAGAACTTCGACGAGGAAGTCCAAGACAAGCTGCGCGTCCGCGCGGAGGACAGTCGCGCCGCACGCAGCAAGTACGAACGAATGCTCATGGATCTGACCAGGGCAGAGTTGGCCGAATGCGCCACTTTTGACGACGATGGATTCGTCCTTCAGAGCGCACCGGAAGCGGCCCTCGACGGCATCGATCTAGGACGCTACGAGCTTCCCCGACGCTCCGGCGATGCACACATCTACCGGATCGGACATCCTCTCGCCATCTGGGTTGCCAGCCAAGCGAAAACCCGTCAACTCGCCAGCACACGACTCATCTTTGACTACGACGCCTATGGTACGCAGATCAGCACGCTCAAGGCCTATCGGGGCAAGACAGGGTGGCTCACATTGAAACTGGTGTCGGTCGAGGCGCTGGGCAACCAAGAGCAACATTTGGTAGTGGCCGCCAGTACAGCGGATGGCATTGCACTCGCGGAGAATGATCCGGAAAAACTGCTGCGCCTGCCTGCGCATACGCAATCAGCTGGGTTATTCAGCGCAGGCATTGGCCTCGCGGAAGATATGGAGGCTCGCAAGACCGCACTCTTACGAGAGATCAATCAGCGCAACCTTGGTTACTTTGAGCAGGAGGTTGAAAAACTCGATGCTTGGGCGGATGACCTGAAGTTAGGGTTGGAGCAGGAGATCAAGGGTATTGATGCTGAGATCAAGGACGTGCGACGTACAGCGGCAACATCTCCCACACTGGAAGAAAAACTGGCGCACCAAAAGCAGCAGCGCGAACTTGAAACCAAGCGCAGCAAATTGCGCCGCGAGTTATTTGCTCTGAACCGCCCCGGGAATTGAGGAGGCTGTTTGGTTTAAGTTGAGTGGGCGATCTCGGCCTTTTGGTCGAGTTCCCGCCAATAGTTTGCCTCAGCCTCGGCCGGCGGGATATACCCGATGGGTTCAA
>JBIIEQ010000116.1:0-6441 GCA_044237765.1 Methylococcaceae bacterium | reverse complement strand
CGACCGCGTAAGATTCATGGATTCCGGACGCCTTTGCAGGTCTACAACGAGATGCTTCAAATGGCTCAGAAGTCAGACAGCGTAGTTCATTAACCCGTGTTGCACTTGGTCCTTGAAACCGCCACCCATACAAAGTCGCTTCACACCCAGCTCCCAATTCGAATTAAAAATTAAGCACACAACAATGCACACGCGTGCACGCTAGCACCGTCCAAAATCCTTTCCCTTCAAAAACCTTCATCCAACCGGCTTTTTTTGCGGCATTTTTCGCTATATTATTGAATTTTATATATATAATGGTCAATGCCCTGCTCTGAAAAATATTTTCACAAGCCCTGTTCTCCCCTGCCCTTGGAGGCAAACGGGGTTCTTTGCAGACAATCGGCCACCCATGGCGAGGGTGCAGCGGGAAGGCCAGCCAGCGCCAGGACCGGGCCATGGGAGCGTTGCCCCCAGCGCGAGCAGGCCCCAATCAGGCTACCCAGCCGGTGCCGGTAGCCAGCCCGCATCGGCCTGAGGGCAGGCCTCCTACGAGCACTTTGGGCCTGGGGACAGGTTTCCCGTGGCGCATCGGCTTGGGGCCGGATGTGGCGGGGCGGTGAGTCGCTCAGATGAGGTCGATGGCGATGCAGAGCTGGTAGCCAACGCCGCGCTGGGCCTGGAGACAGCCGGGGTCGGCACCGACGGTGATGAGTTTTTTCCGCAGGCGGACGAGGCGGATTTCGATGGAGGCTTTGTTGTACTGGTCTTCGGCTTGGCCCATGAGCGTGCTGATCTGAAAGCTGTCCAGGCTACGGTGGGGGGATCGCATGAGCCCGGCCAGCACGGCGGCTTCGGCTGTAGTGAGCTCGACAGTGTCGACGGGGCCCTGCAGCCGGAGGCTGGACCGGTCCAGGCGGTAGCCGCTGGTGGCCGGTGCAAGGCCAGGCAGGCGCCGCCGGACGGTCGGACTGACGGGTTTGACGAGATAGACATCGGCGCCGCTCTGGTAGCCGGCACTCATGTGCTCGGCTCCGCCCCGGGCGGTGAGCATAATGAGCCCGGCCTGCGGGTGGGTCTGGCGCAGGCGCTGGGCGAGGTGGAGGCCATCTTCACCGGGGAGGTTGAGATCGATGAGATAGAGATGAACCAGATCGCCGCCGACCACGGTGTCCATGTCTTCGGCACATTCCAGTTCGTAGACGTGATGGCCCTGGGCGCGGAGCAGCTGGGCGGTGGCGACACGGAGGCGTTCGTGGTCCTCGATCAGGGCGATGCTTAGCGGGGGAGACATAGGCTGAAGCGGATGTGGGTGGCGGTGGGGTTGTACTGCAACTGGCCGCCCAGGCTGTGGCTGAGCTGATGGGCGAGATACAGGCCAAGGCCGGTGCCGGTGATTTGCTGGGCGCGGGGTGATCGGTAGTATTTCTGGAACACGCTGGTGGCATCGGGCCAGCCGGCCTTGCCGGGTGGGTTGACGACATCGATGTTGAGGTGGTCAGGGCTCACTGCAAGGCTGAGGGTGACCGGGGCATCCTTGGGCCGGTATTTGAGGGCGTTGTCGAGCAGGTTGGCGACGATGAGCCGGAACAGGGTTACATCAGTGGAGAGATTGACGGCATGGGCCGGGAGGTCGAGGCTGATCCGGGCCGGTTCGGTGCTGCGTTGCGCGAGGTCGCGCAATTCGTCTACGGCATTGATCAGCTGCCGATGGGTGGCAATACGGCCGCCTTCCAGTTGGTCAACGGTGAGGCAGCGCTCGAGAATGGCGGCCATGTCGTCAATGGAGCGTTCGGCGTCGGCGAAGGTTCCGGGGGGCTGTTGGGCGTTGCCAAGCGCCATGCTGACGACGGAGAGGGGGGTGCGGAGTTCGTGCGTGAGCATGGCGAGGAAGCGGGCTTGCTCTTTCCGTCGTTGTTGCTCTTCGGCGTAACGCTGCTGGACTTCCTGGTGGTGGATTTCCAGCGCTTGGCGGCGGCGTTCGCCATTGCGAATTCTCAGCTGCAGAAGTATGAGGATGGTGAGCCCGCTGACGAGGCTGTAGACCAGCATGCCATCAAACACCAGGGAGGGAAAATAGGCGATACCGAGGGAGGGCACGGTGGTGAAGGATAGCCCGATGAGAATGAGGGCGTAGGCAATGACCAGGGCTCGGCGCGACAGGGTGGGCGCCATGGAGGGCTCGTCGATGAGGTTGCGCGGGGGTCGTGCGGTGAGGGCGAGGAGGAAGGTCAGGATGGGGGCGATGACCATGAGGACCATGCAGAACAGGAAGGCGGCCTGGGCGTCGCCCCGCGCCAGGAGCAGCCAGTAGACGGGCAGGAAGGCGGGCATGACTCGCAGCAGGTTCAGCAGGAGGCGATGGGGGCGGTATTCGCGGAGGAAGCGGTATTCGAAGGCGAAGGCCGCGGCGGCGTAGGGGCCCATGCTGAAGTCGAGGAAGGTGCCGGCGGTGAGGCTCCAGTGGCTGGGCCATAGCTGGCGGACGTAGCCGAGCATGCCGGCCATGAAGACCAGGCAGAGGGTTTGCTTGAGCACGAACAGGGCAAGGACGGGGTCGCGCCTGGCCCAGTACTGGAGCGACCCCCAGATGATGAAGAGGCCGATGAAGGCGAGATAAAAGCCCGATTTAAGCTGTTGTATCAGGTCGACCCGGGCCGCCGCGTCCCGGTCCAGTACCTGTGCGCTGAACAGCAGGCTGCTGGTGCTTCTGACGCGCAGCCAGATGTCTCGCTTGGTCTGGCCGGGCGGCAGGGTGAAGTTGAAGTTGAGAGAGCGGTAATCGTCTTCGTCGGGCTGTTCGTCACCCCTGACGGCTTGCCCGAGGACGCCGAATGCGGGGTCGTAGAGACTGATTTCGTCGAGATAATTCGGCCGTATCCGCAGGATGAGGGGTTCATCACTGCCGGCAGGATCGATCTGCAGGCGAATCCAGAAGGCTGAATGGCTGTAGCCCTGGCTGAGCAGTCCGGTGAACGGGTGAAATTCGGCTGTGGGGAGTTGCTCGAAGTGGGTGCGGCCGGTGGGGTCTTCCCAATAGGCCGTGTCGCGCAGGTGGTCCTGGGCGCAGGCCCATGAGGTCCAGGCGGTCAACAGCAGCAGGGCCACGATTTTTCTGATCACGAGCGTCTTGTTCAAGCAGGTGCCAAACGGACGGGCATTTTGCCACGCGGTTTTTGCGAATCCCTTCAAAAACCTAACGGGGACCGTGCAGATAAACGAAAGCCCCGACAGGCGGGGCTTTCAGGGCATTCCGTGACGCTTATGGCATCACAGTGTTATGCCATTCAACACAGGCTGTAATACATGTTCGCCGCTGAAAGACAATAATTTTCAAGCATTGCCTTATCATAAAAAAAAAGGTACTCACTGGGGTACACAGAAAAGCGGTTCATGTCCACAAAAAACCCGGCACATGGCCGGGCGGTGGCGACTTATCCGAATGTCTCCGTCGCGCCTAACCTGGTGGTTGCCGTTCCAGACGAACAATCTCGCTTCTGATCGCCAGCAAGGGGATCCTGCTCACGATGGCAACTCGGGGTGCGTCGGAGAGGCTCAGGGTTACGTATTCGCCGGGGGTGCGAAGCATGTACGCGATGACTGCCTGCATTGCCAGAAAAGCCTCAAGACGGCGATCTGGGGTTCCTGGTGGCAATAGGTCGATAAGAGTCTGGGAGTCTGGGGTCATGGGGCCATCTAAAATGAAGTCCCGGCCATCACCCGCTCGCGGGCCGGGGGTCGCTAACCCAGGGAAAACCAAAACCCTGCGCGGGTGAATCAGTTCAACATCTGCTCGACATGGGCAGGCAGCACGTACTTGATGCGCCCCTCGCGCTCATCAAGCTCGCACTGGATGACGACCGCCAACAGTCGCAGTTCATCCAGCGGCATGCCCTTAGCCGCGTTCCTCCACTCCATTTCCTGCATCGAGGGGGGCATGGTCCGAAAGAATCTGCGCTGTTTAGCCATGACGGTGTACGAAATCGCCAAAGGGCTGAATGGGTTTGAGGGTGTGCCGCCCGCGCGAATCCTGCTCACGTTGAAGTAGACGCAGGCCTTGCTGCAATTCGCGGTCGGTCAGTGTTTTCAGTAACCGCTCAAGCTCGTTGTCTTTGGGCTTTCTGTGTGCGTATGCCATAAGAGTCACCAATGCCGCCCACGATGACGGCTTGCAGCCGGTAGCGGTGGCAAGGCTGGCTCTATGCTGGCCTGCACCGCCGATGGTGGGGTGGCTGGCACGGATTCGCCACGGGTTTGGCTGGGTGGCTTGAATCGTGCGCCACGGACGTTGGGTGGGGTGAATTTCTTCATGGTGTCTGCCTTAAATTTAGGTGCCGGATTTCCCGAGGAGGTGGCTCCGGCTGGCCTGGTGAGCAGGGCGATGACTCCCGCTCAAAATCAGAGAATGTCGTTGACCATGCGACGGAATGTCGCCAGGTCAAAGCCGGTGCAATCAAGGCCCTCGATGACGGTGCAGCCGGGTTGCTGCTCTTCATCCTGGTGAATCACCAGCCTTGCGTGAGACATGCCGCGTGTCGCCTTCATCGTGGCTTTCAGGGTCATCACCTTGGACGGGTCCGGTTGCCGGTGCCAGAGGTGGACGACAACGCCCTCCACTGGCTCCGGTTTCCTGGTGCGGTTGAACTGGAAGTGCATTAGCCGGTGATGGACAGCTTCACAGCGCCAATGCGGGACAATGCCGCCGCGTCGAAGCTGTGGACGACACTCAACTGGATTCCGAAGCGGGATGACCGCTTCGGGTTCAGTGCCACATCCGGCACACCCTCACCAAAAGCAAACAATCCGACGACGGGTGCTTGCATGGGATCAGCCAGCAGGTAAGCATCGCTGACATAGGGCGAAGTGATGACCTTCACGCCACGGCTGGCCAAATTGGTGATCTCAAGGCCCAGCGTTGACCAAGACGGCGGAACGATCAGCGTTGCCGGTTGCAGTCCCGCATAAGCGCCGCTGGCAAATGCCTGCCCTGCGAACTTTTCCAATCCTGCTTCCAACGCCGCCGCTACCGTTGCACCGCTGGCACTGTTGCCCGCGATAAAGAGGGTGTCGCCATCAGACAGGGTGGGATTGGCGGTCAGCACCGAATAGGTCAGTTCTGCTTCCTTCCTGTACGCGGCCAGCGTCATTTCCTGCGCCAGTCGTCCGAATACGCCGGAATCATCGTTAGCGACCTGCTCGACTCTGAGGGTGGCAATCCGGGCATAACGCTTGACGTGACCAACTCCGGTATCAAAACCAAGGCCAGCCAGGTCAGCGTCGGTCAGTTCGCCACCATCGTGAACCAGCTCCACGTCCATGCCGCCGATTCCGGCCAGAAAGGTGTGTTCCCGGTAATCCAGCGCCGGAATCAAACGGGTAAACGCTCGATGATCTGGACGGGGTGTCTCGCGGGTGATGACGCGAATGGCCGGGTTCAGAAGATCGTCGAAGCCGGAACGGGCAAACCACGGGGTTGGACTTGAACGGTGACGTTCAGGTGGATCAATGGCATCCACCATTGCCTCCAGTGATCTGGAATCGGCATCAAGCGCCCGAAGGTCAGCTAGGGCGTGGTCTGCATGGGCTGTCTGTACGCCGCTCATGGTTTCCTGCACATACTGGCTTGCAGTACGTCGAGCAACAGCGGGGGGCAGGCGGGTTAGAAAATGTGGCTGCATGGTGGTTACTCCGGCTGAGACAGACCACGACCGGAGTTGAGTCCGCTGGCGAGGTCGAAAACTCTGTATCCGTCTGGCTCAACGGAAAAACATTTCGCGCCCTTGTGGGGTGCCGGATAGGTAATCGGGGTGGCCGTTCCTTTTTCGGAAACGTCGAAGGCGACAATTTTGAAGGCGACTTGCCTGCCTTCAGCGTTCAGATAGATCAGGTGTCGGTCGTAAGCGGATGGAACGATCATGTGGTGAATCCTCAGAAAAGTTTGTGGGTTGTCTGAGGGTGATGCTATCCGGCATCTTATGAAAAGCGTACCAGTATCATTTCATCGGATGATGTTAAACAACTGCCTGGGGGTTTCGGGTAATCGCCTTAGGGAATCCGCCTGTCGAAGCCAGGTGTAACGGGTGGTGCGGCCTGAGTGCAACTTGCGAACCTCGCCAGCCAGAAGGGTGGCCCTTTCGGTGACTCCGGTGGCTTCAATCTCATCGGCGTGTTGCCTCAGAAGCCGGTCACGCTCTCGGCGGGCATCGGTTTGGGCAAGCTGAAAAGCCTGGTCGAGTGGCAAGCCATAACGCCATCGACGAAAGCATTCACGCAGCCATTCAGCAGACGCAGGCGGCAGGCCGTCACCAGTCTCCAGAAGGTCGGCAATGTGGGTCAGGAGAAATGGTCAATTGTTGTGTATCTGAGCAGGTTTGCTCAGGCGGCAATCTTCTCGATGTTGTCCTGTACTCCATCCCTGAACACCACCCCCTCGATGACTTGAGCGAGGCGGGCGATTCCGTT
>JBIIEQ010000056.1:0-22960 GCA_044237765.1 Methylococcaceae bacterium | reverse complement strand
GCCGGATCGGTAATCATCGAATTCATAAACCGCCCAATCACCGGAGGGTGAGAAGTTGAATTCCCGATAGCCCCTTCCGCCGTCACCCGCTATGAACACCTCAAAACAAGTGTTGCGCCAGAGCTCATCCCGACGACTGGGGGTGGGATTGGGCGCCGGAATCCGCAGTTGATCCAGCTGGCCTTCCAGGTGGTATGACAGTGACAAGGCACCTTCAGGCGACAATCGGCATTGAACTCCAATGCGGTTGACCGCCAGACAGGGCGTTTCAGGATGGGGCTGCAGAGACAAACCAGGCATGGAAAACATTGTAACCCGCTCGCTGCCATCAGGCCGGACTCGGGACCTGGTCTTGCGACGCTTGTGCAAATACGTCGGGTTTTTGGTGATCTGGCGCCGAAACGCGATAGCATGACCTTCCCCATTCTTCCCCATGCAAACCTTCGGAGGCACCCATCATGAGCAGCATCAGATCCTGGGCGGCACTGGCTGCGGGCACTCGCTTTGTGCCCTATGAGTATGACCCGGGCCCGCTGGGCGCGGATGAGGTGGAAATTGCCGTGGAGCATTGCGGTATCTGCCACTCAGATCTGTCCGTTCTCCAGAATGATTGGGGTATCAGTCGTTATCCTTTTGTGCCGGGACATGAGGCCATTGGCAAGGTGGTCGCGGTCGGTGGACAGGTCCATCATTTGCGGGCTGGGCAGCGAGTCGGGGTGGGCTGGCATGCGGGCAGCTGCATGCAATGCCGAACCTGTGTCGGGGGCGATCAGCACCTTTGCTCCCGCGCCCAGGCCACTATTGTTGGCCACCATGGGGGTTTTGGAGAACGACTGCGCAGCCACTGGGCATGGGCGATCCCCGTCCCGGAGAGTCTGAACCCGGGTGCCGTCGGCCCATTGCTCTGCGGCGGCATCACGGTGTTTTCCCCTCTGCTGCTTTACGGTATCCGCCCCACGGCACGAGTCGGTGTCGTTGGCATCGGTGGCCTGGGACATATGGCGTTGAAGTTTCTCAAGGCATGGGGGTGCGAGGTCACGGCTTTTACTTCCAGCGAAAGCAAGCGGGAGGAGGCTCGCCTGATGGGCGCTCACCATGTCGTCTCCAGTCGGGATTCCCGATCCATGCAGGGCATTGCCGGCTCGCTGGATTTGATTATTGTCACCGTCAACGTCACGCTGGACTGGCCCGCACTCATGGCCACGCTGGCCTCCAAGGGCCGACTGCATATGGTCGGGGCCGTGCTGGAGCCCATTCCGGTCAATGCCATGTCACTGCTGCTCGGCCAACAGGAAGTATCCGGCTCGCCCACGGGTTCGCCCAGCGCCATCGGTATCATGCTGGACTTCGCCGCACGTCACCACATCGAGCCTCAGGTGGAGCGTTTCCCCATGAGCAAGGTGAATGATGCATTCGATCATCTTCGAGCCGGAAAGGCCCATTACCGCATCGTGCTGGATGCGGATTTTGCCTGAGGCTTGCTTATAGCGGGTTCAGGGAGCAGCCAAACAACAATGATGACCCATGCATCTGACTGACCAGCCCTCCATCAGCCCGTTACTGGCGATGGCCAACCGGGCATGGCTGGTCCTGATGACGATGTTTCTGGTGAGCTGTTCCTTTTTTCAGGCACCCGCCGCCGAAGTCGAACTCGGTAATGGACTCAGCACACCTCCGTCGCGGGAACTGACACCAGAGCAATATCTCGGCCGACTGGCCGCCGGGCAGGTCTCCTTCACGCGGGACGTCAAACCCATCATCGATAACCGCTGCGTGGTCTGCCACGGTTGTTACGACGGCCCCTGCCAACTCAAGCTGGAGTCCGCCGCCGCGCTGGATCGGGGCGCCAGCAAAGTAGTGATTTACGACGGCAACCGTCTGAACGCCATTGCGCCAAGCCGCATGGGAGTGGATGCCACATCGACCACAGAGTGGCGGCGGAAGGGGTTTTATCCCGTACTCAATGAGCGCCGCGAATCGCCAGCGGCCAATCTCGACAACTCTGTGCTGGCTCGCATGTTGCTGCTCAAGCAAAAGCATCCATTACCTGACCATGGAACGCTTTCAGATGAGTTCGACTTCGGGCTCAACCGAAAGCTGGAATGCCCGACAATCCAGGATTTCGACAAATACGCCGAACGACACCCTGGCTGGGGAATGCCTTATGGTTTTCCCGGACTCAAGCCCAAAGAGTCGCAAGTGCTACTGGATTGGATCGCACAAGGGGCCCGCTATCCGGCGGCTCCCCCACTGACTCCGGCAACCCAGGCCGCAATCGATCGCTGGGAAGCCTTCATGAACGGTGACGGGCTAAAGAAACGATTGGTTGCCCGTTATCTCTTCGAGCATCTTTTTCTGGGTCATCTGCACTTTAGGGGTCATGCACCCGACGAGTTCTTTCGCCTGGTGCGCTCGACCACGCCACCCGGCGAGTCCATCAAAGAAATTCCGTCCTTGCGGCCTTATGATGACCCTGGCCAGCGGATGTTCTACCGCCTTAAGCCGCTTGACCAAGCCATCGTCGACAAGAATCACGACGTTTACGAGATTGGTGATGCACGCATTCAGCGGCTGCGTGAACTATTTATCCTGCCCGACTACGAGGTCAAGACCTGGCCTGGTTATCAGCCCGGTTTGGCGGCCAATCCGTTCCGGGTGTTCGAGGCCTTGCCGCCACAGTCGCGTTACCGATTCATGCTGGATGATGCCTATTACTTCATTTCGGGCTTCATGAAGGGTCCTGTCTGTCGTGGTCAGGTCGCGCTGAATGTCATCCGCGATCAGTTCTGGGTTGTGTTCTATGATCCCGAGAAGGATCGGATCAGCCATGACGTCGACTTCCTGAAATCCGAAGCCAATTGGCTGCGGCTGCCCAACGAAAAAGGCGATGACGTCGGTATCGACGATCTTGTCGTGACCTACACCGAAGCCCAAAAGCGTTTTCTGAGCGCCAAGAATGCCTTTCTCGTTCACTTGCCCGACAACCAGCGCAACAGTCTCGGCGCGCTATGGACGGGAGATGGGACCAACCCCAACGCCGCCTTGACCGCCTTTCGCCACTTCGACAGCGCCTCGCTGCTGTGGGGTTTCGTCGGTGGCCGGCCGCAAACCGTGTGGGCCGTCGACTATCCGCTTTTCGAGCGGATTCATTACCTGCTGGTCGCGGGCTTCAATGTGTTTGGTTCGGTCAAGCATCAGGCCGCGATTCGCCTTTATATGGATAATTTGCGCATGGAAGCGGAAAACAATTTCCTTAGCTTCTTCCCTGCATCGGCAAGACCGGGAATTTATCGCCAGTGGAATCGGGGCCTCCTGTCCGAAATCAACTCGGCGCTGGTCAACCCCTATTACGGATATGGCAAGGATAGCGCGGTTAATTTCCGGACTCAGGACTATGACACCGAGGTATTTGCGCAAATGGACACCCAAATCGGCCCACTGACCGGCCCGAAAAATACGCTCTATCGGTGTGCTCAGCCGCCTTGTAACCGCGATGGCGCAAAGCCCTTTGAGATCCGAACCGAGAGACTGCTGAAACCTCTGACCTTCCTTGAAGGGGGCGGGCTCCACTATCTGCCGGAACTGTCTTTTCTGCGAGTTCATGAGGCGGGCGCCCCGTTGAGCGAGGGGGCCATCTACAGCCTGGTTCAGAACAAGGCGCTGGAAAACGTCTCCTTCATGCTCTGGGAAAAGGCGCGAAGACTTCCAGGGGAAGATACGCTGACGATCGTGCCGGGCTTTGCCGGCAGCTACCCCAATTTTTTCTTCGATGTTGACCTGGCTCAGTTGCCCGATTTTGTCAGCCGAATACTCAATCTGGGTAGTGAAGAACAAGCCCGACAGCTCTTCGCCACCTATGGCATTGGCCGGACTCAACCGAATTTCTGGCAGTACGCCGATTTCTTCAACCGCCAGCATCGACTCAGTCAGCCGGTGACAGCGGGGCTATTCGATTTGGGCCGGTACGAGAATCGTTGATGGCCCGCCATTGACCGACTTTAATGCGTAAAAAAGCCCCAATTAAGGGGCTTTTCTAGTTTTCTGATGGTTCCTTCATTGGATAATCTGCTTGTCCATAATGTCAGGTGGATCCAGAGCGCCGCGACTTTTTAACCTTGACTGGCGCCAACTCCGACTTGGACTCCCCGCCATTCGGCAGGTCAACCGTCGCCATTGCCGCTATTAGAACGAAAGTGATGATAAGAAATTCCATGATGTTTCCGGGCTGTTGAACACGCAAACATTATGACCTCTAAATGTGACAAAAGGTCGATATCGACCTCATTGTTTCCATTTTGTTTTCTTATGACCTAATTGTGTTTAGCTGATGGTCTTCGGCCCGTCCTCAATGCCTGGCACCGGATGGCATGCTGTACCGGGCACCTTTGTTTCGCAACAATTCGGCGAGCTCGCTCTCTCTGCAGCCCGCGATGTCGGAGATGCTCTCGAAGGTCCATGCAGGTTTTCCGTCCTTGGTTACGGTGTCAGCTGATGGCAGAAAGCCCGAACTGATGAGCTGGTAAACCTTGCGGTCAATCTCGCTAATTGGATTTCCCTCGTGTACTTCCGCTGGCTTTGTCGCTCGTCTTCGAATGTGTGATGCTCTGTCCATATTTCCAACCTCAGAATTTGATGCCTGGTTGGGACAGTATTTGAGGTTGGAGTAGTGGCTTTCAAGCCGTCATGTCGAAGGAAACAAAAATCAGAGGAGTGCCTGCGCAATTCAGGTCTATGCCTAACGGCTTTCTCCAATCACTCACGCAACTTCACACCGGACGCAACAAAAAGCCCCAATCAAGGGGCTTTTCTGACAGGTCAAAGACCGAGCGCTCAGGGTGTTGCAGTCGTTGTGGTGCTATTTTTGCTCGCCGTGGGGCCTCGTGACCGCCAGTTATTATTAGAGTAGACGGAATCTTGCATTGGCCTGAGCGCTTCTTAGGTCTTACATGATGAATGGTCGTCGTCGATTGCCATACTTATTCTTCAATGATGATAGAGTCGCCATGGCAGATCATGCCGCCGGCTATAACGCGGGCATAAACGCCGATAGAGGGTAGGGATTTCCCGGCAAATGGCACCATCACGCGATTTTGCAAGATACCTTTGCTCATCACATCAATATCGCGTGGCAAATCACCCTGCGCTAGGGTAGGCATGATGCAACGTGGACAGGGGTCTGTGATGAGCAGGCGAACAGAGTCTCCAATCCGGATTGTTTTGCCTACCCAGTCGTTTTCAACGAAGCCATTTTGGTCGATGGTGTCGATGACGATATTGGGTCTAAAGCGGCGGGATTCGAACCGTCCCTCTGGATATAGTCCGTTCAGCTTTGTCAGCGATGCGGTGGTTAGCAAGTGTATGGTGGCGTAGTCAAAGAACGTTCCTTTTGGGGCGTCGCCGGCGACGGCCTCTTGACTAATTTCATTCGCCTGACCGGCGAACTCTGGCCAAAATTGTTCTAGGATTGGCTTTTCGGGAGCGGCTCTGCACAGCGAAACCGGGCGATTCAGTGCTGCGGAAAGTTCGGCGTCGGCGTTGGAGGCGTCACTGAGCAGGCTCTTGCCACATGGGAGTGTAATGCGGATTGGCGGCAGCTGAGCACCCAGAGGTGGAGTCACATAAGCCGCATGATAAAAAAAGATGTCTGGCCATTTCCGGGGATTTTTGGCGCTGACAACCTTACCGGTCTCAATATCAACCAGAGCGTAGGTTCGGTCACCAAGCACACCGTGGGGCGTTATTTCAGACGCATTCAGCTCTTCGCCCATCATGGATTTTACGGGATACCGACAGATTGTCGCGACTTTTTGTATTGTATTGGACATCACATTTCTCCCCTCTACATTGACCGATTTCACACTGCGCAGGTCAGCGTGATCCTGTTTATATTGTAACCCTAGCTAGTCGCTTGGCGAGGAGTCAGAGGATATTCATGCTGATCCCACCGCTTTTAATTCAATTGGTTACAGCCCATTTTGTTCGATGTGCCGCAGAGCGTGCAACTTTATACTCATTTATATTCAGATACTTAGCGGTACTGCAAGCGGAAGTTGAGATGAAAATCTATTCGTAAGTTCGCCATTCAGCTTCCACTCCCTGTCCACCACAGCGTCAAATGATTTTACGCTGGCGGTCCACTGGGTTTGGGTGAAGACAGGGTGGTCGATGGTGCTGAAAACGCCTGCATTTTTATGAACCACGCTCGACCCGACTTTTCAGCATTAAGCTTCGATCACCCGCGCCACTTCTCCATCACACGCGGCACATTGACCGACCAGCAGTAAATCATCGCCTTCCATCGTGCCACTAAAGTTTTTGATACTGACTTCGTTGCGGCAATGAGTACACCAGACATTGCTCAGCAACTGGGAGCGAAAATGTGCCGGTATAGCATCCCAACGCTGCCTGGCGGCGGGCGTGAAACTCGGTAGCTGATGAATGCCCACCCGCCAGATTCTCTAAAGATTCTGCTTAGGTTCCCGAGGGCACACACAGGTGCTCGACTTTTACGCCCTTCTTAAGTTTTTTGGATTGGAAAACCAACTCCAACTCCTTCGCACCAATGACCTTGGCTGCCGCCTCACAAGCCTGCTCGGTCTTAAACGTAGCGACCCGATTCAGCTCATGATCGCTTAACGTGCCCGCAGGTCCTATCAATGTCATAAGAAGCAAAAATCCATCCCATTCACCGTTCATCAGATGACTCTTTCAAGAAAAAAATACCCTGTCAATTTTACAAGCAAATGAGGGAAGCTCCTCAACCAGAATAATTGCATCACAATACTATCCGGCTGATTCAATCACGGCAAATCAAAAAGATTGATTGACCGCGCCTGATTTACGAGACAGGTTTCTTGCACCTAAAGCGGATCACCCCCCTCTTCAACGATTTCCTCAGCTGAAATCATGCGACATTTAGTGTCGTGTTGAAACGATAGCTACTCATGTTCTCAACAAATCAGCCTGCTCCGATAAGTCTCATTCATCCGCCCAATAGAGCACCAACTTGTTTTGCGCGATGACGTGTGTGGTTGCAACGGCTTTGGGCATGGTTCTCACCGAATTCATCAGTCAGTCAATGAATAGAGTGTGTTACCAATCAGGCTCGATGGACAAGCTCGCAGTTGGCTATGTGTCCAACCCTACATTGCAGACATAAAAAAAGCCCCATCAAGGAGCTTTTTCGCCAAGCAGTGAATCTACGCGCTTAGGGTGTTGTAGTCGCCGTGGTGCTGGATTTAGTGGCAGTATCCTTATCACTGCTTGAAGAACTTTCCGAAGCTTTCTTGGCCACTCGCGCTATCGCCATCGCAGGACAGCCAGCCAGGGATACGACAACAGGCACGGCCATCAACCAACATCCAATTTTCACAAATTTATTCATCGCCTCGTCTCCTTTAAAGTTTTACTGCAACGCCTAACCATTTAACGTTGTGCCGACCTTATCACGTTGCTCGCCTGAATGTGCAATCAAGCTGGGCACAAATAAAAGTGTGCAAGCGGTATGTGGCGGGAAAAAAAGAGGTTACGCTGGGTAACCTCTTGCTTTTATTGGCTGGGGGACAAGGATTCGAACCTTGGTTGACGGAGTCAGAGTCCGTAGTCCTGCCGCTAGACGATCCCCCAATAATCCAAGAAGGATCAGCGCTTGGAGTACTGCGGACGACGACGGGCGCCGTGAAGGCCGACTTTCTTGCGCTCGACTTCGCGGGCATCGCGGGTCACGTAACCGGCGCGGCGCAGTGCCTGACGCAGGTTTTCGTCAAACACGATAAGCGCACGAGTCAGCCCGTGGCGGATAGCGCCAGCCTGACCACTGGGTCCGCCGCCGGCCACGGTCACAACCACGTCGATCTTCTCGCCTAGGGAAACCAGCTCCAAAGGCTGACGAACGACCATCTGGTCGGTCTTGCGGCCGAAGTACTCTTCAACCGGCTTGTTGTTCACGAGAATGCGACCACTCCCGGTCTTGGCGAAAACACGAGCGACCGCGCTCTTGCGGCGACCCGTTCCGTAATAATGCTGTTGTGCCATGGAGATATCCAGCTTGACTCGTTAGATTTCCAGCAGCTTGGGCTGCTGTGCCTGGTGTTGATGGTCGGCGCCGGCGTAGACCTTGAGCTTGCGGAACATGGCGCGGCCCAGCGGATTCTTGGGCAGCATACCCTGAACGGCAGTCTCGATGATACGCGACGGATGCGTCTGGCGAAGCTTGCCGAGAGCCACCGACTTCATGTTGCCGATGTAACCGGTGTGCTTGTAGTAAATCTTGTCTTTTTCCTTGTTACCGGTGACGCGGACTTTTTCCGCGTTAACGACGATGATGTAGTCACCGGTATCGACATGCGGGGTGTATTCCGCCTTATGCTTGCCGCGGAGGCGGCGTGCAATCTCGGTAGAAAGGCGTCCCAGCGTCTTTCCGTCGGCGTCGATGACATACCAGTCGCGTTTTACTTCGGCCGGCTTGGCGCTGAAGGTCTTCATTACTGCGCGCTCCAGAACAATAGCGTTGCGTGAAAAGCCGGGAATCATAACGGAAAGACAAAGGCAAGACAAGCGGAAAGCGCATTTCCGGATGTATCGCACAAACGCCCCCTGGGAAATCAGGCAGACAGACCAGCCCGGCGGGTGTCGGACTCCTCGACAAACTCCGGCACCAACTCACGAAGCTGAACCAGCAAGGCCGCCTCATCGAATCGCTGACAGCCTTCCATGAGGGCATCTGTCCGCCGAATCATCTCTTCCCGGTCATGCGTCACGGATCGAGCCAGCATGAGTTTGTTATGCGGAGTCGGCATCGGCTGCTCGGCTTCCAGGAAGAGCTCCTCTGTCAGCTTTTCCCCTGGACGGAGACCAACGTACTCGATCCGGACCTCCTGCCCTGCAGGTTTGCCCGACAGCCGTATCATTTGTTCGGCCAGATAGCGGATCAGAATGGGTTGCCCCATATCCAGAACGAAAATCTCGCCGCCTTGCCCGACCGCGGCGGCCTGCATGATGAGCTGGCAAGCCTCGGGGATGGTCATGAAGTAGCGGGTGACGTCGGGATGAGTCACCGTGACGGGGCCACCCGCCCGGATCTGCTCACGGAACAGCGGCACGACGCTTCCAGCCGAGTCCAGAACATTGCCGAACCGCACCGTGATGAATCGGGTACTGCCGGCACCGCTGAAGCTTTGCACCAGTTTTTCGGCCGCGCGTTTGGTCGCACCCATCACATTGGTCGGTCTTACCGCCTTGTCAGTCGAAATCAGGACAAACTGACGGACGCCGGCCGCCATGGCAGCTTCCGCCACGATGCGGGTGCCGATCACATTGTTGCGTATGGCCTGCCGCGCCTGCTGCTGTAGAAGCGGCACATGCTTGAAGGCCGCTGCGTGAAAGATCACTTCGGGGTGCGTGCTGTCAATCGCATGACGGATCGCAGCCTGATCGGTGACATCTCCCAGCAGAACGGTCAGGCGCAGATCCGGAAAGGCATCCCGAAGAGCCTGCTCGATGCGGTACAGATTGAATTCGCACTGCTCAAAAATGATCAACTCCGCCGGCAGGAAGCGGGCGATCTGCTTGCACAATTCGGAACCGATCGAACCGCCCCCTCCCGTGACGAGTATCCGCGCGCCCTGAATGTGCGCCCTGACCCCCTCCCGATCCAATTGCACCGGAGAACGACCGAGCAGATCCTCGATCGACACCTCTCGCAATTGGCCGAATTGCTGCTCGGAGAGCATTTCCTGGACTGATGGCAATGTCAGAAATGGAACACGGGTGCTTTCACAAATCTCGACAATTCGGCGCATATCCGTATCGGTGGCAGAGGGGACGGCGATAAGAATGATCTCGATGCCCAGCTTATCGACCAACTCGGGGATATGCCTACATTGACCACGAACGCGAACACCGTGAATCTCGCTGCCTTTTTTACCCGGGTGATCATCCACTAGCGCCACCGGCACGTAGCGGTGATCCCTGACCCGCAACAAATCCCGCACCAACAGTTCAGCCGCTCGCCCTGCACCCACTACCAAGGCACGCTGACCGAAGCCCAAAGGAACGCCTTTGTCCTTCCACATCCGATAAACCAGCCGCGGCCCTGCCAGCAGCAGGCCCAACAACATGACATAGAGTGGCAGAACCGAACGAGGGACATTCTGCATACGACTGATGAAATACAACGCCACCGAAATCAGCGTGATACCCACTAATACGGATTTACCGATACGAATCAGATCCGGCACCGAGGCAAATCGCCACACTCCTCGGTAGAGTCCAAAGTACATAAACACCAGCACTTGGATCAAAGTGACCACCGGCAGGGCTTCAAACGCCGAGTCGACGTATTCATGGGGCGGCAGCGCCAGATTGAAACGCAGCCAGTAGGCGCCCAACCAGGCCAGCACGACCATGATCAGATCGTGCAGAAAAACCAAAACCCGCAGACGCAGCTTGGGAGAAAGCAAAACCTTAAATCCTCAGGGTCTTCCGGCACCCAGCCGGTAGGCGGTAAAAGAAAGAGGCAGCATCGCGATTAGCAACAACCCCAGCTCCCACTCGGCGTGCACCGTCGTCAGCCAGGCAAGGGGCAATAACCACAAGAGATTGATCGCCAGCACCGAGAGCGTCACCTTGCGATGACTCCCCAGACAACGTGAAGCATGCTGATATGCGTGACTGCGATGGGCCACATACCAGCGCTCACCCCGCCGAATGCGAATCAGCAGAGTTATGGTCGCATCGACCATAAAGGCAGCGACCAGAATAAGCCAGGCCACCAGACTCAGCGAGTGCTCACGGGCAGACCATAGGGCCAGCAAAGCCAGGACAAAGCCCAGAACGCCACTCCCGACATCACCCATAAAGATTTTTGCCGGCGGCCAGTTCCACACCAGGAATCCGCATGTCGCTGCCGACAGCGCCAGAATCACCCGCCCCTCAGGGGGCCAATCGGCACTTGGGCCAAAGTACATCAAGAGAGCAGCCGACAATGCAACAGTCAGGGTCTCGACGCCGGCAATGCCGTCGATACCATCCATGAAATTGAAGAGATTGAGCATCCAGAGTATGAAAAGAATCGCGACCAGATTCCCGAACCACCCGATGACATAGGCAGTTCCCGCCACCTCAACGGTGTCCATACCGCCGATCCAGCTTAGGCTCCAGACGGCCACGACCGTTTGCACTATAAAACGCCAGCGCGCGGGAACATGTCCGTGATCATCGACGAACCCGATGGCCGCCAACGGGAGCACCCCGGCCAGCGCCATAACCAACCGCACTGGAAGCAGCCCAGCCCAAAAAAGCCCGACTACGGCCAATGCCAAGGTCAGCACAATCGCCAACCCGCCTCCACGCGGCGTTGGCCTGGCATGAGAACTACGGTCATTCGGCAAATCGAGCAGTCGATGTCGCGCATAACGCAAGACCCAACGGGTGAGCATCGCCGAAGACAGGGTCACCAGCCCAAATATCAACACCACCGACAAGACACTTGAATAAGGTGACACGGCAATCAGAAAATCCAACAGCACAGGTGGATCATGATAATCGGAAATATAGCCACTTAATAATCTAAGCGTGACCTAGGTGATCGGAGTTGAAGCTCAATCTTGGTCAGCCAACTCGGCGACCTCTTTCGCTTCCCCAAGCAAAAGATCACGCAGATAGCGAAACAGGAGGCGCGCGGCACGCGGCGGCCGCCCTGCCTCCTGCTCCTTTTTCGCATCACGCATCCATTGACGCAGCTTTTGCCGCTCCGCCTGAGGGTGCTGACCAACAAACTCGTTCACGACGCCGTCACCCTCCGACAGCATCCGATCACGCCATCGCTCGCATTGATGCTGCAAACGCACGAGTTCGACACTTTCCCCCTTTAGCGCCACCAGCCCCGCCCTGATGGGCTCGACATCGAGATTTCTCAGTAGCTTGCCGATGAATTTCCGTTGCCGTTGCAGGCCGCCATGCGCAGTAATCGACTGACCGATCCGAACCGCTTCAAAAAGCTCCTCGGGCAAATCCAGCTTGGTCAACTGCTCGCGGGAAAGAGCCATCAAATCCTCGCCCAAATCCTGCAGGGCATTACTCTCGCGCTTACGACTGGACTTGCTCGGGCCCCGAACATTGAAATATTCCTCTTCTTCTATTTCCAAGTCTTCCATGTTCTATATTCAGAGGTGGCACCAAAAGATGATGGATAAAACGAGCGCAGACCAGGAGCGGGCCCCGCCTTGATAGTTGGAAGATCAGGCATCGACTGACAATATTCGGCGACCGACCGCTAGCCACTCAGCTCGGCACAACTCACACATAGCCCGCGGACCTCATAAGACTGGTGTTGCGGTAAAAAATGCGCCTTACGGATTTCCCGGGTGGCCGCATCAATCAGCTCCAGGGCGGGTCGTTCGTCAACTGTGTGGCAACGCTCGCAAATCAACAGCAGCAGTTCATGTCGCCGCTCTGGCTGCCGGCAACCGACAAAGGCATTGAGACTTTCGATGCGATGAATCAGGCCCTGCTCCAGCAGAAAATCCAAAGTCCGATAGACCGTCGCCGGCTTCGCGGACTTGTCGGAGGCTTTTAGCGTATCCAGCAAGTCGTATGCCTTCACCGACTCGTGATTAGACCAGATCAACTCCAGCACACGCCGCCTCAAGGGAGTAAACCGAACCCCCCTTTCTTCGCAAAGACGCTCGGCAACGACCAATGCCGTATTGATACATCCCTGATGATCATGTGCCGCCATCCCTACCTAGCCTCTCGCTAAAATGAGTGTGATTGTACGCCCAGCCTTGAACCGACGTGAATCGCGTGTGCTTCATGCGATATAGCATTGGGTGCGATCAATCGAGCAGCAGGCTATAATTCGCCGTTCTTGCGCTTGCCCCGGTAGCTCAGCTGGATAGAGCATTCCCCTCCTAAGGGAAAGGCCACACGTTCGAATCGTGTTCGGGGCGCCAAAAATCAATCGCCTGAACTCAGATCACCCAAGCTAAAGCTTCAGCGGCAAACCGAAATCCATCTCGGCCAAAAATTTAGCCATCATGGCCGCAATCCTCTCTGTTGGACCATCAAAGGCTTTGGACAAACAGGGGGTCCAAGTCCTGCCGTGTATACAACTAAGTGGGTAGCACTCAGTTATGGGAGCCTCGGAAAACTGCGCTTCGACAAGGCCCTCCTAATGAGCGAAGACGAACGGTGTGAACGGATGGTTTTTCAAGGTTCCCTTACCGAAGTCCGGGTCCGGATACCTGCTAATAGATCAACAATGACGGAGTGGGAGGGATATCAATATTTTGACGGCATGACTGTCCGTGCCATCCCCTCAAATCCAGCAGGAGGCCCGTAACAATATGAAGCTCTTGAATCTTGTGGCTACCGCTCTTTCCCTGGCTAGTTTGTCCGGGTGTGCCGGCCTTGGCGGTCTCGGTGGGTTTGGGGGGAATAACGGTGGTGGATATGGCTACCCGGGCTACGGTGGATACGGTCGTCCTGGTTATGGTGGCTATGGCTATCCCGGTTATGGACAGCCTCAATGGAATCCACCGATGACGCAAACCCAGAAGGACCTGGACACCCTCTACAATAATCGTAACAAGATCGCGAAGCTCCCTCCAGAGCAACAGCAACAAGCCATGCAACGGGCACAGGAACTTCAGAAACAGAGGCAACGCGAGCTTGAGCAATACAATCGGCAAAGTCAGGGCCGCTGGTAACAATCCCGCAAGGCGGACATCTTCCGACAGCACGTTCTGCCAATAAACAGTTTAAGTCTTGTTAGACTCGGTGTCCCCCGACATAACACGTAAGGCACACCACCATGAAGGTTCTAATAGCCACCGACGGAACTCAAACCGCAATAACAGCCGCCAAAAAGGCGCTGGACATCCTCCGCCATGATACTGAGATACTCCTGGTGACGGTCATACAGGCTTACGAAGACCCCATGGAAGACGCCGGGGGATTTGAAGGTCCCCTCATGACTCCAGAGGAGGCTGAATCCGACTTTCAGGAGCATCTTGCGGCGGGTCGAAGCGCGCTCAGCCACTCCTTGGAGGCTTTAGACAAAAAAGCGAATGTCCGCATCATTCCCTCTTCAGATGACCCAGGGAAGTGCATTGTTGATGCCGCCAATGAAGTTCATCCTGATCTGATCGTGCTTGGAAGAAACAACAAAGGTTTCTTTTCCAGACTACTGCATGGCTCTGTCAGCGATTACGTCGCTCACCATGCCTCCTGTCCGGTCTTGATCGTGCCACATCACTGATACCAAACGTTAGTCAGCCTGGACAATGAACTAGGCTGACTTGCCCCCCCCCCGCTGAACCCGCCAGCTTTTTGTTGCACTCCCCGAAAGTCACGCGGACAGAGTGAAGCATCAGAGGCAGCAAGCTTTGTTACGATTTATCTGCGCCCCAGAATAACCGCTTTTGCCAAATGAGCCAGCCAAGCGGGATAAGAAAGGCTTGAAGGCCCATCTGCAAAAGATGCTCGACCTGTCGGCGCTCCCCATGAGTTGCAACTCGCTGGGCAGCAATCCACGGCTGCTGTAGATCAATGAGCAGTTCACCCAGGCGTTTGGCTACATGGTGGAAGATATCCCGACCGTCGCCGACTGGACCTGACTGGCTTACCCGGAAAAGCAGTGCCCCCAGCAGAGCTTTGTATGGTGGAACGCGGCCATTGAGCTGGCAGTTACGACCGATGGTTAGATTCCCACCAGGGAGTTTCGAATTGTCGGCAAGAACGGGGCCGTGGCTGATGTAATAATCAGCGCGAGGATTCTTGAGGACCTATTGTTGATTTCGCTGGTTGACGTGACCGAGCGAAAGCAGATGGAGGAAAAGTTGCGGTTGAGCGAGGAGCGCCATCGCTTTCTTGCTAAAAATGCCAGGGATGTCATCTGGACCATGGAAGCGGATGGCTCAATTTCCTACGTGAGCCCATCCGTGTAGGCAGTGCGGGGCATCACAACGGCCGAGGCCATGAATCAGCCGCTGGAAGAAATTCATCCGCCGGAATCCCCCGCCATAAGCCTCGATTTTTTCCAGACTACAGGCCGATCTGCAGGCAAGACGAACACCCGAGAGCTTTCGGGGTGAACTGGAGTACTGGTGCAAGGATGGCTCCACTTTCTGGACGGAAGTGATGGCCTACCCACTCATGCATCCCGACGGGACTTTCCTGCAACTCCTTGGTGTGACTCGCCTCAAATCAAGCTCAAGGCATTAGCCTTGGCAATGGCCTTGGTTTTCGAATCCACTTCCAGCTTTTGATAGATGCGTTTGATGTGCGACTACACGGTCGACAAGGCGACGTGCAGTCGCAGCGCGGCTCCCTCATAGGTAAGCCACGACCCAGCAGTTTTAATAACTCAAGCTTCCTCGAAGTGAGGGTCACCAATCGACTTTCGACCTCTGGGCCCTCGGTTTCCACCAGATTGAACAGGAAACGCGCCAGCGAGGGACTGATCGGGTATGCACCCTCCAGTACACGCCGAATGGCGTTGGCCATCGACAGGGCCAAATCTCCCTTGTGAATATACCCGCAGGCACCGGCCCGAATGGCTCCCAGGACACTCTCGTTGCTGAAGAACACCGAGATCACCAGAATGGGGGCACCGGGAAAACGCCGTCGTGCTGCTCGTTTGACCTCAACGCCATTCATGTCCGGCAAGCCAAGGTCAATCGCCACCAACGCATCGGCACCAGTTTCGAGCAGCAAGGGGCTCAAGGCCACATCAAGCTCGGACAGGGCACTGACAATCATCGATCCAAAAGCCTGGTTGTCCTCAACAACCAGCGATTGGCGAACCACCTTGTCGGCGCGACCTTGCGCCTGGGGAACAACCAACAAGACCTTGCCCACATAATCCCTTTCACTATCCGAAGTTTGGAACTTCCAGGGCACGGCGTGAAGATCAGATTCATGGGAATCTACCGCCGCCAAAATCCGAGTCACTGACTGCGGGTCGGCCAGTATGCCAGCCAGAGAAGACCATCCCCGCATTTCAAACCGGCTTATCTCCCATAGATATCCCATATTCATGGGGTTTCTTGTCCCGTCAAGTCAATCAATAATTCCCCCCGGATATGGACGCTCGTGATCAGGCACTGCGAGCGGAAAAGTCCATTCACCCATTCGCCCTACATTGGCTCATCACGATGAACAACGGCATTCCGCTTTTGATGATTAATGAACAAGGCGAACCTTCCAGCCTCCTCGGAAGTTATCTGACGCGCCAGGGCTTTGAACTCAGGGGGATCAGTCATCACGAAGTCGCGACACAGAAAGTGCTGCAAGGGCGACCCGCCCTGATTCTTCTCGAGATTCCAGCTGAGTCGGAACAGGCGTTGGAGACATGCAAGATGCTGAAATCGAACCCGGAGACGGCTTCGATCCCCGTGATTGCGCTATCCAATAACCTGGATATCAAGATTCGTTTGCGGGCTTTTGCGTTGGGAGCAGTCGATTTCATCCTGCGCCCCTGCTCACGCCAGGAAATGCTGGCAAGACTACTGGTGCATCACGATCTGGCTAGCCATACCGTACCGCCGGCCCGGCATGAAAAGCTCATGCAACTGGTCGAAGACTACTCCCCTCCCGAAGCCCTATCGACCAAACTGGATCGATCCATTTTTGAGCGTCTGGTGGAAACCTTGAAGTCCCGTCTTGACGATCCACCCAGCGTCAGTGAACTGGCTCATGAAAGTGGCTTCAGTGCGCACAGGTTGAACGAGTTGTTCAATCAGCACGGAGGAAAAACGGTCGCCGCCTATCTCAATGATCTGCGACTGGGTCGGGCCAGTGACTTGGTGAAAGACACGTCACTGACGATTGCCTTCATTGGTCGACATGTCGGTTACAACCATGCCGGGGACTTCACCCGGGCTTTCAGAAAACGTTTTGGGATGACGCCCAAATCATTCCGCCAGTACCATACCCCGCAACACGGCCTGCATCAGCCCATGAAGGATTGGGCTACCGAATCAGGCATTTTCTCCGGGCTGGGCGTGAACGCCGCCCTCGCTACCTAAACGAAGGGCCACCCACCCCTATCGGGTGGCCTTGTGATGCTCGAACGAAGCGGCCGGCTGACTGCAGGCGCAAGTATCCTTCATGCCGCGCAGCCTGTCGGAAGCTCTCGAGCATCCTAGGAGAAGAGCAAGAAGTACCCACACACTGCCCAATCTGGACAAGATCATTCCTCGCATGGCAGCGGGCGGTCAGCAAAGGTGCAGATATTGCCGTTCCTGCAAACGACCACATAGTTGATACTTCTCCCGCACCCCTCCGACCAAACCTTATATTCACTATAAAGCGGCTCATCCGGCCAATTTTCGATCCGGCCGCTTCTGATCGGTCTGTCTGCCAACGCTTCCTTGCATTTCAAATCCGTCACGGCACGTTGCTGCGCCATGGCCTGACTGACCGACGAGTTATCGCTCCGATACAAGATTGAGTCGGTCACACACCCGGCCAACAGAAAAAACAAAAGGAAACTAAAGGTTTTCATCTTTTCGAATGTCGATGGCAGGAATGGCAAAGCAGGGGTGACCAAGAATAAAGTTGAATCCGCCTTGAGTCACGCTTCTCGCATTTTGCCTCACCGCGAACCGATCGTTGGCTGGGCGTTATGGCATCCGGATTATCTGACCCCATGGATGAACTGGATTGCCCGTTCGCGGTCCCAATACCCGGTTTCCTGATTAACCCCAAAAATAACTACAAATAAGGAGAATCGGCATGAAAATCAGCACCATCATCGTCGCCAGTATTGCCTTTGTCGTCCTCGGCGATATTTTTTTGCTGAATCATAATCGAAGCAAGGAGGAGGAATGGGATGCCTTTCGCGAAGCTCACCACTGCATCCCGGTCAGTGTGACAGACGGCAGCAATCGTTCCGGCTACCAATGCGATGACGGTCAGATACATTATCGCTGGCGTCAAATGCGCTAAGACCCGGGACGATCACAATATCCCTGTCCGTCCTCAGCCCTGAACACCCACAACCCCACCCTGAAAAGCAAAAGCCCCGAATGACGGGGCTTTGCGAGGTTCCTGAAAACAGGAGAAAAGGGCCTGATCCTTACTTGTGATACGAAACCAGTCGCTCGACTTCGTTCTTAGAGCCGAGAATTACGGGTACCCGCTGATGCACGCCGGTGGGCTGGATCTCGAGGATACGCTCACGCCCGGTTGAGGCCACGCCGCCAGCTTGTTCAATCAGGAAGCCCATCGGATTAGCTTCATACAACAGGCGCAGACGACCGCCCTTGGACTTTAATTTCTCGTCCATGGGATAGGTAAACAGGCCGCCACGCATCAGCACACGATAGACCTCGGCCACCATGGACGCCAGCCAGCGCATGTTGAAATCCTTCTCGCGTCCGCCCGCCTTACCCTGCACACATTCATCGACATAGCGGCGCATCGGCTCTTCCCAGAAGCGATGGTTGGACATGTTGATGGCGAACTCGGCGGTATCTTCCGGTACCCGGATATCGGGATGAGTCAGGACGAACTCGCCGACGTTGCGATCGAGCGTGAAGCCATTCACACCCTGCCCGGTGGAGAGGATCAGGATGGTGGTCGGGCCGTAGATACAGAAACCGGCCGCGACTTGCGCGGTACCTTTCTGCATGAAGTCTTCGGCGGTGATGGTCTTCTTGCCCTCGGGAGCGCGCATGATCGAGAAGATTGTCCCGATTGACAGATTGACCTCAATGTTGCTGGAACCATCCAGCGGATCGAAGGCAATCAGGTATTTACCCTTGGGGAATTCGTCCGGAATCTGGATGATTTCATCGTTTTCCTCGGACGCCATGGCCGCGAGGTGGCCGGTCCATTCCAGCGAACGAATGAAGATATCGTTGGAGAGCACGTCAAGCTTCTTCTGGACTTCGCCCTGAACGTTTTCGGAGCCGATCACATCCAGGTTGCCGGCCAGAGCGCCCCGGTTCACTTCATGACCGATGCTCTTGCAGGCGGAAGCCACGTCGTTCAGCAACAACGTGAGTTCTCCGGTAGCGCCCGGAATCTTCCTCTGTTCGTTGATCAGGAATTGGGTGAGATGTTGACCGATCATGATGTCCTCCTGAACCTGTCGTTATGTTTATTTGTAAGCCGGACACTGCGACTTCCAGTCATTCGGAGCCGCTTCGAGCACCTCCGGAATGCTGGCAATCTTCATGGCATTCGTGCCCCCGCGAGCCCCCATCAGATCACCCTTGGTCAGGATCACCGTGTCCTCGGGATCCACCAAGCCACGATCCATGAACTCCTGGACAATCGCGCGATTGAGGACCGCGTGATCGGCAATGCCCACCGGATTGAAGCTGATCGGGTAAACACCCCGGAACAACGTCACCCGGCGGCAGGTTTTCTCATGGGGCGTCAACGCATAGATCGGAATACCCGAACTGATACGCGACATCCACAGCGGCGTGGACCCGGTTTCCGTGAGTGCGCCAATCGCCCTGACCTCCAGGTGGTTGGCCGCGTACATGGCCGACAGGGCAACGGTTTCGTCAATGCGCTCGAACCGCTCGTGCAGTCGATGCTTGGACTTCTCGCGCGGGTACTTCTCCGCTTCGACACAGACCTGCGCCATGGCCTTGACGGCCAGATCCGGGAAATCTCCGGATGCGGTTTCCGCCGACAACATCACGGCGTCGGTACCGTCAAACACCGCATTGGCGACGTCCGAGACCTCGGCGCGGGTCGGCACCGGGTTATTGATCATGGACTCCATCATCTGGGTTGCCGTAATCGCGACCTTGTTGTAGGTGCGGGCCAGGCGAATCAGGTGCTTCTGCACATGCGGCAAACGGGCATCGCCGATTTCCACACCCAGGTCGCCGCGCGCCACCATGATGGCGTCGGACGCTTCGACGATCCCTTCGATCGTGCCTTCCAGAATGGCTTCGGCACGTTCGACCTTGGCCACCAGGCCCATGTCGCTGCCAAGCTCATCCAGCATCCGGCGGGCTTCTTCCATGTCCTCGCGCGAACGCGGAAACGAAATGGCCAGATAATCCGCATCGATGCTAACGGCGGTCTTCAGATCTTCCTTGTCCTTGTCGGTCAGGGCCGGGGCCGACAGACCGCCGCCCAGCTTGTTGATGCCCTTGCGGTTGGACAGGACACCGGCCACGGTCACGGTGCACTTGACCCGCGTACCCACCACATCATCAACCTGCATGACGATGAGGCCATCGTTCAGCAACAACGTGTCGCCGGGCTTGACGTCGCGGGGCAGCGGCTCATAGCTGCAACCGACCTGCGTTTCGTCGCCCTGATCGGCCGGAAAAGCGGTATCCAGATCGAACTTCTGACCGACTTCAAGCTGAATCTTGCGGTCGTCCTTGAATTTCTCGACGCGGATCTTCGGCCCCTGCAGATCCGCCAGAATCGCGACATGGCGATTGAGCTTCTTGCTGATGACACGAACCCGCTCCGCACGAGCGCGGTGCTCGTCAGCGGTGCCATGGGAAAAATTGAGTCGAACCACATCAGCCCCTGCCCTGATGAGTTTCTCAAGGACTTCGGGCGACTCCGAGGCCGGCCCGAGTGTTGCGATGATCTTGGTGCGACGAAAGACTTTAGACATGGAAACCATCTATCGGGTATGCGTAGGGCCACCTTATGTGGCCCTACTTGTGAAGAGACTAATTGTTAGCTGGAGGCCGGTTTACTTGGCGTTCATCAATGCCACGGTGGTGTCCAGCATGCGGTTGGAGAAGCCCCACTCGTTGTCGTACCAGGACAGTACCTTGACCAGATTGCCAATGACCTGGGTCTGGGTCGCATCAAAATTTGACGAGGTGGTGGTGTGATTGAAATCGCTGGAAACCAGCGGCTCGACGTTGTAGCCAAGAATACCCTTGAGCGCGCCTTCGGAGGCTTCCTTCAGGATAGCGTTGACTTCGTCCTTGTTGGTTTCGCGCCCGGCGACGAAGGTCAGGTCAACGACAGAGACGTTGGCGGTCGGTACGCGGATGGCGAAGCCGGACAGCTTGCCGTTCAGTTCCGGCAGCACCAGACCCACGGCCTGAGCGGCACCGGTCTTGGTCGGGATCATGTTCAGCGCGGCCGCGCGGGCGCGGTACATGTCGCTGTGGTAAACATCGGTCAGCACCTGATCATTCGTGTAGGAATGGATGGTGGTCATCAGACCGGATACCAGGCCCAGCTTGGCGTGCAGCGGCTGAACCAGCGGCGCCAGACAGTTGGTGGTACAGGAGGCATTGGAGATGACCTGGTCGGTCGCCTTCAGAACGCTGTCATTAACACCAAAGACGATGGTCGCATCGGCCGCATTGCCATCGGCTGGCGCGGAGATAATCACTTTCTTGGCACCCGCGTGAATGTGGGCCATGCACTTTTCCTTGTTACGGAAAATGCCGGTACATTCCAGCACCACGTCCACACCCAGAGCACCCCAGGGCAGCTTTGACGGATCGCGTTCGGAGAATGCCTTGATGGCCTTGCCGTTGACAATGATGGCGCCATCACCCACTTCAACCGTACCGTTGAACGGGCCATGAACGGTATCGCGCTTCGTCAGGTGGGCATTGATCTTGGCATCGCCCAGATCATTGATAGCCACAATCTCGATATCCTTGCGGCCGGATTCGAACAGGGCGCGCAATACATTCCGGCCAATACGGCCATAGCCATTGATAGCAACTTTAATCGTCATGCCTTATCTCCAGTGCTCTGTCTAATAAAAGAGGATCAGTAACCATTTCCTCGCTCACCCCTTCGCGTCGTCCAGTCTCACGCGGAGATCCGTCTGGGCAAGGTAGCAAGCGGAAGATCATGAATCTAGCGAAACTTTCGGGCATTGCGCCCAGCGACGGAGTCATGCGCTGACATGACTTGTCCCGGCAAAATAAGGCGGAAATATAGCAAACCAGACCCATCCAGTCCATTAAAAACCCGCAAGAAGGCCTACCAGAATCAATTCGGATACAATCGCCGGCGGCCCGGAACCGCCATCCCGAGCCAACTCCTTCAAGCCCAAGAGGACCGCCACTAGTGAATATTTCCACCGAGACACCCATTGAGCTGACTCCCCCGGAATCACTGACACCCCCCTCGCCCGTCACGGCCATCGAGCCCGAACGCACCGAAGGACTGGTCAAGCTGCAAGCCGCAAAAATTGAGGAGCTGGATAAAAAAGTCGATGAGTTCGTCAACCTCATTCTGAGGGAACAGACCCAGAGCGAAGCCTTTAAGACCAAGATATTCGGGGTGCACACTCTGGCCAACGAGGAAATTCGCGCGGCCGCCAACATTTCCAATCGATTGCTCCAGCAACCGGTCAGGGCCATGAACTCCGGCCTGTTTGATGAGGGCTCCACCATTTCCAAATCGCTGGTGGATCTCCGCCGCAAGATCGAGGAACTGGATCCCACCAGGAAAGCCAATCTGCTTCAGCCGAAGAAACTCCTTGGCCTTATTCCCTGGGGAAGCTCGATACAGGATTATTTTCGCCAGTACGAATCGGCGCAAAGTCACCTGGATGCCATCATCAAGTCGCTCTACAACGGACAGGACGAACTCCGCAAGGACAACGCCGCCGTCGAGGAAGAGAAGGTGAACGCCTGGCGCATCATGGAACGTCTGGAACAGTACGTGTATGTCGGCAAAAAGATCGATGCCGCCATCAGCGCCAAGCTGGGAGAACTGGAAACCAGCGACCCGGAAAAAGCCCGCGTCGTGAAGGAGGAACTGCTCTTTTACGTGAGGCAGAAAGTCCAGGACCTGCTGACCCAGCTGGCCGTCACCGTTCAGGGTTATCTGGCCATGGACATGGTGCGCAAGAACAACCTTGAATTGATCAAGGGCGTCGATCGCGCCACGACGACCACCGTCTCGGCCCTGCGTACGGCGGTCATCACGGCTCAGGCCCTAGCCAACCAGAAACTGGTGCTGGACCAGATCGGCGCGCTCAACACCA
>JBIIEQ010000115.1:0-6624 GCA_044237765.1 Methylococcaceae bacterium | reverse complement strand
ACGGAATCGCCCGCCTCGCTCAAGTCATCGAGGGGGTGGTGTTCAGGGATGGAGTACAGGACAACATCGAGAAGATTGCCGCCTGAGCAAACCTGCTCAGATACACAACAATTGACCATTTCTCCGGACCTCTTCACCCTGACCGCTGCCGAGCTGATCTTGTGGCCCATCGAAATCACCGCCATGGAAGCCGCTACCTGCAGCGCTACCGCGACCTATGACACTCAGAATCGAGTCAGAAGCTGGTACGTCGGCAAGAAAACCGAATCGCAAGGAATGCAGGACTGCTGAGCCCTGACAAAAACGGTCAGGCTGCGTCTATCTGGGAAAGCGCTACGGACGGTCCGTAGCGCAAATTCCCAGTGATGAGTTTATGACCACCCAGCAGAACCCTGTCATAACGAACGCCAATACCGGCATTCAGTCCCGTCAATTTCCATTGTCCCGCACGTATCCATGCACTGTAATGGATCAGTCGGGCCAGCCCGTCGCTTGTTAAAGCCAGGGCTTACTCGTGGAAAAACTCTTTACATTGCAGAATCAGGTGGCCGGCGACCCCATCGAAATCGAGATCACCTTCCGCCACCCCCACACCGACCAACCCATACGCATCAGCGGCACCGTCGGCATTCATCCCGAAGCAACTCACCCGGCGGCACCGTCACAAGCGGACCCAGGGCTACTGGATCGACTCCAGCGCATCCGCGAGTGGGAACGGAAAAACCTCCCGCAATGGGGATCCCGCATCGCCCAGGATTTATTCCGCTATCTCGGCACACACACCGAGCCGCATCATGCCAGCACAGTCAAGGAGATCGTCCTGGCGACCGGCTATTCGGAGCGGGCCATACGTAAGCAACTGCAGCGATTCGTAGAACACGGCTGGATCACCCGGACCCAGAGTGACGTGGACAGAAGAAATGCGCATATCAAGCCGACTGAGCGGTTCAGAGTGGATTACGCCTGTTGGTTGATGCTGAATCAACTCGGCGAATTCGGCGCCCGCCCATCCGCAACGATTGAATAAAGGGATATTAAAAATTGCACTTCAAGAAGGCTCTCCCGAGCTTCATCAGCACTTCGTGAGTACGTCCGTTGATGCACCATAGATTCAGGTACATGCCAAAACGCATCCCGAGGGAGCCACCGGTGAAACACTGTTCCAGAAGATCATTGGGTAAGGCGGCAATACTCATCGTGCTATGCTCCCGCAATACATTGTCTTACGTTGCTTTGGAGGTTTTGAAATGTCCACGCTAACCATTCGTCTCGACGACGAACTCGACCGGCAACTGAACAGACTGGCGGAGCAGAGCCGCCGCACCAAGAGCGATCTGGTGCGGGACATGCTGCGGCGCGAAGCGGCGCTGGAAGAACTCCGGCAGACCCGGGCGCTCCTGAAACCCTTCGCCGAACGCGCGGGGTACCTTGCCGATGAGGATTTCTTTCGCGATTTCTCGTGAAAGTCTTCATCGATACCAACGTCTGGTTGAGCGGACGATTCTGGCCGGGGTTGTGCGCGGAACTGCTGGATACGTTGATCATACTGGATGTGACGATCCTGCTGGATGCGCGAGTGCTGGAGGAATTCCGGCGAATCGCTCGCGATAAGCTGAAAGTGGACGACAACGCCTTGCAGCAGGCCGAGGTGTTTTTCCACCGCTATGCGCTGGCCTTGCCCGCTGCCGAAGCGCCGGCGCCCGACATTCCCGACCCCGATGATGCTTGGATCATCGCCGCGGCGCTCTCGGCCGGCGCGGACTGGTTTGTGACTGGCGATAGGCCGCTCCTGGCGCTGGGCGATGTCGCCGACATGCCAATTCTCGACCCGCGCTCGGCCTACATGCGCTTGCGCGGCTTGCACTGAACCACCTCCGGCGTGGCTTCATGATTGCCGCGCCAGGGCCATCTGACGCAGCCAGGCGAAGGCTTCGGCGGTGATGGCCTGATAATCGCCAGGCGCGGCCATCATCAGGGCGTTCATGAAGCCATCAAAATCGTGGGGCAATTATGATGTTCTGGTTTTTAAATGGGAGGGGGCCACGCCGCCAGTCTGACCCGATTGAATCCTTCGGCACGGAATTTCTCAGGATTTGTTCCGATATCTCGGTTCGAACATGGAGCGCAACCATGCCAACACAGTCAAGGAAATTGTCCTAGCGACCGGCTATTCGGAGCGGGCCATACGTAAGCAACTGCAGCGGTTTGGTGAACACGGCTGGATCACCCGGACCCAGAGTGACGTGGATAGAAGAAATGCGCATATCCAGCCGACTGAGCTGTTCAGAGTGGATTGCGCCTGTTGGTTGATGCTGCATCAAATAAGCGAATTCAACATGAATACATGAGTGGAAAAAGGGATTCAAAAGTCTTTCGCGGAATGACGAGACAACAAGGCGTAGGCTTGGTTGATCCTTTCCATTTCCTTTTCCGAGGCCTTCATCAACCGCTCCGGCAACCCATGATGTTTATCGGGGTGATATTCTTGGCTTAGTCTGCGCCATGAAGCTTTAATCTCAGCAAATGATGCGTCTTTGGTTACACCAAGAATTTCATGCGCGTTGTCTGCAGTCACCCTATCAGCGCCTTGCTTATCGGAGGCCTCTTCCTTCACGAAGGTAACCTCAATCACATCACCAATAAAGGCAACCTCAAATAAAGCTTTGCAGTTTGGACAGCGATAAGAAATTCGCATCTCTTTCCGCGGAATTCTCATGCGTGTATCGCAGACCTTGCATGAAACAAGATGTTGCTTCTCCTGTTCAGGAGATGCTTTGTGTGGGGGTTTCTGACCAGAACTCGCTGACCCTTCCTTCTGCAGGAAGCGCTCCACTTTATCCCTGAGAGACATAGCTGTGGGTGTCTTTCTGTGCTTAAGCTCTTCATTAATTTCTTTCACCAACGCCAAGTCGCTTTGGTTTTTCTCGAAAAGTGTAGCAAGTTCCTTGGAGCCTTTGTTGAAGTAGGGGCGCGCAGTCATATACTCAACCTGCTGCTACTGGCTCACGCTTGATAGATAGGATTTCTAAGGTCTTTGTTAATTGACCAGGTATATTTAGGACTACTCTTTCCCCTGCCGTTGAGCCCATCAACACCATGCCAAGCGGCGTGTGACGGCCTACTACACCTTCAGCCGGGATATTTGACATACCAATCTGTAGTGTCTGAATGCCTTTTTCAGGTGATTCGAGTATCAAATACGTCACAATATCTCCAATCGATATTTCAAACTCCTCATCTTCCTCGTGAAAGCTGTTGATCACCTCTTCATTCTCGCTCAGCTCAAGTTCCGTAAAATCAACCCCCATGTCGTTTCCGGTAGCCAATGAATCCTCATGAAAGAGGTACTCCGCAGCGTCTTCATTCGATGCTTCCTCAAGTGAACACAGAAAATCGCGTAGTTTATTCCCCTCATCTACTGGACTTCTGAACCAATCGGTAGACCATATCCTCCATATACGCCCTTTCCACCCAAGGCTTTCAAGAATCTCCTGACGTATCCGATCCCGATCTCTGACGGATACAGCCGAGTGATAGGTTGCTCCGTCACATTCAATCGCTGCGAGGTACACGGAAGGATATTTCGGATGTCGAACAGCGATATCAATTCTGAAACCAGCTACACCCAGTTGTGGTGTCACTTGATAGCCCCAAGAGAGCAATAGATCGATAACGTTGATCTCAAATTCACTTTCAGCGGGGAGATGGGTTTCAATATTCCGTTTCAGGACGCCTGTTTTTGCATATTCGAGGTAATTCCGAAGCGCTACCGTTCCATCTGGCGTGCTGCCATCTGTCACAATGTCCTCGGGCTTCATTGAGGTGATTAGTCCAATCGACTTTCTTGCGCGCGTGAACAATACATTCAAGCGCCGCCAACCGCCGCTTCTGCTAATTGGCCCGAAGTTCTGCCTGACGACGGTCGTGCCAGGCGCTTTTCCAAATGTGGTGGATATCAAGATGCTGTCCCGCTCATCACCTTGAACGTTTTCGAGGTTCTTTACGAAGAGGTCATAACCTTCCTTCTCCCAACGCTCCTCAAACTCAGCCGCTTCAGGGAAGGATTTTCGCTTTTCCTCCCAGAGCTCCGAAATGAGATCACGCTGCTTGATATTCAGGGTGACTACGCCAAGTGAATCATCAGGTCGAGTACAAACATGCTCGATCATTGCTTCGACCACTCGCGCAGCTTCCGGCTTGTTCATTTGGGAGTCATACACTCCATCCACGTGAACATAGCGAAGCCCCAGACCTTGCCCTTTTGGAAAGGGGGACGGAAAAACATAGAGGTTTCCACCATAGAAATACTCATTTGAGAAAGCAATTAGGGATTCATGTTTGGATCGATAGTGCCACCGCAATGTTCTGACCGGTGTGAAATGACCCATACAGATATCCAGAATGCTTTCGGCATCCTCGATTGCAGTTTGCTGAACCGCTGCATCATCGTCGACGATGGGATTCTGCCTTGAGAAAAATGACGTGGGCGGCAACTGCTTCGGGTCTCCAACCACCACCAACTGGCTTCCTCTTGCGATTGATCCAAGAGCTTCCTCGGGTGTCATCTGTGAGGCTTCGTCCATGATCACAAGATCAAAATGAACGCCTCCAGGTTTGAGAAATTGAGCCACCGCCTGCGGCCCCATCATGAAACAGGGTTTGAGCTCTTGGATAGCATCACCCGCTCTTGAGAGCAGCTGTCGAACGGTCACTCTCGCCTTGTCTTTGGCTTTTACGTAATGAATGAGCTGCATTTGGGTTTTTTCGGGGACGATTCCGCTTGCCCGACCAGCAGGTGGATTTGCGTTACTCACCGCCACTTTTGCAATCCTCGCGCCCCGAAGCCTGATGATCTCGCGATCCAAGGTGGCGTATTCCTCACGGACCGTTGCATGACGCTGGCCATTAAAACGACCAAGAAGTGTGTAATTGCGGAAAAGATTGTCAGCAATGGCACTGTAGAACGTATAGGCAAAGGCGTTCGCCAGAAGCTCCTTAGGGAGTTTCCCCTGCTTCATTAGCAGAATCAGCGGTTCGTGGCCGACCTTCAATCCTTCATTGCGTTGGTTGAGATACTGACTCCATAACTGGAGGCGATCGCAGTTTTTGGCCGCTAGATCCGTTTTCTTCCAAAGGGCCTGGATATAGGAGTGATTTTCGGCAGGTGACTCTGTTACCCAATCGGCCAAGACAAATGGCCCATATTTGCCCATATGTTCCGGGAAGGAGCGGACACGTGACCAACCATCACAAATGTGGCTATATAGCTGCTTGAGCCATGCGTGTTGGGCAACCACGGTGTCCGAGAGCAGTGCGCATTGAATTTCTGAGGTCAGATCCGACCCAACCACGGTTTCGCAAAAAGCCATTGTGCGATCAACGAGCCCGAAGTCCGTATCAACCCCATCAAAGCAGTCTCCGAGCAGGTCTTTGACCGCCTGACTAGATTCAAGACGTCTTCGATCTTCAGCCAGCGCATGATTCATTTGCACCAGAGGAAGCAACGCATCCATGCGTCCGATTTTGCTCGAAACTAAAGGAGAGAGGTCTTCCTTCAGTCGCTTCAACTCATCGATCTTGGCAGAACAAAGTCTCAGGAACTCGCTCCAACCTGAAGACCTCAGGAGATCATGAATATTCTCTTCGAAGGGCTTGAAATGGCAGGCGCGATCCAGATGACCTTTAAGGGATAAAGCCGCCTGATGATGCTCTCGTAGCCGATTTATAACTCTTCGATCGACATTTCTGATATCAAGAATCGACGCATCAATTCTGTTCCTATCCATTTGCTCGGATGCAAAGTCAACCCACGTCGCCAGATCAAGCAATGGTTCAAGAGGAGTTTCAAGTCCCTTGAAGAAGGGTCCAGAAACCTTCCGCACGTCTTCGTTACTGTTCCATTCCTTCTTTATTTCAAATAATCGATGGATCGCTTCCAATTCGGTCAGCCGATCTTCTGGACGCGACTTGGATTTCTTCTTTTGAAGCTTCTTGTGAATCTTGATGGCTCTTCGCCAGCCCGATTGGAATACGCGATACCAAGCGCTCCCCTCTCGGAGCGTCAGAATGGCATCTTTGAGGGTTGCTTCATCAGGCACCATGTCAAGGTACACAGAAGCTTCAAGGTTGGTCAGAAGAAACTGCTTGTCGGCATGCAGTTCACGCACCTTGGCAACTGCATATCGCGTTGACGGCTCAAAGAGCCCGTCATGCATGAACTTGAGTGTATTTTCTGATGGTGCTGAGTGAGCAACCGCAATGAGGGCCAGAAAGCCATCGATGGATGCTTTTGCATCATCAATCGGTGGGTGTCCCACTTTTTCAGCGAGAGATTTCGCATCAGCAAGTGCCCCCCTTGCTGCGGACACAACACCTTCAAGCTTTACAATCGATGGGTCGATTTCTCGTGGAGAAATGCACCCGATGCCGAATGCATTCAGTATCTGTGCAAGGGCTTCCGCACGAACTTCATCCTGTTTAGTTGCTGAACGATCGGCCTGAGTTATGCTCAAAAGTTGTGGATGAGCAGCTGATGGAGGCGGCGTATTCTTGATGGTCTTCAAGGTCATCAATGCCTACGAGAGGAGTGAATACGCCGTGAGTAAAGATAAGATGACTCGGTTA
>JBIIEQ010000055.1:0-23479 GCA_044237765.1 Methylococcaceae bacterium | reverse complement strand
CCAGTTGATGGCGCAGGGCGTCATCGACGCGGGCCTCCCTGGAACGGTTGGGTCGGATCAGCCCGGTCAGGGCCTGCAGGGGTCGGCTGAGTTCGTGTGTCAGCATGCCGAGAAAGAGCGTTGTGTTCGACATTTCGTTTTTCAGGTTGGCGACCTCGGCTTCCAGTTTTTCCCGGGCCTGCCTCATTCGAGCGTCGCGACCCAGCACCAGCAGCCACAAAGGAATCAAGTGTAGCAGCGTGGTACCCATGACAATGCGGTTGCGGGTCCAGGTGTGAATATCCCAACCCTCGATGAAGCGGTTGAGGGTGAAGAAAACGACATAAAGCACAAATGGCAGGAAGCACAAGGCGAGCGCCCGGGCATTCGGATAGCCTTTCCAGGATGCCCACAATCCCGCCAGCAACGAGATCACCAGCAGGGATGCCGCCCCCATGAAGTTGATGTCGGCAAGATGGTCGGGATAAAGGGCGATTGTCAGCAGGAGAATCAGCGCCCAGCCGCCGAGCGCATATTGCATTGATTGCCGGACCCAATGGGATCGCCCCGGGGGCCAGACGATCAGCGTGCGGGTCAGCCCGGCGTAACTCAGGCCGGTCATCAGGGTGCCGAGCTGGATCAGTCCGAAGCGAATGGGTGTGCTATCGGTGATTCCCCAGGATTGAATGAGGCCGGTCGTGTTGAGATGAAATAGTTCGAAACCGAGCAGGTAAGCGAAATAAGCGATATCCCACGGTGTCCGGTAATGGATGACGCGGTACAGCGCCGCGATCATCAGGAGAAGGACGATGCCGACGTAGACCCCTATGGTTCCATTCACACGGGTGATGAAGCTGATCATGGGCTTCTCTTGCCAGAGTGACGGTTCGATCTTGATGGAGAGATTCAGGGTAATGCGGACGAAGTAGCGCCTCACGCCCCCGGGATCCGGCCCCAGGCGGAAGGCATGGGTGATGGTCTCCAGTTCCCGCTGTCTGAACGGCAGCAGCCTGCCACCCTGGTGGATGGTGTAGCGCCCATCGGGTTGCTCGGCGTACACCGTGATCTGCTCCAGCATCTCAGGGGCGATGTGTAGCCACCAGGTCGAGTCCTGGTTGGCCGGATAGTCGACGGCGAATTGCAGCCAGATGGGTTTTCCGGCCAGATAACCGGACGGCACGCTCCAGGATCTTGCGGGCTGAAACCGACCGTTTTCAGCGGCTTCGCGAACTTGCTCGAAGGTCATCTCACCCGTTGGATCCCGCAGATAGCTCAGGTGACCGTCCAGCCAGATTTGATCCTGACGGGAGTCGATGGTCTTGGGGGGTGGGGATTCGTCGGCGGGGCAAACGCCCAGGAATGAATTCAGCAGAATCAAAAGGCTCAGCCGGGCGAGAAAATGGCGCATCCGGTCAGCCGTTACCCGACTGGGGGCGGGCTGCCGGATGTCAGCCCTGGTCATAACGCCATTCCACCTGTCGCCGATGCAGATTGCGGATGACCCCGATCAGTTCCCGCATGTCGACTGGCTTGACCAGATAGGCATCCGCGCCCATCGCCAGGCCATCGATGCGCTGCTCGACCATGCCGCGCGTGGTCATCATGATGATCCCGCAACGGTGAGATGCCCGCAGCAGGCTGGCCATCTCCAGGCCATCCTCCTCGCCCAGATTCAAGTCAAGCAACACGATGTCGGCCGCAAGCTGGTTCAATGCACTTTCCATTTCAGTCAGACAGCTGACACCCCGGCAGGGAAATCCTGCTTGTTGAAGTTCGGAGACCACCTGTTCCCGATAGCAGTGGTCATCCTCCACCACCAGCAGTTTGGGAGGGGTATCCAGCGCCAAGCGAAGATCGGGGTTTTCCTCGAGCCGCGACTCTGCCCTGATTCTGTTGATCTTGTTGACCAGTTCCACCACATTCGCGGCACCCAGGCGCTGCAAAATGACATGGCGGTATTCCGCCACCGTGTGGGCGGACAGGTGCAACTTTTTGCTGATCAACTTCGTCGGCATGCCCTGGCACATCAAATCCAGGACTTCTTGCTGACGAGGGGTCAATTTGGCGATTTCGTGGTCGGTCATATTCACTGGCCGGACGGAAGGCGGGCAAGTTTACCCGACTCAGGTCATTGTTAAGACGAAAAAAAACCCCGAAGCGAGTGATTTCAGCTTCGGGGCGTTAAGTGCCCGGTTGGGGGGAACCGGGTTATGAAAACTAATCCAAAGAACAGGCTGGGAATCATCAATTCTCGCAGTCGGGCGGTAGGACAGGGGGATGGCGTGCGAAGTTCCGGGCGTGTTTCCCGGATGATGGTCTGGGTCGGTGCGGGAACTTCAGTGGTGTGCCGGGCACGAAGTAGCCGCGCCTTGGGCGGATAAAATAAAACTACAGTCACCACCGGTTGCCCCACCATGAACATCAAAAAGCTTGTCACCTATCATTTCTACTTTGCCGTCTGGCTTTCGATTCTTTGCGGAATCGCCGCCTTTAACGATCCCGACCTCGTGATCGCGGACGAGGAAGGGATGTTCGGCCCGCTCCGCAATAATCTGCTGTTCGCCGTCGGGTATATCCTGATCGGGCAGATCGGCCTCTGGGCACTGCGTTACCAGAAGGGCGGCTATCTTGAGGCGTTGGTGATGGCTTACACCTTCATGGCGACGGGGTTTGGCGCGCGAATCTATGCGGAGGTGAATGGTTTGCCGGTCTCCAACTCCTTTGTCCTCGCTCTGTTCTATTTTGCCTTTGCCCACGCCCTCTACTACTTTGTGGCGCGTCCCAAGGATCCGGACGCTACTTCCCCGCACTCGTAGGTCGCGCGGCGCCGCGTATTGATTTCGGGGCAATGAGACTGGCCGTTGCCATTCAGCGGCCGGGCCAACGCCAAGCATTGATTGCTGGGCTATCGATGCCGTGTTCATAGGCATATTGCCGGCAGGCAATCTGCTGGTTGCGGTAGTGTTCCTTAGCATGGGCGCCCGCTGTCTGCAGGCTGGGCACACGATCGATGACATCCATGGCCAGGCTGAAGCGGTCGATCTGGTTCTGGATCGCCAGCTCCAGCGGCGTGTTGATGTTGCCTTTTTCCTTGTAGCCGCGCACGTGAAGGTTCGCGTGGTTCTTGCGCCGATAGGCGAGCCGATGGATCAGCCAGGGATAGCCGTGGAAATTGAAGATGATCGGCTTGCTGGTAGTGAACAGGCTGTCGAAATCCCGATCGCTCAAGCCATGGGGATGTTCTGATTCCGGTTGCAGCTTGAACAGGTTCACCACATTGATGAAGCGAATCTTCAGGTCCGGGAAATCCTCCCGCAGCATGGCCGTTGCGGCCAAGGCTTCCTTGGTAGGAATATCCCCGGCGGCCGCCATCACCACATCCGGCTCAGTCCCCTGATCGTTGCTGGCCCAGTCCCAGATGCCGAGACCCTTGGTGCAGTGGGCGATGGCGGCGTCCATGTCCAGATATTGCAGGTGCTGCTGCTTGTCCGAGACGATGACGTTGACGTAATTCTCGCTGCGCAGGCAGTGATCCGCGACCGACAGCAGGCAGTTGACGTCAGGAGGCAGATAGATGCGGGTGACTGCCGCGCTCTTGTTGACGACCACATCCAGGAAGCCCGGGTCCTGGTGGGTAAAGCCGTTATGATCCTGCCGCCAGACCGTGGAGGTGATCAGCAGGTTCAGCGAAGCGACGCGCGAGCGCCAGGAGAGATGGTTGCAGATCGACAGCCACTTGGCGTGCTGATTGAACATCGAGTCAATGACGTGCACAAACGCTTCATAGGTCGAGAAGAAGCCGTGGCGTCCGGTCAGCAGATAGCCTTCCAGCATCCCCTCCAGCGTGTGCTCGCTGAGCATTTCGATCACCCGGCCATCGATGGCGAGTTCGCCGCCATCGCTGTCCTCGGGCAGATACGATTCCATCCAGAGCTTTTTCGACACCTCGTAAATTGCATCCAGCTTGTTCGAGGTGTTTTCGTCCGGCCCGAACACCCGGAAGTTCTTCAGGTTGTCCAGCATCACATCCCGCAGGAATATGCCCAGCGGTTTGGTATTTCCGGCCTCGATCTGGCCGGGCGGGTCGACCGCGATGCAATAGTCGCGGAAGTCGGGCAACCTCAGCGCCTTCTTCAGGCGGCCGCCATTGGTGTGCGGGTTTGATCCCATGCGCCGGTCGCCTTTCGGGGCCATGTCCCGAATGGCCGCTATCGGGGCGCCCTGTGCATCGAAGAGTTCTTCCGGCCGATAGCTCCGCATCCAGGTTTCCAGCAGCTGGAGGTGAGTCGGATTTTTCTTCACATCCGCCATCGGCACCTGATGGGCGCGCCAGGAGCCTTCGAGCTGGTGGCCGTCGACTTCGGCCGGCGCCGTCCAGCCCTTGGGGCTGCGCAAGACGATCATTGGCCAATGCGGTCTGCTGATCGGGCCGCCGGTCCGGGCGGCTTGCCGGATTTTCCGGATTTCCGCGATGCAGTGATCCAGAGTCGCGGCCATGGCCTGATGCATGGCTTCGGGTTCCGAGCCCTCGACAAAACAGGGTGCCCAACCGTAGCCCTCGAGAAGCTGCTTCAGTTCGTCATGGCCGATGCGTGCCAGCAGCGTCGGATTGTTGATCTTGTAGCCATTCAGATTGAGGATCGGAAGTACCGCACCGTCGCGTTCGGGATTGAGGAACTTGTTGATGTGCCAGGAGGTGGCCAGCGGGCCGGTCTCCGCCTCGCCATCGCCGACCACGGCCGCCACGATCAAATCCGGATTGTCGAACGCCGCACCGCAGGCATGCGACAGCACATAACCCAGTTCGCCGCCCTCATGGATGGAGCCGGGCGTCTCCGGGGTGCAATGGCTGCCGATGCCGCCGGGAAAGGAGAATTGCCGGAAAAATGCCAGCAGACCTTCCTCGTCGAGGCTCTTGTCCGGATAAATTTCCGAATAGCTGCCTTCCAGATAGACCGGACCCAGTACTCCGGGCGCCCCGTGACCCGGGCCAGCGAGAAAAATCATGTCGAGATCATGCTGGCGGATCACCCGGTTAAGGTGAGTGTAGGCAAACGACAGGGCTGGACTCGCCCCCCAATGGCCCAGCAGTCGGTTCTTGATCTGGTCGGGCTGTAGCGGTTGTCGTAGCAGCGGGTTATCCCGCAGGTAGATCATGCCCAACGCCAGATAATTGCAGGCCCGCCAGAAGGCGTCGATGCCCCGGTATTCCTCGGTCGAGAGCGGGGCGCCCGGAATGGTCGAATGGCTATAACCCAAAGGGCTGATTCCTTGAAGTTCTGACATGGTTTACCTTTCTGCTTGAAGGGTTAATGAGTGAACCGGCGATTTTTCGGGTCGGCTTCGATGAAACTAACGGTCATGAATCCGGGTCGGCAGATCCCATGCCGACCCTGCAAGGAGCCTGTCGTGTCCTGCCGGTCAGGGGAAAATGCTGGCATCGCGGGGTTGCGGCGTGGCGGCTTTGCGTTGGGCGCCGATGATCCACCCCCCGCCCATGGCCCGGTAGGCCTGAATGGCGGCCACAAAGGCGTCGTTGCTGGCCTTGATCAGATCGATTTCGGCATCGTAAAGCTGGCGCAGGGAATCCAGCACGACCAGATAGGGTGTGTAACCCTCATCGAACTGCAGCTTCGAGAGGCGGACATAATTTCTCACCGACTCCACACGTCGCGCCTGATAAGTGCGCCGCTCCCGGGCTTTCTGGCCTGCAATCAGGGCGTCCTCGAAGTCCCGGAAAGCCGTGATGATGGCGCGCTGGTAGTTGGCCAGCGCGGCCCGCTGGACCGCCTCCGCCGACTGCACCTGGCCGGCGATCTTGCCCGCGGTGATGATGGGGCCGACGAGCTGCAGGCCCACGGACCAGAAATTGGCGCCGGGCATGAACATCTGGTCCAGACTCTGCGCGGCTTGCCCGCCCATGCTGGTCAGCACGACTTTCGGGAAGTATTCCCCCTGGGCTACGCCGATGCGGGCGGTCGCGGCGGCGAGAGTCTGCTCCGCCAGCTGGATGTCGGGGCGGCGCCGCAATAGATCGGAGGGCAGGCCCGCCGGCGTCGCCGGAATCGACAATTCGTTCAGCGTCCGGCCGCGCGGGATCGGCCCCGGATTCTTGCCCAGCAGCAGTCTCAAGGCATGTTCGGTTTCGGCAACCTGCTGCTCGAAGGCCGGCAGTAGCGCCTTGCGCCGTTCCAGTTCGGTCTGAGCCTGGGTCAACTCGATTTCGGAACTGTAGCCCATGTCGAGACGGGTCTGGGCAATGCGTGTTTCCTCCTCCAGGGTACCGATGATGCCGCGCGTGGCCTCCAACGTGATATCGAGGGCGCGGAGGTTGATATAGGTCTGGGCAACCAGTGACGCGACGGTCAGTACAACGGCATCACGCGCGGCCACCTGGCTGAAGAGATCGGCGCTCGCGGCCTCCTTGGCCCGGCGCAACTGGCCCCAGACATCCAGCTCCCAGGTCAGTTGCCCACCCAGCACGGCATGATCGCGATCCTGAAATGGCAGGTCGTTCACGGTGCCCGATTCGGCGCCGCTGATCAGGCGTCGCTCGTACAGCGCCGTGCCGAAAATCTGCGGAAACAGGTCTGCCCGGGTCGAACCATAACGGCCCATGAACTGCTCGACATTGGCGACAGCGATCTTGAGGTCGAGGTTGTTCATGACCGCGTCATCGATCAGCCGGGTCGCCCAGCAGTCGCCACCATTCGAGGTTGGTGGTTTCGCGCACCGCGCTGGAGGCAAAGCGCCAGTTTTTGGGTGTTGCTACCTGTGGCTGTTCGAAGTCCGGGCCGACCTTCCAGCAGCCGGAAACCGTCAGCGCGATCATCACCAGGCCTAGGCGGAGCTTGAGTTTGCCGTTGAGGGGAAGAGCCATCGGGCTGTCTTTATGCCATTCCGGAGTCGGTCGCGGGTGGCTGGCGTTTGGCGAGCCGCTCGACCACGTAGAAGGTCACCGGGATCAGGAATATCGCAATCAGCGTAGCGGCCGTCATGCCGCCGATCACCGTGTAACCCATGATGCGTCGGGACAGTCCGCCCGCGCCGCTGGCGGTGGCCAGCGGGATACAGCCCAGCAGGAAGGACAGCGCCGTCATCAGGATCGGCCGCAATCGCAGTCGGGCCGCCTCCAGGGCTGCATCCCGGGCGCTCAGGCCCTGTTCGGTGGCCGACTTGGCGAATTCGACGATCAGAATGGCGTTCTTGGCGGCAAGACCGATGAGCATGACCAGACCGATCTGGGCGTAGAGGTTGTTTTCATAGTGGCCCAGCCATAACCCGACGAACGCGCCAAAGATGGCGATCGGGGTACCGAGCAGGACACTGAACGGCAGGCTCCAGCTTTCATACTGACCGGCCAGAATCAGGAATACGCAGGCAATGGCAAAGGCGAATATCACGCCTACGGGAATTCCCTTTTGCGCCTGCTGCTCCTGGTAGCTCATGCCCAGGTAGTCGTAACCCATTTCGGGCGGCATGGTTTCGGCGAACACCGCCTCCAATGCCTTCATGGCTTGTGCCGAGCTGAATCCCGGTCTGGCGCTGGCATTGATCTGGGCGGAGCGATACAGGTTGTAGCGCAGGGTGAACTCCGGTCCCAGTTGCGTATTCACCCGAGTGAGGGCGTCCAGCGGCACCATCTGTCCTTCCTTGTTGCGGACATAAAACTGGTTGAGTTGCTTGGCATCGTTGCGGTATTCCCCTTCGGCCTGGATATACAGCTGCCACTGCCGCCCGAAGCGGTTGAAGTAATTGATGAAGCCTGAACCCATGAAGCTCTGCAGCGTGCTGTAGACATCGGCCAGATTGATGCCCTGTTTCAGCACCTTGTCGCGATCGACATCCACATACACCTGCGGCACCGTCGGCAAAAAGGTGGTACTGACCGTCGCCAGTTCGGGTCGCGCCCGCGCGGCCTGGATGAATTTCTGGGTGTTTTCCGAGAGGAAGGCGATGTCGCGTCCGGCGCGATCCTCCAGCACCATCGTCACACCGCCCGAGGTGCCGATGCCCGGAATCGCGGGTGGCGGAAAGGCGAAACCCATGGCGTCTGGGATGCCGGCGAATTCGCGGTTCAGGTGCGCCGTGATGGCAGCAGCCTTCAATTCCGGCGTCTGCCGCTCGGACCAGGGCTGGAGTGCGATGAAGAAGAAGGCGCTGTAGGTGTTGGTGACCTGGCTGAGCATGCTGTAGCCAATGACGGAGGCGTAGCTGGCTACACCCGGCGTCCGGCCCAGAATTTCCTCGACCTTGCGGGCGGCCTGCTCGGTGCGCTGCAGCGAGGCCGCATTCGGCAGCTGAATGCCCGCGAATAGGTAGCCCTGGTCCTCCTCCGGGAGAAATCCACCGGGTATCAGCTTGCTCAGTCCCCCAGCCGCCAGGGTCAGCCCGACCAGGAACAGCAGGCTGATCAGGCTGCGACGAATCAACAGCGAGCAGACGCTGACGTAACCGCCGGTGGCTTTGCCGAATATCCAGTTGAAGCCGTCGTAGAATTTTTGCAGGGGGCCGTGACCACGCACCTTCGGCCGCAGCAGCAGGGCCGACAGTGCCGGGCTCAGCGTCAACGCATTGAAAGTGGAGATGGCGACGGCAACGCACACGGTCACCGCGAACTGTTGATAAAGGCGACCGGTGATGCCGGGAATGAACACGGTGGGCAGGAAGACCGCGATCAGTGCCAGCGAGGTGGCGAAGATAGGGCCCGTGACCTCCCTCATGGTCTTGAGGGTCGCTTCCTTGGGGCTGAGGCCCTCGTCGATGTGATGCTCGACGGCCTCTACCACCACGATGGGATCGTCTACCACCAGGCCGATAGCGAGAACCAGCCCGAACAGAGACAGGGTGTTGATGGAAAAATCCAGCAGCGGAAAGAAGGCGAAGGTGCCGATCAGCGAGATTGGGACTGCCAGCAGGGGAATCAGCGTTGCGCGCCAGCCCTGCAGGAACAGAAAGACCACCAGGATGACCAGCGCCAGCGCCTCGAACAGGGTCTGCACGATTTCATCGATGCCCTCGCTGACCGCCAGCGTGGTATCCAGCGCCACCAGATAATCCAGGCCCGGCGGAAAGCGCTGCTTCAAGGTCTCCATCATCTGGCGGGCACCTTCGGCGGCTTCCAGCGAGTTGCTGCCGGGTAACTGATAGAGGGCAATCAGGGCGGCGGGTTTGCCATTCAGTCGACCGATCATATTGTAGGTCTGAGCCCCCAGTTCCACACGGCCCACGTCCTTGACGCGCACCATCGAGCCATCCGGGTTCGCACGCAGGATGATCTCGCCGAATTCCTGTTCGGTCTCCAACCGACCCTGGGCCCGCACCGAGTAGGTGAACTCCTGGCCCGGCGGCACCGGCTCGCTGCCGATCTGGCCGGCGGGATTGACCCGGTTCTGGCTTTGAATCGCCTCGGCGATCTGCGGGATGGTGATGTTGAGCTTGGCCAGCTGATCCGGCTTCACCCAGATGCGCATGGCATATTTGCCGGCGCCAAACACCGTGACGCTGGCGACGCCGGCAACCCGAGTCATCTGGTCGTTGATGTTGATGTAGGCGTAATTGGCCAGAAAGACGTTGTCGTAGGCGTCGTTCGGCGAGTAGAGCGCGAACATGATCAGCGGCGAGGCCGTCGATTTCTGCACGTTGATGCCGAAGTTGCGAACGTCCGCAGGCACCTGCGAGTCGGCCTGCGATTTGCGCATCTGCGCCAGGACCTGGTCAGTGTTGGGGTCGGTTTCCACCGCAAAGTTGACCCGCAGTGTCATCGAGCCGTCATTCGCGTTGACCGAGTACATGTAGTTCATGTGGTCCACGCCAGACATCTGCTGCTCGATCGGCGTGGCGACCGATTGCTCGACGGTCACGGCGTCCGCGCCGGTGTAGGTCGTGCTGACCTGGACTTCCGGCGGAACGATATTGGGAAATTGCGCGGTCGGCAGTCCCAGCATGGAGACCACCCCGATCATCACCATCAATATGGCAATGACGATGGCGACGATGGGCCGGTGAATGAAGAAGCTGGACAACGGTCGCTCAGCGGCGGTTGCCGGGAGTGGGTGGCTGGACCGGCTTGCCGCTATCCGCTCCGGCGGGGCTGGGTAATACTTTTAGCCCTTGCCGGACTTTTTGCACGCCCTCGGTGACCACGGTGTCTCCGGGCTTGAGCCCTTCGTCGATCACCCAGAGCGAGTCCACCCGTTCGGCGGGTCTGACCTTGCGGATATCGATGGTGGCATCGGCGTTGACCACCGCCACTTGATATCCACCCTGCAATTCCGAGACGGCCCGCTGCGGCACCAGGAGTGCGGCGCGTTTATGGCGCAACAAGGCCCGGACTCGCGCGAACTGGCCCGGTCGCAGGATGTTGCCCGGATTTGAGAACAGGGCCGCCACCTTGATGGTGCCGGTGGTGGTGTCGACCTGTCGGTCGGCAAAATAGAATTTGCCGCGTTGTGAAAAATGGCTACCGTCGGCCAGGATCAGCTCCAGTGTCGGGGATGCTTGCCCGGGGCCCTTGCGGGCGAAGCGCATGTAATCCTGCTCGCTGATCGGGATATAGGCTCGGATCGGGTCGACCTGAGACACCAGCGTCAAGGCCGAGTTATTGGCACTTCCCGGGCCCACCAGGTCGCCGAGTTGGGCGGTCGAGAGTCCGGCGATGCCGGTGATCGGTGAACGAATTTGGGTGAAGTTCAGGTTCAACCGTGCGGATTCTATGGCCGCCTTGGCGGTCAGGATCTGCGCCTCGCCGGCGGCCACTCGACCCAGCGCATTGTCGCGATCGCGCACGCTCACAGCGCGTTCCGGCAGCAGGCGTTGGATGCGGTCGAGATCCAGTCGGGCGGTTTTCAGCAGCGCCTCCTCGCGAGCGAGGGTGCTGAGCGCGCTGTCCAGAACTGTCCGGAACGTTCGGGGGTCAATTTCGTAAAGGAGTTGGTCCTTTTTGACGACCTGGCCTTCCTCATAGTTGCGCCGAATCAGGTAGCCGGTGGCCTGTGCGCGTATCTGTGCGTTGACCATGCCGTCCAGACTGCCCACCCACTCCTGAAATACCGGCACATCGCGCTGGATGACGCCCTGAACTTCAACTGGGGGCGGGGGAACCGGTGCCTGAGCACTGGCGGTGGCTTGTCTAGCCTGCGGATCAGTGGGCGGGGAGGGTGTCTGATCGCATCCGCTCAGTATGACAACGAGACAGGCGACCATCCCGCTGATTAAACGGTGCTGGCAGAAGGACTGTATGGACTCAGAGTTGGCCATGTGTCGACGGGCCGAAGATGAGAGCCTGCTCTTCGATATCCATGAGCGTGTCCGGATCGGATTTCAATTGCGATTTGTGACAGCCGAAGCCGATATTGTTACCTTTTGCAGGCAAGGTCGCTTCAGTGAAAGTCGGTCTGGGCCTATGATAACCCTTCCCGGCAATACGTCGTATCAGTCATTTCCCAGTCCTTTTCCGCAGGAAGTCCTCATGAGCCAACCCATTTCTCAGTCACCTTTCCGACTCGACAGTGCCTCTGGTCTGAGTGCCCGGATCAATCGCAATGGCTCGCTCTATCGATTGGATTACAAGGACATCATTCTCAATCTTTTTCCGGGGAATGAGCTGGAGGGTGGGCCGGCCAATATCTATTTGCGACGGTTGGGCGCCACGACGGACTTTATCCCGCTGCTGGGGCCGGAGAGCCCGTCCACCTTCTCGGCGAACGCGCAAGGGTTTTCGGCGAGCGGTGTGTGGCGAGACATCCGCTATGGCGTGACGCTGCAGCTGGCCGAGTCTGCCCCGGCCTGGTTCTGGCATGTGACGCTGGAAAATGCCGGGACCGAGACTATCCAGGTCGATCTGATCCATGTCCAGGATCTGGCTGTCGCTGCCTATGGAGCGATTCGACAAAATGAGTATTACGTCAGCCAATACCTGGATCATGCGCCGCTGGTCCATCCGCAGCAGGGAGTGGTCATTGCGACCCGCCAGAATCAGTCGGTGGGTGGGCGCAACCCCTGGTGCGTGATCGGTTCCCTGGGCAACGGCGTCAGTTATGCGACCGACGCCCTGCAAGTAGTGGGACTGTCGCGTCGGGCAAATCATTCGCCGGAGGGCATCGCCAATGGGTTGCCGGGTCAGCGTCAGCAGCATGAACATGCCATGGCGGCGATCCAGGATGCGGCTCTCACGCTCGCGCCGGGACAGACCATCCAGAACGGTTTCTTTGGCTGGCTGGAAGAGCATCATCCGGCGGCCACCTCGATGATCGATCTCGGCTTTGTCGATCGTGCGCTGGCCTTACCAGAACGATTGGCAAGGGCCTCTGCGGATGTCGGCACCGAAAATCCACCTAGCCCGAGCGGGTTCACCGACTGCCCGGTGCTGACGGCTGCCGCCCTCGATGGGGCAGAGATTGAACGGCTGTTCGGGTCAGATCGGCACCATGAAGAGCACGAGGGCGACACCTTGCTGTCTTTCTTTGCCGGTCGTCGCTGTCATGTCGTCTTGAAGGCCAAGGAGCTTGCCGTGCTTCGGCCGCACGGGCATATCCTGCGAACCGGCGGCGCACTGACGCCGGATGAGTCCGCGCTGACATCCACCGCTTGGATGGGCGGCGTCTTTCATTCAATGGTCACCCAGGGCCACGTCAGCATCAATCGCTTCCTGTCCACCACGCACAGTTACCTCGGTCTGTTTCGCTCGCATGGACAGCGTATTTTTATCGAAACCACCGAGGGTTGGCAGCGGCTGGATCTGCCTTCCGTCTTCGAGATGAGTCCGGAATCCTGCCGCTGGATTTACCGTCATGCAGGCGGGTTGCTGGAAGTTCGGAGCGGAGCAGCGACCGATCGTCATGAATTGACGCTGGATATTGTAGTTGTGGAAGGCGCGCCATTGCGCTGCCTGATTTCTCATCATGTCGCACTAAACGGCGATGATGGCGCCGAGGCACGGCCGGTGATTTATGAGCGCCAGGGGCTGGCGGTTTTCGTGCGGGCCGAGGCAGACAGTGATGTCGGCCGACGTTTCCCCGAAGGCGGCTTCCGCATTGAACCTCAGCCGGGCACGGCGCTGGAACAGATCGGTGGGGATGAGCTGCTGTTCAGAGATGGGCTGTCCCGCCAACAGCCCTTCCTTTGTCTGATCACGGAGTCTGCCCGCGCCGTGGGTCTCAGAATTACCGGGCATCTGGTCCCGGCGGGTGCGGCGCGGTCGATCACGGCGGATGCCTATTGGGACGCATGCACCGCCGGGCTATCGCTGTCCCGGGCAGCGCCCGAATCAGTGCGGCGTATGTCCGATATCCTGCCTTGGTATGCGCACAACGCGTTGATTCATTTCCTCGCCCCGCGGGGGCTGGAGCAGTACTCCGGCGGTGGCTGGGGCACCCGTGATGTCACCCAGGGTCCCGTCGAGTTTCTCATGGCGGTCGGCCAGTTCGCGCCGATCCGCGATTTGCTGCTGCGCGTATTCCGTCAGCAGAACCCCGATGGTGACTGGCCGCAGTGGTTCATGTTCTTTGAGCGCGAGCGCAATATCCGCCCCGGCGATTCCCATGGCGACATCGTTTTCTGGCCGTTACTTGCATTGGCCCAGTACCTCAATGCGACCGGCGACGCCGCGATACTTAAGGAAAGGGTGCCCTTTTTTCAGGGTAATCCGGATGCCGAGGAGCCGGTTTCGCTCTGGCAGCATGTCGAAACGGCGCTGGAGTTGATCCATCAGCGGGTCATCCCCGGCACGCAATTGGCCACCTATGGGCATGGAGATTGGAATGACTCGCTGCAGCCGGCCGATCCCGAGTTGCGTGAGCGGCTATGCAGTGCCTGGACGGTGACGCTGCATTACCAGGTGTTGACCACACTGGCCGAGGCGCTGGGAGGTATTGGCCGGGTCGAAGAGGCCGGCATGCTCGAAACCATGGCGGAGAGCGTACTGGCTGATTTTCACCAATATTTGCTGGTGGACGGGGTGGTGACGACGGGTTATGCCTATTTCGAGGAGAGTGGGAATGTGGACTACCTTCTGCATCCCCGCGATCAGAAAACCGGACTGTCCTACAGCCTCCTGCCCATGGTCCATGCCGTCATCAATCACATGCTCAGCCCTGAGGCGGCTGGTCACCAGCTTGCGGTCATCCGCCAGCATCTGCATGGGCCGGATGGCGCCCATCTGTTTGATCGGCCGATGGTATATCGCGGTGGGCCGATGACCATCTTCCAGCGCGCCGAGAGCAGCAGTTTTTTCGGGCGGGAAATCGGCAACATGTACACCCACGCGCACCTGCGTTATGCCGAGGCGCTTTGGCACTTTGGGGATGCCGAGGGCTTTTTTGCGGCGCTGTCGAAGGCAGTGCCGATCGATCTTCAGTCATCGATTGCGCCGGCCTCGCGGCGTCAGGCCAACTGCTATTACTCCAGCTCCGATGCGGCCTTTCGTGACCGTTATCAGGCGTATGACGAATATGATCGGGCGCTGAATGGCGAAATTCAGCTGGAAGGCGGCTGGCGGGTCTACTCCAGCGGTGCCGGTATTGCCACCAGTCTCATCCTGCGCTGCCTGTTCGGCATCCGGCCCTCCAGCAGCAGTGTGGTGATCGATCCCGTCCTGCCTCGCTCGCTGGATGGCTTGCAGATCAATCTGAATATCGCCGGCGCGCGGTTCGAGCTTACTTACGAGGTTGGCGAAAAGGGCAGCGGTCCCGTGGCGTTGGAGCTCAACGGCGCGCCGCTATCATTTACCCGGCTTGATAACCCCTATCGAGAGGGGGGTGTCGAAGTCGCGCTGGTTGCCCTGCGTCAGGCGATGGCGCCAGGCACTCACCGGTTGGCGATTCGGTTGGGGTGACATCATCAATCCCTATAACCCGAATTGGTCCCGGAATCCCACATTCCGCTGAGATGCATGCGGGCCCTGGGTGATCTTAGGAACGTTGCCCCAGTGCGAGCGGAGTTCAATCTGAGCGCCTGGCTTCGCTGGTGCTATCAAGGCCCTTAAAGCCGGGTTCGCCGCCAGCTCAACCAGGCAGCCGTTCCCGGACCAGTTTTTCCAGGCCGTCGATAAACCGGGGATGATCGTTGCAACTGGGCACCAGTTGCACTTTCTCGCCGCCTTTCGCCGTGAACAGGGTCTGATATTCCTCGCCGATCTCGACCAGCGTTTCCAGGCAATCGGCCACAAAGGCGGGGCTGAAAACCAGCAGTTTCCTGGCGCCTTTTTCTGCCCATTCCTCAACGATCTTGTCGGAAAACGGCTCTATCCACTTGCCGTTCAGCCGCGACTGGAAACAGGTGGTGTAGCGGGATTCCACCAAGCCCAAGCGTTCGGCGAGCAGTCGGGTCGTTGCGTAGCAGGTCGCCTTGTAGCAAAACTGGTTGGCGTCGTTCAGCTCGGTTTCGCAAGGCTGGTTGCTGCAGAGATCATCCGGATACACCTTGTCGACCTGGCGTTCGGGCAGGCCGTGATAGGAGAAAAGAATGTGGTCGTAGTCATCCAGATGGAATTTCCGGGCGCGGTCGATCACGGCGTCCAGGTAATCCGGCTGGTCGTAGAACTGGGCCACCGTACTGATTTCCGGAATCACCCACCAGCTCTGGATGATCTCCATGGCCCTGGCGATGGCAGAGCCGGTCGAGGCGCTCGCATAGTGCGGGAACAGCGGAATCAGAATGATGCGTGAATAGTTCGCCAGTCGCATCCGTTCGAGCACGCTTTCCATGGACGGGTTCTGATAGCGCATGGCCATCTCGACGACGACCTCGCCGCCGAACCGTGCCTGCAATAGCTCCCTCGCCCGCTCTGAATAGGTCAGCAAAGGCGATTTGCCGCCGCCAAGCGCCCACAACTGCTTGTAAATCTTTGCCGATTTCGGTGAGCGGAACGGCACGATAATGCCGTTGACCAACAGCTTGCGTGCCAGCCAGGGCAGGTCGACCACACGGGGATCATTGAGGAACTCCCCCAGATATTTGGCGACATCGAGCGTGGAGGGACTGTCCGGGGTGCCGAGTTGGATGAGTAGTACGCCAGTTTTTTGCGTCATGGGTATCCTGGTGTTGAGTCGGTGGCGCATGCTGGCGCCGGGAATGATGTAGTCGAGAGTCTAACAAAGCGCCGGGGCGATTTTTTGCGCTCTCTTGCCCCACTCATCGCCGGGTGTGAATCAGTTTCACAGCCAGCCGGCGCGTTTCAAGCGCACATGGAGTAGCGCGCAGCCAACCAGCGTGATGCCCAGAACGATGGGATAGCCATAAGGTGACTCCAGCTCCGGCATGTATTTGAAGTTCATGCCATACATGCTGAACAACATGGTCGGAATGGCCAGAATCGCACCCCAACCGGCGAGTCGCTTGACTACTTCGTTTTGCCGGACGGTGAATTCGGTGTGGCGGAAAGTGAACAATGCCAGGTTGACCTGCATGGCGTCGGACAGCGCATCGCGCAGCATTTCCATGTGTTTGACGATGCGGACCACGTGATCCTGAACATCGCGATAGTAGGGTCGCAGCTCTTTGGTGACGATTTCGCGGTGAAGTCGCGACAGGGCCGAACAAATGTCTACCACCGGCGAAGCGGCGTGATGGAGTCGGGCGACTTCGCGCTTGAGGTCATACAACCGCTCGATCAGCAGGTCATCCTGTACCTCGCCAAATATGTTCTCTTCGAGTTCGTCTAGCTGATCCTGTAATTGGGCCGCGACCGCGAGCAACTCGTCGATCAGGGCGTCCAGGATCAGGTAAAGAACATATCCCGTCCCTTTCCTGAAAGTGGTTCTTGCGTTCTCGTATCGGGATTTCACCCGATCGTAATTAATCAGGTTCTTCTTCTGTATGAGGATGACGAATTGCTTGCCGACAAAAATATGCAGCTCTTGATAGCAAATTTCGGCATCGACTAAATCGGCGGTATGGATGACCAGGAACAGGGCGTCATCGTATTCCTCCAGCTTGGCTCGCTGGTGGGGCGAGGTGGCGTCTTCGATGGCCAGTTCATGCAACCCGAACTCGTCCTGTATTTTGAGGAGTTCTGCTTCCGTCGGATCGGTGAGGGTCAACCATACAAACGTATCCGCCTCTTTCAGGCACTCACTGACGTCCTCGACGGGAAAGTCAGGGAGGCGCTGCATCTTATGGTAAGCGTTAAAACTGACAGGCATCGCTGGGTCCACATGGTGATTGTTGAGGGGGGATTTTAAGTGAATCCGTACGGATGCGGGTTAGTCATGAGCTCATGGATGAAATCGCGATGCTCGACGATTGTTCCGAGGTTTTGGTTTTCAAGGCATGTCTCTTCCCAGCAGAAACCCCGCCGAAGCGGGGTCAGTGATGGTGCAAGGACCGGCGGTTTCGTGCCGGTCGCGAAATGTCCGCTAGCGATTAGAGTCCCAGTGCGGCGGTGAACCGCTGGGTCCATCCCCAGGCGGGAACCGTGGACACGGAACTACAGATGGGCGAGGCAGATTCCTGATGGCAAGGCGTGTCCCGGTCGACCGACCAGAAGTGGACGCCAGCCAGCTGGTGGGCCTTTGCCCATGCAATCATTGTGTCGGTGTCCTCGAGCGAGAACAGTTCGTCCCTGACATCATTCACGCCGATCATTGGGGTCAACTCAATCCGCTCGGAGGGGATGCCAAAGCGGGCCGTCAGCTTCTTGGCGGCTTGAATGGCGGTTTGACCCATGTCACAGAGGCCGGAGCTATTCAGCGCGCAAACACCGGTGCTTGCCGGGCCGTAATCCATCACCATCAGGTTGACGGTGTAGTTGCTCAGCGGGTTGTTCTTCAGCGCCTGAATGACGTTGTATCCGGTCGCGTTCAGATCACCGTAGGGGGCTGACAGTGACTGGCCATTCGTGGAGCCCAGCGTTGCGAGAGTGAAGCTGAAGCGAAGATTGGGATAATCCGCTCCGACGGCCTTGACCTGTTGAATCAGGCTGTTGATAGCGGCAACCGACTGTCCCGCTTCAATGTCAAAATCCACGCCCACCAGATTCCTCGAGGTATACCGGTTGATGAAGGTCCGCATGCCTTCCGGGGTCGAGCAGGTGAAAGCACCCGCTGCCCCGCCGGTGGAGATCACGTAATCGGTGTTGTGGTCGACAAAGCTCTGAACATTGGCGGCGACCAGGGCGTTCGGCTTGATGCCGGCCCAGCTTTCCTGGCCGCATTCACCCGTCGCAAAAGCCCAGGTCACGGCGGGGACTTTGCCGGGCAGTACATTCAGCAAGGGAGCCAGGGTGCCGCTGACTTTGGTGGACATCACATTGGTATTCCAGTTCATGGAAATGGTGACATCCTTGTAGGGGCTGAAGAGAAACCCGCCATCGACGACACCCGTCGGCAGGCCGCTATCGGCGATGTCAGCCGGGGGCGGCGTAATCGGGTCCGGGGTGGGCGTGACGGGGGTATCCGTGTTGGTATTGGTGGAAGTCGAGGCGCTAAGCAGAACGGTCACGGACCCATCGGTGCTGGCGGCCTTCAGCAGATTGGCCGTCGAGCCTCCGTTGAATCCGCTGCTGGTCGTCTCGCCCGAAGCCAGAGCCGCCGACCAGGCGGCGGGGCTCAGTGTGACTGTGCCGTCCTCCGCAAAGGCCACCTGAAAATTCCATGGACCGCTCTTGAATACATCCCTGGCGGAGGTGAGATCCGGAAACTTGACCTTGGCCTGCCAACCGGACGCACCCGCCGGGAATGCATTTGCCGAGAGATTCTTGACCGTGATATGGCCGCCATAGCCACCCTCCCAGGCGCTATTGACCGAGAGCAGAGCTTCAATGGCCGGGCTCCCCGATGCATCGGAAGCCGGTGGCGGCGTTGTGTCCGGCGTGGATGGGTCGGGGCTTGTTCCCGCCGAAGTGTCTGACGGGGACTCGTTGACACCGGTAGATTGGAGGTTGTTCAGCGTTTGTTGGGCTGTCTGGGTGGTCATGACCGATGCGGCACAGGGTTGGCCGTTGAGTGTGCAGTGACTCAGGGCAAAGGTGGTGTCGAGGACCCCGCTCCCATTGAACCCGATGCTCAGAATCTCGTTGGCTTTGATCTCGCCATTCCACGACGGACCGACCAGAGTGAAGGTCTGTGATGCCACATCATAGCTGGCGGTGGTATTCCAGAAGGCGGCAGAGCCGACTTGTTTGCCGAGCTCCGCGGACTGAAATGTCAGAGTCCAACCGCCAGTGATGTCGCTGGGTACCCAGATATTCAACTGTCCGGTATAGCCTGCCCAACCATCGGCGGCGGTACCCCAGCTGGAGGCCGCGCTCACAATGATGCGCGGGACGGGGGCGGGCAGGCTGGCGCTCCATGCGGTCTGCACCCCAAAGCTGAGGGCAGTGATGACGGGCAAGGAGGCAATTAGTTTTTTTCTCATGGTTTTCATACAAGTCACCCTGATTTTCTAACGATCCGTTGAAGAATGGGAATGAGGCCGTTTTAACGGGATTTGGCGCTTATCGCCATGCGCAAAACTTTAGGGGTACAACGGTCACGAATCCAATGAACAAAAGGCACATTTGAAATGCATGAAATTAATCTACGCAGTGTCGACCTGAACCTCCTGACAGTGTTCGAGGCGGTCTATGAGGAGCAAAGCCAGGTGAAAGCCGCCGAGGAGCGGCTGGGCATGACACAACCCGCCATCAGTCACGCGCTGGGGCGGTTACGCCATCTGGTGGGAGACAGGTTGTTTCAGGGACGTTCCAAGGGGCTGACTCCGACTGGCCAGGCAGATGGTTTCTATCAGCGGGTGCACCAGGCGCTGGAATTGATCCGAGCGGAGCTAGCGGAGAGAAGCACCTTTGATCCCGCGACCAGTCAGCGCACCTTTGTGGTCGCATTGGATTACGGGGGCGGTGCGCTGCTGGGGGTAAAGCTGTTTCAGCGTATCAGTGCATTGGCGCCCCATATTCGTCTGGTTCTCCGCTCCATCGATCCCGGTGAAGAGATTCCGGGGCTGCTAAGGGAGCACCGGGTGGATCTGGCCTTTAACGCATCGCGCTTCAAGGACGATGTCTTGGAACAGCCCATGACCTGGAAAACCCGATTGAGGGTGGTCGCTCGGAAGGATCATCCCCGGATCAAGGCGGACCCCACGATGGACGAACTGCTGGCGGAACGTATGGTAGTGGCCATTGTGTCCACAATCAGGACGGACGATCCGGTATTCAATGAATTCCTGGATCGGGTTTGTCGGCAACCGGCCATGGAAGTGCCCAATGCCATGTTGCTGCCCCTGGTTCTGGAGTCCTCTGATCTCATTACGGTTACCCCGGCGCTGCTGGCCGAAACCATGCGGCAGCACTATGGGGTCGAGCATTATCCTGTCCCCGCCCCATTAGACTCGGCGGTACTTCATTCCTACATGATCTGGCACCGATCGATGACGGTCGATCCAGCGCATCGTTGGCTTAGAGATCAATTCCAGGCGGTTATGGAATCGCTGATGGAGGCGGGCCAGGACGAGTTTTCGGGTTATGCGGGCTGATCAAGCCGACGTTGAAAAGGGACGTGTATGGCTTGTCGCCGTACAGCTTGCCCAGCATACTGATCAGAGTGGCTTCAGAGTGATATCTACCCGGACGGAGGTTGCGCGGAATGGAAGAGTCTTATGACTTGATGGGGGCGGTGCTGACCTCCAAGGCGAATGAGCACATGATCGGGTTTGCCGGGTTTGTAAAATCCGGAACAGTCCCGTTGGAGGGGGTTGTCAAGGTATCGGCCTTTCAACGTGCGGACAGCAGCGGTTACCTGACACTGACCTTCATCATCGACCGCGATCCTGGCGTGCCCAACTCGGCCTTGCGGCGGTTGGGTAAGCTCGATCCGAATGCCCTGCAAACGCGGCTCGGTTCCAACTTCGAGATGTTGATCGATTTGCCTTTAAATGAGTTTTCGGAAGCATCTCCCTTCCTGATCGAGGAGAAGGACGTGTACTTCCGGCATCTGCAGGGACAGGAAAAAAGCCTGATCGAAAACAGCGTATTCCCAGCGTTCAGTGAGTTGTTGGGGCTGCAGTTTGAGCCCCTGCAATCCTGGCAGGCGGAGGAGGAAAGTCCCCTGAGCCGCCTGCTGGCCGAGGCAGAAGCCAAGGCAGAGGCCGCATCGAAATCAGTCATTCAGAATGACTCCAGGACATTGATGCAGAGAATATTTGGCCGAGGTTGAAAGATGTTTCCAGCGGAATTGTCGGCAGTATCCCGGGCATCGAGGCAGTGAATGAGGCTTCGAAGCATCTTTGGTCTGTGCGCGCTGTGTGTGGTCGCCCCGGTGGGGTGGTCGCAGACAATCCAGGGTAGTACCGGCAAAGTCACCGACAGTGTTCAGGCCGAACCCACCGAATCGGTGAAACATGCTCGCTTGTCCCGCTGGATACCCGTTTTTCAGGGAGTTGACCGATTGGAAGCCTCGGCGGAGATCCCTCGGCCTTTGCAAATACGGGCGATGCGTGTCGACTCGCACGCCAGCGGCATCGACTTTCTGGTGACGCCCTCCAATGGCGCGGCACCCAAGGATGTGGGTGCCCGCAGTACCTCCGAATTTCTCGTCGAGTTCAAATGCCAGATTGCCATCAATGGTTCCGTGTTTGATTCGTATGCCGAAAACCGGGGGGACCCCATGGATGTCCTCGGACTTTCCCTGTCTCGAGGGAATCGCTATTCACCCCCCAACCGCTGGGATGCCCTGCTGATCGGGACCGATCGCCGGGCTTGGATTGCCCGCGCGCCGGTGAATACCCGCCATGCCCTCAACGGGTTGAGCGGTTATTACGCGCTGCTGGTCAACGGCAAGAACCGGGGTGGTATGGCGGATCTGCATCCACGCACGGCGGTGGGTGTCAGCCGGGATGGGCGCTACTTGCTGCTGATGACGGCGGATGGTCGCCAGCCTGGTTACAGCGAAGGGCTGACAACGGCGGAAACCGCCGAGTGGATGCGGCGATTGGGCGCCTACCACGCGCTAAACCTGGATGGCGGCGGCAGCACGACCCTGGTGATGGAGGGTGCAACTGGCAAGCCGGAATTGCTCAACCGCCCAAGCGGTCCGCCATTTGGCCATGAGCGGCGCGTGGCCAATCATCTTTGCGTCTTTGCTCAACGGCGATGAGTGCGATGTGTCCAGCTAATAGCGGCAAGCTGCATAGGTTCGGGTGGGGGGATAAAGATTACGAACGCGCTTTCGCGGCGTTGCTGAAGTGTTCGGGCGAGAGAACCCATGTGCATGCTTATCTTCAGGAGGTTCTGCATGGCTACCCCCGGGACTCGCATGCCGTGGATTGGGGTGCGGGCAGCGGCGATTTGACCGCCTGGCTATTGGCGCATTTCGATCATGTCACGGCAGTCGAGCCCAGCCCCGTGTTTCGGGCCTGCCTTGCCAGGCAATGTCCCGATGCGTTGATGGTCGACGGCACTTTGAGCGGATACATACCCCGTTGTCCGGTCGATGTGGCGATTATCAGTCACGTCTTCTATCACCTACCTGACCATCAATGGGCTGCCTGTGCCTTGAGGGCAGCCCGTCAGCTCTCAGAGCGGGGCGTTCTTCTGATGATGCTGAAAGATCCGAACTCGGGCTGCAATCGGATGCTCGAACACTTCGGGGCGCCCCGCTTCAATCTGGTCGAACAACTCCAGCCCCTCATATCCGGGCACGGGGAGTTCAACTACACCCTCGATCGCGTCCCCGGATCATTTGTGACCACCCATTTCGAGGAGACCCTAGATATTGCAAGATTGATGCTCTGCGATCGGGATGACGGTGCTTTTTCGGCTATGCCCGACGAGGCGGAATTTGTTGACTATGTCCGCGAACATTTCTGGGATGAAGAAACCGGGCAGGGTGGTTGGCATTACGACGTGATGATCGCCTCCATGCGAAGACGCAGGGCTTGAAATCGGCCGGGGTGACCTGTTGTGTGACTCTTTTCCCCGTCTAAGCTTAATTTTCGTGGTTTTGCCAACCACTGCGCGTGATTCAATTCAAACGGAAGGCGGAGATCTCATTCCTCAGTTCATCAATCGCCCCTTCCAGTCGCTGCGTCGCATGGGTGGTTTCATCCAGGGCCTGGGCCGAGACCCTGACGCTGTCGGTCAGGCTGACCATCGAGTCGCGGATTTGCTTGGCACCGGCCGACTGCGAGCGCATGCCTTCGTGGACGGCATCAAACTGCGGTAACAGGGCCTGAATCTGCTGGATGATCTCGCCAAAGCGGAGACTGATGTCGTGGGTGTCGCTGACACTGCGGCTGACCTGTTCGGAGAACTTGTCCATCTCCATGACGCCGCCGGTGACGGAGTCCTGCATTTCCTTGACCATCTGCTCGATATCGAGCGTGGCGACGGCAGTCTGATCAGCCAGTCGACGGATTTCCCGGGCCAGCACGGCAAAGCCCAGGCCATATTCCCCGGCCTTCTCGGCCTCGATCGAGGCATTCAGGGAGAGGAGATTAGTCTGGTCGGCAATCTTGGTGATGGTGGTGGTGACACTGCTGATGGTGTTGGCCTTCTCGTTGATCAAGCCGA
>JBIIEQ010000114.1:0-6782 GCA_044237765.1 Methylococcaceae bacterium | reverse complement strand
CTTTTCCACCGCAGAGAGGTCAGACCGCCCGGCGTCATCATACTGAGCAATGGATTCGCGTCGTTGCTTGACCATCCGATCAAGCACACCGACCACCTCTTGATCCCCCAACTCGACCCTGTCATCCACTTCACGCTGCTTGATCGCAGCCATCATCAAGCGAATGACACCCAACCTCTGCTTTTCGCCAGCCTTCATAGCCGACTTCATGTCGGACTGCAGGCGGGCCTTCAGCTCGCTCATGGCAGCTTAACGCTCAGTCTGGGGACGACCCTTACGGAGATTCTGGAGAGCAAAGCGCTCACGAGAAAGCTTCTTCAAATGCCTCTTTACCGCTGCGGCCGCCTTACGCTTGCGCTCCTCGGTGGGCTTTTCGTAGAACTCGCGGCGACGAACCTCAGACAGGACACCTGCCTTTTCACAGGCGCGCTTGAAACGGCGGATGGCGATTTCAAAGGGTTCGTTTTCTCTAATTTTGATCGAGGGCATGTAAGCTTTCCAATATTCCCAAGGAATTCAATGCGTTGTAGTGCCGGATGAACCGGGGCCGAATAAAAGCGGATAATTATACCTTCTTAGCGGAATAAAACCAAAGGTAAGAAGGATCCAGTGATTGTTCTTGGAATCGAAACGTCCTGCGACGAAACCGGCGTCGCGATCTACCAGGCCGAGCGTGGACTGTTGGGGCATCAACTGCACAGCCAGATCAAGACCCATGCGGAATATGGCGGCGTTGTCCCGGAACTGGCATCACGCGACCACATCAGGAAGCTCATCCCATTGATCCGGCAGACATGCACGGATGCCGGGATCGACAAAACCCGGCTCAACGGCATTGCCTATACCAGCGGCCCGGGCCTGATCGGCGCCCTGCTGGTAGGTGCCTCCGTCGCGCGCAGCCTGGCGTTCAGCCTCAATATTCCGTCCATTGGGATTCATCACATGGAAGGCCATCTGCTCGCACCGTTGCTGGAACCCGATCCGCCGGACTTCCCATTCCTGGCTCTTTTGGTCTCCGGCGGTCACACGCAGCTCGTGCGCGTCGAGGGCATCGGTCGTTATGAAATCCTTGGCGAATCCGTGGACGATGCAGCCGGCGAGGCATTTGACAAAACCGCCAAGATGCTTGGCCTCGGCTATCCCGGCGGGCCGGAGATCGCCAAACTGGCGGATCAAGGCGATGCTGGGCGATTCAATTTTCCCCGCCCGATGACCGATCGCCCGGGCCTGGATTTCAGCTTCAGTGGGCTCAAGACCCATACCGTAGTCACGCTACAAGCCACAAAGGGTACCGCCCAGGACCGGGCAGATATAGCGGCGGGATTTCAGAAGGCCGTCGTAGACACACTGGTCATCAAAACCCGGCGCGCATTGCAGCAGACCGGACTCAAACGACTGGTCGTTGCCGGCGGCGTCAGCGCTAACCGTCTGATGCGTCAACAATTGGAAACCATGACTCACAAGGAAGGTTGCCAAGTATATTTTCCCCGACTGGAGTTCTGTGGCGATAACGGCGCCATGATCGCTTATGCAGGATGCCAACGCCTGATGGCAGGCCAGCATGAGCCAATGGAGATCAGCGCCCGCCCTCGCTGGCCATTAACCGAGCTCACACCACCCTCCTGAAAGATCGCATCAAGCCTTCTTCGAACCAATGCGGGACTCCTCACCCTTGAGCAGCCGCTCGATATTTGCCCGATGCCTGGAAACAAGCAGCAGAGCCATCGCCGACGCGGCTCCAGCCAACACGGCAGACTTAAGGATAAACCAGACATACACCGGCGCCAGCAGGGCCGCCGTCAGTGCCGACAATGAGGAATAACGAAAAACCACGGCCATGAGGATCCACGTCGCCAGCACGGAAAGACCCACCCAACCGGAAAACCCACTCAGGACGCCCAAGGCCGTCGCCACGCCCTTACCCCCCTTGAACCCGAAAAATACGGGATAAAGGTGTCCGAGGAATGCCGCCAGGCCCACGGCGGCAATCATGTCGGTTGTTGCACCCAGATATTGCGCAAGCATCACCGGGATCAGACCCTTGACGGCATCACCCGCCAGCGTGATGGCCGCAGCCTTCCTCCCCCCTAACCTCAACACATTGGTGGCTCCGGGATTTTTCGAGCCCTGCTGTCGCGGGTCTGGCAAGCCGAACAGCTTGCTCACGATCACCGCGGTCGACAGGGAACCCATCAGGTACGCCAGGGGAACCAAAAGCCAGACTGTCATAGGAATGAATGCTCTCTTTGATTGTCAGAAACGAAGCAGTTATGTTACCAAGTCCCGGCAAACTCTAAAGACACGGACACCATTATGGACATCATTTTTCTTCGCGGCCTTCAGATCGACACGGTTATCGGCATTTATGACTGGGAGCGAAAAATCCGCCAGACCGTCATCATCGACCTGGAAATGGGCACCGACATTCGCAAAGCGGCTGCCACCGACGACATCGCCCACACGCTGGATTACAAGACACTCTCAAAGCGCATTATCGCTTTCGTGGAGGCCAGTGAATTTCTGTTGGTGGAGACCCTCGCGGAGAAAATCAGCAACATCATCCTGGATGAATTTTCCGTGCCTTGGCTGCGCCTTACGCTAAACAAGAAGGGCGCCATCAGCGGTGCCAGCGACGTTGGCATTCAAATCGAGCGCGGAGTCAAAGCCTGATCATGCCCGAGATATTCCTGAGCCTGGGAAGCAACATCGATCCGGAAATCCATATTCCATCAGCGATCCTCGAACTGGAAAACCTGTTCGGACCGCTTGTGGTATCTAGCACTTATGAAACCGCCTCAGTGGGTTTTGAAGGGCCCGCCTTCCACAATCTGGTCGTTGCTTTTCAGTCAGATCAAGACCCCAGGGAAATTGCCCGCCAACTACGCGAACTTGAGGAACGCCAAGGACGAACCCGCAACAGCCAAAAGTTCTCGTCACGAACGCTCGACGTTGACTTGATCCTGTACGGAAGCCAAATCTCCGATGAGCACGACCTGCGCCTACCAAGGGACGAGATCACCCGGTATGCCTTTGTTCTGGAACCACTCGCCGAAATTGCAGCAGAACGGCTTCACCCCGTCAGCGGCCAATCCTACCGTCAGCTCTGGGCCGACTTTGACAAGCGCGGCTTGTCCCAGAAAAAACTCGAACCAGGCGTCAAATGAACAGGCTTCGACCGCCATCGACCGCGAGTATCTGTCCGGTCACGTAAGGGGCATCCCGCAGCAAAAAAACCACCGCTCGCGCAATATCTTCGGGGGCTCCACAGCAGCCTAGAGGGACCCGCGCCAGCAGTGCTGCCTGACCCTCATCCGCTTCATGCTCTGGCCAGAGAATGGCGCCGGGCGAAACGCCATTGACACGGACATTGGGCGCCAATTCGACCGCCAGAGATCGTGTCAAGGCCGCAAGCCCTGCCTTTGCAACTGAATAGACCGGGTAGGCTTTAAGCGGACGCTCCGCATAAACATCCACGATGTTCACTATGGCACCCTGCTGCCGCGCCAGCGATTCCGCCGCAGCCTGGGCCAGGAAAAATGGCGCCTTGAGATTACTCCCCATCAATTCATCCCATTGCCTTTCCGTCACCCGACCCATGGGCGTCGGGTAAAAAGCAGACGCGTTGTTCACCAATGCATCCAATCGTCCCCAAAAGCCCAGAGACCGAGCAACTAGTGCATCCATTCCCCCGTGCTCACCGAGATCGGCCTGAAGGATTTTCACCGAATCCGCCCGAACCGCATTCAAGCTGGTCGCCAAGGCCTCGGCCTCATCCGCCGAGCGATTGAAGTGCAACACCACCCGATAACCCGCCTGATGCAAGTGGCGAACGATGTCCGCACCAATCCGTCGGGAAGCCCCCGTGATCAAAGCCACCCTGGCCGAGTCATTCATCATCACCACCCCTCGCTATTGTTGGCTCATGACCAGAGCACTCAAACTGCGCAAACCACTGCCCAGCTCCAGTCGGCGCAGCAGGATCGTAATAGAGGGATGCCATCCTCAGATGACCGAAAGGCCCCAATTCTGGCCCCGGCACCAACGAGGAAAAGACCTCGCCGCCCATCAACTGGTGCCTAATGGTCTGAAATAGCAGCGAGAGCCGCGACTCTCTCACCATCGTATCCAGCATATGGGGGCCAGCAACAAGATAGATCGTTCGATAACCCAATTCACCCAAGCGGCGCGTCAACAATTGGCCCTCGACCATCCGGCCCTGCCCGGCAAAAATCACCTCATAGCCCAGTCCTCGCCAATAGGCCACTCGAGCCGGGTCGGCCCCTTCTCCCGTCGCGATAAGGCAGGCCTGGCCATGCTCGCGAATCGAATCAGGCATTGGAAAGTCAAGACTGGCACTGGCAATCACAATGTCAGGCTGCGGGGGCAACCCCTGATTCACACGCCAGTCCAGGAGATCAGATCCCAGCTCATGGGCGCCAATCTGAAGGACATTGCCCAGCCGGCCATCGTGCAGTGCACGCAGATAACCGCCATGAGTAATGAGGCAGTCGGCTTGACACTGAAGCTCCAGAAACAAACGAAAGTCGTCCGGCGTCGTTAGCGACTTGGGCAGATAAAGCTCACCCTTCGCATCCTCAAGTGCAATGCGTCCATCAAGGCTTGTCAGAAAATTAGCATAGACAAAAGGCCGCTTACTTGAACCCCGCTGATGCAGAGCCTCCCGAAGGTATAAACCTCTTAGGGCCACTGATTCGTAAGGCGGGGGATAGAGGCGAAAAATCGATTTGGGCACGCAACGACATCCATAAATTTCATCAGGACATGGTAAGTCATCCTGGTACTTATATGGTGAAATCGCGGCAGACAAACAGAACCAGACAAGTCTGGCGGGGAAGCCAGGCTCCAGACATATCGGTAAACTTTGACTTGTCCCGGCCTCAACGGCTATCATTCGCGTCTTCGGGGTGTAGCGCAGCCTGGTAGCGCACCTGCATGGGGTGCAGGGGGTCGCAGGTTCAAATCCTGTCTCCCCGACCAATTAAATCAATGACCTGCATTGGAAGCCGGAGACCCCATCTCCGGCTTTTTTGTTTCCGGGATAACTTTTATCCCGCTAGCCATAAAATATTTTTCCTCAACTAATTTAACGTACTGAGCCCGGCTTGCTGCCCAGTGGCTTCGCCATCAATCGTTCCATGGGTTCTTGCCTCAAGTTCACCCTGGTGTTCATCCAAATGTCGCAAGTTCTTCGCGGAGAGGGCAACAAGCCAGCCTTGGTCTCTGCTGGAAGCTGATTTCAATACGCCCTTGGCGCGCTTGTCAGGCCTGGGCGGGTATACGTAGGCTTCTCCGTGAGAGGATTGCGCGATGAACCCCCTGTGAGTCACACCACGCCACACCAATCATATTCCTATGCCTGTGATCGCTTTGATCTTGTGTGCAGGCGGACACTGCCCAGCGCGCATCGCCGTCAATTGTCGGTAGCAGCGATCAGCGCCCACTTTTTTGGCAATAGCCAGCAAACGCAAACCCCAGGATCCAAGGGTTTGTTCGTCGGACTCCGTTTTGCTTTCTCGCACCCGGGCCATCTCCATCTCATCACAGTCCCATCCGTGAATCAGCTCGATCAGGCGTCTCGTGCTCAATCGTTCTCTCAAGGTCGTGTCGGATATGAAATCAACGGATTGGTAGGGCCACCTTCCAGACCCCAGGTAACGCAGAGATTCTGTGCATTGATCTTCATGAGCTTCTCCCCTCCGCTTCTCGATCAAGTGCCACTCCACTTCCGGAAAGCAAAGGTGTCAGGTCTTGCATCAACGCATTCTTGCCGCCTCATGGCGCTTTACGACCCGGCTCACGGTCGAGTAGTGCACGCCAAAATGCCGGGCGATCTACGCCAGAGAGTACTGCCCGGACAAATAGGCCCGCGCCATCGCCTCGTCTCGCGGGTCATTCGCGGCATACGCGGTCAGCGGCCGGGTCAGGGGACGACGCTGGCTGCGGGGGACCTCCTCGATGTTGGGCCGATCCTCGATCAGGGCTTGCATTTGCTTCATGAAGCTCTCTGATCCCAACTAAATCTGCCCCTGTAATTGGGCCCACACACTGGGCAAACGCGCCCCTTCGTGCGCAAAACGCACATAGGCCGCCACGGCCTCCGCCCGGCCTGCGCCAAACTGACCCCGGATCCAGTCGGTCTGTAACCACTCGGGAACAGGCGCTTGGGCACACATCGCCGCATAACTGCTCCAAGGCTAATCCTGTGGTCCGAGCACCACCCCTGCGCGCACCGGATTGAGAACCACATACCGAGCCAACTCGAGCAGATAGGCGTCACGCTCGACCAAAATGGCCTTGTACCGACCCTGGAACGCATGGCCGACGCGCCCATGGCGACGATTGAAACGTTGGGTGTACACCCCATTCAGCTGCCGCATGCTTTCGGCCAGATTGGCCTCGGGGGTCTCGATCACCAGATGATAATGGTTGCTCATCTGGCACCAGGCATGACAAACCCAGTTGAAACGCGCATAAACCTGCGCGAACACCTCTAGCCACACCTCGCGGTCGGTGTCGTCGAGATAGATATCCTCCCGGCCGTCACCCCGGGAAGTGGCATGATAAAGGCCGCTGGCGAGTTCGAGTCTGAGAGGGCGTGCCATCAGAGATGGATAAGCGGGTGCGGTGTGTTGATGCAGAGAAATGGTCAATTGTTGTGTATCTGAGCAGGTTTGCTCAGGCGGCAATCTTCTCGATGTTGTCCTGTACTCCATCCCTGAACACCACCCCCTCGATGACTTGAGCGAGGCGGGCGATTCCGT
>JBIIEQ010000054.1:0-23903 GCA_044237765.1 Methylococcaceae bacterium | reverse complement strand
GGACAGGTCACTGCGTTTTTGTCATCACTCACGGTAAACGGACCGGTGAGCGTGGCGTTGCCGGTGTTGCTGAGTAAGTAGCTATAGGTGATGACATCCCCCACGAAAGAATAGGCCATGGGACTTGCCGTTTTTTCGAGGCGGAGTGAGGGCGCTGGCTGAGGGCCACGCACCGTCGCCGTGCTTGTTAATGAGCTGATGCCAGTCCCTTCTGCCCTGGCGGTGGCAATATTGGTGACGAAACCCGCATCGATATCCGCCTGCGTGATCACATAGGTGCCGGCACAGGTGGTGACTCCCAGCGGCGCTAGGGTGGCCGGTACGGCAGGACAGGTCACTGCGTTTTTGTCGTCATATACCGTCATTGGACCTGTCAGTGTTTGGTTTCCAGTGTTAGTAATTAAGTAACTGTAGGTGATGACATCCCCCACTGATTTATAAAGCAGCGGACTACCCGTTTTGGCGAGACTCATGGAAGGGGCCAATGTGGGGCCAAATACGGTCACGGTAGCGGGTGGCGAGGCCACCCCGCCGCCGGTGGCTGTAGCAATATTGGTCACCGAGCCAGCATCGATATCGGACTGTGTGATTGTGTAGTTTCCGGTGCAGATGATGCTGGCGCCTGGGGTGAGATTTTTCGGAGATGATGGGCAGGTCGTCACTGCCAACTTGTCATCGCTCACCATGAAAGGTCCTGCCAGGCTGACATTTCCAGTGTTGGTAACCAAATAGCTATAGTTGATTATGTCCCCTAGTGAAGAATACAGCTGCTGCGAGGCAGTTTTTTTCAGGGTCAGCTTAGGGTCTGGTTTGATAATTTCGGCGATAGTGATTGGCTGACTAAAATCAGAGTTGTAGTGATAGCTGCTACCCGAAAAGTCATAAATCATGGCGCTGAGTTTTGCAGATGTGCCAGCTCCGCCAATGACTTTTACGGTGTAGCTATTGGTTATAGTTTTGCCACCCGTTTTATATTTGCCCCCTACACAGGTTTTGTATTTTTGACTGCTAGGGTTGGCATCCCAATCACAGGCATTGGCATAGAGCATATCGGTGGTGGCCGGTTTTGCTCCGCCATCAATGTAGGGGGAGTTATTTGCCGAGTAGGTGCTCGATATCGATGTAATTTCAAATTGATCGTCGGGCAGATTCAGATAACTGGCCAACTGCTCGTAGCCCTGCGTGGCAGTGCCGCCTTTGATGGTGAAAGAGTAGGTGTTTCCCACTACCAAATTGATAGATCCACCCGTCGGCACCAAAACACCATCCAAATAAAACTCCTCAATCGAGTTGCGATTCTGGGAGAGGAGTGACTCGACATATAGTTGGCGCGGGACGGGCGAAGACGCTGTACCGGACGCGTCAACCGCTGTTATGTGATAGGAGCGTGACTGATGGAAAGCAGCGGGAACCGGGGTGACTTTCACCTGAAAGTAGACTTGGGCACATTGGCCCGCCGCAATGGCGGGGACTATCCTAGAGGACGAATCATTGAGGTTAATATAGTTGGTGGCGACTGAATCCCAAACAAAGTCTACCGAAACTTGGGTGGTGTCCACCGAGCTGCATACCTTGACACCAACCGGGAAATCCTGGGGACCGGTGGACGGACTGTTGCTGTCAAGACCAATAATATCCCAAGTAATCGGCGTTACAGAAAGCGAAGTGCTGGTAGCCGCATGCGCTGGTATCGGAATGAACATAGCCGCAATCAACGGCATTATTATTTTTTTCCGCCCGCGAGTGACTGTAAGCGTCAATCGCTTGAAGGATACGGAGGATATTAATAAGTCAAAACAGCTGGCAGCGAGCAAAGCTACTGCGATTGCGACATAGTCCATAAATACCCCGATTTCTAACTCTGACGTTTACTGGTAAATCACCTTCTTGTCTGAGCAGAAATCACGAGCTTTCAGCATTGACAGCCTCAGAGAAAAATTCGTTATCTTCCGCAAAAAGCCATCATTGCTTTTCTCGCGGTCAAGAACTAGATTTCCCTCTGCCTCAGTGATTACATCTCAACCAAGAACCCCGCCATCCCAATGGTGTTTCATTGGGAGATGACGATTTTCATGGCTAATAAACCACTTGATAAACTAAGAGACTATTCGCATGGATACGTACGTAGAATTATCTACGTAGTTTTACGTACAATGAATTTAATATATAAATATAACCAGCTTCTTGGATAGCAATGCCATTCGGATTAATACTTACGTAGTTATACGTATTGCGCTTGGGATATCATGATTTTGGAGGCGCGAGGGGCATCTCGAGAAACCCTCGCCATGATTAAAGCCAGATTCTTAACGATCTGATTTACAGTGCGCCCTTTCCAAGAATGAGGATCTTCGGGGTACCCCACTGTGGAGAGATCTTGCTGTAGCCGCTTTGAGCCAAGGGAGCCCAATGATTACAGTTGACTTCAGGCAGGGCGGACGTGGATGGTCTTCCTCGGTCGGAAGACGTCGAGTGACAAGCATGGCTTGTGGCGGAGAGGCTGATTGGGATGAAATTTAATTGAAGCAACAGCAACGAGGGCACTAGCCGTCATGACATTGCGGCCATTCCGGGATGAACTACTACCCCACCCGTCAAGCCACAAACGCTGGCAGCCATTGCCGACTGACGGGTTCAAGTGCGAGGCCTTGGCTAACGCCAACATCAGGCGTACTGAAAGTGGTCGGTGGAGGCCAGCGACTACCGACCAAATAGTCGGAGATCTTGTAGCGTGGGGGGATAGTTCATATGAGACGATGGCTGAATACGCCAAGCCAGATCGAGGCGTGCAGTCCATCCGTGAGGCGAATGGCCATGCGATGCGGCCAAGACAGGCAACTTATGGCCCCTCTTCATACACAGCTCGTTCAGCAGGTAATCAGTGCATTGAAGAGGCCACTAGGGGCATCGATGACGGCGGTGACGATGATCAGCCGCTTGATATAGCTCCAGAACAGAAGGCCCTGGCGATCATGAGGCCGACAAACCCGAACAGAAGCCCACAGGAGACGACCTGATTCTGTCGTTGTGCCGAAAGCGCTTGCATCAGCGAATCGAGCAGGGGGGGATGGTTTTGCGCCTTAATGCAAGGCAAACCAGGGCGTTTGCATGGCGATTACCTGTTCCCGCAGTTCTTGGATGCGATCCTGCCAGTAGCGAGGTGAATCAAACCAGGGAAAGGCCAGAGGAAAGGCCGGATCATCCCAGCGTCGGGCGATCCAGGCGGCATAGTGAATCAGACGCAGGGTGCGCAAGGCTTCTATCAGATTCAATTCACGCGGGTCGAAATCGCAAAAAGTTTCGTAACCCGCCAGCAGGGGATGAATGCGAACCCTCATTTCTTCACGATCACCACTCAGCAGCATCCATAGGTCCTGGATAGCCGGTCCCATGCGGCTATCGTCAAAGTCGACCAGGTGCGGGCCTTCCTGGGTCCACAACACATTGCCGGCATAGCAATCCCCATGCAGGCGGATGAGCGGGACATCGCCGGCCCGGTCATAACAGCATTTGATCCCCTCCAGGGCCTGATCGACAACCTCGATGTAGGCTTCACGCAACTCGATGGGGATGAAGTCATGCGCCAGCAGATAGTCCCTTGGTTCTATGCCGAACGTCTCGAGATCAAGCGTGGGCCGGGATTGGTAAGGGTTGAGGGCGCCAACCGCATGCAGTCGCCCGATCAACCGGCCCATCCGCATCAGCGCATCGTCCTGATCAAACTCCGGCGCATATCCGCCCTGACGGGCAAATACGGCAAAGTGATAGCCATCAAACTCATGCAGGGTGACCCCATCCGCATCGGCCAGCGGCGGCACCACGGGGAGATCCGCCGCGGCCAGTTCTTGCATGAAGGCGTGTTCTTCCAAGATAGCGGCAGGGCTCCAACGATTGGGACGATAAAACTTGGCGACCCGCATGGGCTCATCGTCCAGGCCGATCTGGTATACGCGGTTTTCGTAGCTGTTCAAGGCCAGCAAGCGGCCGTCACATCGAAAGCCCACGCTTTCCATGGCATTAAGGATGCCGTCAGGCGTCAGCCGGGCAAAGGGAGTGGTGTCGCTATGCGTGTTCATGGTGCAAACAGCATAGAGGATTTCCGTCTTAAGTGGGCGACGGATGAATAGAGTTTGCCTGGAAGGGATTTATTCGAGAGGGGCTGAGGGTTGGTTACGCTCTGCCGTTGTTGGGCGCCCCCCATCAGGGGACGCCCAGTCAGCGTTTCATCACTCGATCAGCGCGTGGTGCGATCGAGCTGCAATTGATTGCGGTCTTCTTGAGTACCTTTGCGGTGATCGGTTTGTTCGCTGGCGGCCTTGTGCCGCACCCGCATTTCGGAATAGGCCGTGAAGGTGGCCATGAACATGATGACCCCCATACTGGAGGCCCAAAGGCGATCAGGCTCCTTCATCCAGAACAAGATCCAGCCCGGCTTGACCAGTCCGATCAGAAACACCACCGGGGACAACGCCACGAGAACGAGCAATAACTGCAACACAATCCACCTCTATTTATAGTTAATAACCGAGCCGGTTAGACCGAACTTTATTTGGTGGTTCCTTTGACCCGATCGAGGAAAGGGAACCACGACGATTGATTACAGAGTCAGCCACGCCTCCATGTGGTCTTCCCCGCAGCATCCTCCAGAACGATGCCCTGATCGCTCAGCACATCCCGAATCCGATCCGCTTCGGCCCAGTTCTTCTTGGAACGGGCATCCAGTCGCTGCTGGATCAGGGCCTCGATGGCCACCTCGTCGATGGCGTTGTCCGCAGTGCCGGTACCGGCCTTGAAAAATGCTTCCGGCTCGGTCTGCAGCAAGCCCAACACCCCGGCCATGGCCTTGAGTTGACTCGCGGCCACCGGCGCAAGATCGGGCTGGTCGGTCTTCAAACGATTCACCTCGCGAGCGCCCTCAAACAAAACGGCAACGGCCTCGGCGGTATTGAAGTCATCGTCCATGGCCGCATGGAATCGTTGCTGAAGGGTCTGCAGGGCGGTGGACAGCGACTCTGTGCCGGCATCAGGCGACAAGTTCAGGCCACGCAAGGCCGTATAAAGACGGGTCAGCGCCGCCAAAGCCTCATCCAGATTTTCATCGCAGTAATTCAGAGGACTGCGGTAGTGGCTGTTCAGAATGAAAAACCGCACTACTTCCGGCTGATAACGGTCGAGGATTTCACGCACCGTGAAAAAGTTGCCCAGGGACTTGGACATCTTTTCCTCGTTGACCCGGACAAAGCCGTTGTGCATCCAGACATTAACGAAGGTCTCCCCAGTGGCGCCTTCGGACTGGGCGATTTCATTTTCGTGATGGGGAAACTGCAAATCCATGCCGCCGCCATGAATATCGAAATGATGCCCCAGGCAACGGGTCGACATCGCCGAACATTCAATATGCCAACCCGGACGGCCCTGACCCCAGGGCGATTCCCAGCTGGGTTCGCCGGGCTTGGACATTTTCCACAAGACGAAATCCAGCGGATCGCGCTTGGCACCATCGACATCGACGCGCTCACCGGCGCGCAGATCTTCAATCTGCTTGCCGGACAAGGCGCCATAATTCGGAAAATCGGCCACGGCATAGAACACATCTCCACTGCCTCCGACGTAGGCCATGCTCTTGTCGATCAGCGTTTCGATCATGGCAATGATGTCGTCGATGGATTGGGTGGCGCGAGGTTCGATATCGGGTGGCAGCACACCGAGCGCCCGCTCATCTTCATGCATGGCGTCGATGAAACGCTCGGTCAGCGCCGCAATGGGCTCGCCATTCTCATTTGCCCGCTGAATGATCTTGTCATCGATGTCGGTGACATTGCGGACATAAGTCACCTGATAACCCAGGTGTCTCAGATAACGTGAGACGACATCAAAGGCAACCATGACCCGGGCATGGCCAAGATGGCAGTAGTCATAGACGGTCATGCCGCAGACATACATCCTGACTTTACCCGGCTCGATGGGCGTGAAGACGTCTTTCCGTCGGGTCAGTGTGTTGTAGATCTGAAGCATTAGTTGGAGGTGTAGGTAAATTCAGCCAGACGGCGGTGCAGTCGATGTGGCTCGATCACACGGTAAAGCAGGCCCAGTTCCGGTCCATCATGGCGTCCGGTAAAGGCGGCTCGCAACGGCATGAATAGCCCCTTGCCCTTGGCGCCGGTGCCTGTTTTGAGCGTTGTGAGGAAGCCATCGAAATCGGTGCCCGCCGTGTTGGCGGCATCGATGGCAGCAAGAAAGAAGGATTCACCGGCTTGTTCAGCCGCCTGGGCCGAGGCTTCCTCGATATGCAGCGGCTCATCGGTAAAGAGTATCCGTGCCCATCGGTCTGCTTCGTCCGGAAACAGGCAGTTACTGCGGACCACGTCCAGAAATATCGATTGCTGAAATTCGGGAACAATGGCACCCGTCTCCGGACGCAACCACGCATTCAGTTCGTCATCCGACACGGCCCGTATCGCCAGGGATTGCCAGTGATGCAGATGGGTTGGATCGAATCGGGCCGGCGATCGGCCCAGATGCGTCATCGAAAAACGGGACTTCAGTTCGGCTAGCCCCATCAAGTCTTCGCATTCATAGTGATGCCCGAGCCGGGCCATCATGTTCAGCAGGGCCAGGGGAAAGTAGCCCTCCTCCCGAAGCTGGTTGATGCTGCGACTGCCATTGCGCTTGGAGAGTGGCGCACCATCGTCGCCGAGGATCAGGGCGGTATGCGCATAACTGGGCAGGTGCAGACCCAGCGCCTTGAGCAGCATGATTTGCCGTGGCGTGTTGGCCAGGTGATCCTCGCCGCGGACGACATGGGTCACTCCCATCAGGGCATCGTCAATCGCATTGCAGAAGAAAAAGGCCGCGCTGCCATCGGCACGCCGGATGATGAAATCGCCGATGTCATCACTGAGAAATTTCTGCGCGCCTCTGACGCCATCGTCAAAGGTGACAAACTCGCCCTTGGGCACCCGAAACCGCAAGGTAGGCTCCCTGCCCTCTTCTTGTCGCTGCCGAGCTTCTTCCCCGGACAGATGGGCGCAACGGCCGCTGTATCTCGGCGGCTTGCCGGCACTCAGCTGAACCTTGCGCGACACCTCAAGCTCGGTGGCCGTGCAGTAACAAGGATAGGCGTGACCCTCTTCAATCAACTGATTGTAGTAATACTCATAAATCGTCCCCCGTTGCGACTGGAACCAGTCCTCACTGGGTTCACTGGTCTTCGGCCCCTCCTCCCATTGCAAACCTAGCCAGCGCAGGTCGCCGAGCAACTCATCGACGAACTCCCGCCGGCTGCGTTCAGCGTCGGTATCCTCGATGCGCAACAGGAAGGATTCACCCGCCAGGGCGCTGAACAAGGCGGTGCGGGCATTGCCAATATGGATGAGGCCGGTTGGACTGGGCGCAAAACGTGTTTTGGTGGGAGACATCAATGATTATTCGGGAGATGGCTGGAGCGGCATGAAATGTATCAATTACTGTGAATGGCGGGCAACTGCGGACACCGCCTACCGGCCCGGCACAAGCGTGGAGCAACCGGGTTATATTTCATGCCAATGCCATTCGCCTCCCTCGCCCAGCTCAAGAACACCATCGTAATTGGCGGCGTGATCATCCCGCTCCCGTTTACCCAGGTGACCCATGGTAATGAGCGTGATGCCGCGGTTTTTGAGCAGTTTGAAGATTCGGTTGCGCGTCAAGGTGTCGAGGTCACGACCTGGATTGGCCATGACGGCAAATCGGGGGCTGGCCAGCATGATTCGGGCAAAGGAAACAAATCGCTGCTCATGGGCGGAGAGCATCGTATCCCAGTTGTGCTCGACATCCAGACCCCCTGCCCGGCTCACTACATCACCGATCCCCAGCGCATCCAGGGCGTCCAGGATCTCGCTATCGGAATTCTTCGTGGCCTGATGAATGGTCGACAGGCATTGACGAAGCGTCCCCGGAGGCAAATAGGGTCGCTCCGGCAAAAACAGGATGCGATCCAGCGGCGGCCGTTTTACCAGTCCTGTTCCCGCATCGTTGATTCCTGCCGTCGCCTTGAACAGCGCATCACGAGCGGCGTCTTCGCCCGTTACGAGCACCCGCATTCCATGCGGAATGGTGAGTGAGAGATCCTTTACCAGCACCCGCTTGTCACTGGGCGAAAACAGGGTGAGATCCTTAAAGACCACCTCATCGTCTTCTTCCCTTACATCGAGACCCGACATTGTTTCGGTCTGGGCCAGCTCGATGACGTACCAGAGATTGATCAGCCGCTGAATCACTGCGGCAAACGAAGACAAGGACTGAAACTGGGTCACAATCAACGAGAAGGCCGCGACCAGCGTGGCAAAGGCCATGGCCGACTGCGTGACGACACCGAACTCTACCCGCCCCTGCATGAACAAGGGGGCCACCAGCAGAATGGGGATGATCTGAATCAGATAGTTGTAGCCGGTGGTGAACAGCCCAAGATTGCGGTTCACGCCGATGATCACTCGGTTGTTGTCGACCAGATCCTTGAATTGGCGGAGCAGGCGGGGCCTGATTCCGCCCTCATGATGAAGCAGCGCTATGGATTCTGCACGTTCACGGACATGAATCAGCCCCGAGCGAAATGCGGCTTCCTTGTCCAGTTGCTTGTAATTGAGGTCAACCAGGCGTCCCCCCACCTTGATTGTGATGTAGGAACCGATTGCAGCATAGAGCAGCGCCGCACCAAACAACCAAGGGCTAATCATCCAGAGCACGCCGGAAAACGCCACAATCGTGAAGACCCCGTTCATCACCATGATGATGAAGGACAGGGTGATGGTGGTGAAGGTCTTCACATCATCGGCAATCCGCTGATCCGGATGCTCTACCCCGCTTTGGCGAATCAATTCGTCATTCATGCGGTAGTAAGTCGGAGGACTGACATACAACCCGACAAACTCGGTGGTCATGAAGTCACGCCACAACAGCCCCAGGCGTTCCTCGCAATAGCGAAGGAGCACCGCCACCAGCGTCGAGCCGGCGAAAACGAGGACATAGAAAAATGCCTGACGGACGAAGGCGTCGGAGTTTCGATCGGCAAGGGCGCTCATGAAATCACGGCCAACATAGCTGTTGACGATATTCAGGGCGTTGAAGGCAATCAGTAAAACAATCAGGGAAACAAATAAATAGGTGGCAGTGGGACCCAGCTTGGACTTACGGAAATTGACGACCAGGCGGGAAAACAATCCCCAGCCTTGCTCATTAATCGGAAGTCGAAACATCGTCTAACTGCCCCTTGAAAGGTGTTCGGTCATCATTAGCTGGTAGGATATTAACAGGCAGCCGATCGCGACTGCGAGGCTTGTGACATGTCCTGACCCTGTTTGACACAACCCGATCGAGAATCGACACTCCGCAAAACCCAATCCAAAATCAACCATTGATTTCTCAGTCAAGCGCCCATTCCTGATCCTGCGGCTCCCAGTCATTTTTTATCCTCCCGAGTCAAGAACCTACCCGCTGCATGCAACCTTTCGAAAAACTTCTCCTGGAGAACAAGGCCTGGGCCGGGGAGAAAATCGCCCATGACCCTGATTTCTTCACGAAGCAAATCAAGGCACAGACACCGGAATTCTTATGGATAGGTTGCTCGGATAGCCGGGTGCCCGCCGAAATCATTGTCAACGCGACCCCCGGCGAGATTTTTGTCCATCGCAACATTGCCAACCAGATCATCACCACCGACTTCAACAGCCTGAGCGTACTGCAATTTGCCGTTCAGGTTCTCAAAGTCAAACACATCATCGTCTGCGGCCATTACGGGTGTGGCGGCATCAAGGCGGCGCTGGACAAGCAGCGATCCGACATGACGCTGGTCAATAACTGGCTGATGCATATCAAGGACATCTATCGGCTGCATCAGGAGAATATCGAGACCCTTCCCACCCAGGAAGCTCGTATCAATCGACTGGTGGAGTTCAATATCATCGAACAAATTTACAAACTGGCGCATACGCCGATAATTCAGCAGGCATGGAAGAGTCAGAACGCGCCGACCTTGCATGGCTGGGTCTATGGCCTCGATGATGGACTGATCAAGGAACTTGTCACGCTGACGCCGCAGCATCCGATCGAGTCGATCTATCAATATACCGATCTGACTAAACCCTGAATCCCCTCGCAGTGGCGAGGCCCCCAATGTTTTATGACGCGTTTTTTTCAACCTTTTGAATCCCGGAGATTGATGTGAGCCAATCAATACCCCCCATGAGAGCCTTCCTGTTCAGCCTGTCACTGGCTGGTCTTTCCCTGAGCCAGTCGGCCCATGCCCTCGGTTACTGGGGCACCTATTCCGCCACGCTCTGGAATACGCCTTCGGAATATTTCACGCCCAAGGACTGGGAGCTGTTCGAAGGGACTCTGCGTAAGACCCTCGATACGGCGCCCGATGGTCAGGCGAACGCCTGGTCAAATCCGGCCTCGAAGGCCTCCGGCGAATTCACGGTACTCAAGTCCCTTCAGAAAAATGATCAGGACTGCCGCGAGGTAAAGATCACGGCGAGTGCCGGCGGATTGCGGCGCGTCACAGGCATCGCTTTCTGCAAGGAAGACGATGCCACCTGGAAGGCCATCCCCGGCAAAGGCCGGAAGAAGTAATCCGCCAACGCGTCCCTGACTCCCGACACCGCATGCAGACCCATTTGCCACGCTATTACTTCGAGCATCTTGCAGAGGATATTCCTGCTGGCATCGTGGTCTTTCTGGTGGCGCTGCCCTTGTCTCTCGGGATAGCCCTGGCCTCTGGCGCGCCACTACTTTCTGGTGTCATTACCGGGATCGTCACAGAATTAGTCATCTCCTGGCTCAGCGGTTCTCAGTTAAGCGTCAGTTGTCCGGCCGCCGGATTGACGATCATAGTCGCGCATGCCATCCAGACCCTGGGGAGTTATCCCGTTTTTCTCTCTGCAGTGATGCTGCTGGGACTGATACAGCTGGCTCTGGGATTCCTGCGGGCGGGCGTGATCGGAGCCTATTTTCCGAATGCCGTGATCAAGGGTATGCTGGCCGCGATGGGCCTCATCCAAATCCTAAAGCAAATACCCCATGCGGTCGGTTATGACGCTGGCCCCGAGGGTGACGAGGCGTTTTTTCATAGCGACGATCACACCACCGTGAATGATCTTCTCTATTCCTGGGAGGCCGTTTCAGCGAACCCCATATCGGCCAGCGTTCCGTCAGCATCACCTAGCTAAAAGATCCGCCGCAAGGCCGAAGATTTTCCTACCACTTTTCGTGAGATAACCATGAGAAACGCCTTTATCACCATCCTATGTGCCTTAAGCCTGTCATTCACCTGTCATGCGGCGGCCAAACCCAAAAAAACGGAGAAAAACCCTGTGAGCAATTCCGCCCCTGAAGTCAAACTGCAGACCACGCTGGGAGATATCGTCATTAAACTGGATTCGGCCAAGGCGCCCGTCTCCGTTGAGAACTTCCTCGCCTATGTGAAAGCCGGCCATTACGACGGCACGATCTTTCATCGCGTCATTCCCGGCTTCATGGCCCAGGGCGGTGGATTTACCGAGAAATGGGACCAGAAACCCACCAAGGCTCCGATCAAGAATGAAGCCGACAACGGTCTGCTGAACAAACGCGGCACCATCGCCATGGCGCGCACCTCGGAGCCACAGTCCGCGACCGCGCAGTTCTTCATCAACTACGCCGACAACGCCTTCCTTGATTTCAAGAACCCAACTCCACAGGGCTGGGGCTATGCGGTATTTGGTGAAGTCGTCCAGGGCATGGACATCGTCGACAAGATGGCGACGGTCCCCACCGGTCGCGGCGGCCCCATGCCCACCGACGTTCCGCAAACGCCGATCGTGATTACCAAGGCCACTGTAGTGGAAGCCAAGTAATCAGCCCAACTCGCGAGACATGCGACAGGAATCGCTCTTCATCTCCGACCTTCACCTGACGGCCAGCCGGCCGGAGGTCGTTGAGCGATTCCTGCATTTCTGCCATGAACGGGTCACGGGTGCCGAACGGCTTTATATCCTCGGTGATCTGTTCGACGCCTACATCGGTGATGACAACAACACCTGGCCGTTCAATGCCATCAAGGCCAGCCTGAAGCGACTGACCGAACTCGGAACCCGCGTCTTCATCCAGCATGGCAACCGTGATTTTCTCCTCGGCGAACGCTTCGCCGAACAGACCGGTGCCCGATTTTTGAAGGACTATGAAGTCATTGACCTGTATGGGACCCCCGCACTGGTGACCCATGGTGACCTCTTGTGCACGGATGACATCCAGTATCAGGCAGCGCGCCAACGCGTCCGCGCTCCCGAATGGAAAGCCAATGCGCTGGGCAAACCGCTCTGGATGCGACAACTTTATGCCCGCTGGTACCGCTTCAAAAGCGGTCTCGACAAGGGTGCCAAAACCCGCGAGATCATGGATGTGAATCCGGCGACGGTTGAATCCGTGATGCGCGAATATGGGGTCAGTGTGCTGATACACGGACACACACACCGACCGGCTAATCATTCGCTGAACGTCAATGGTCTATCGGCCCAACGGATCGTCCTGCCGGAATGGGATGGTCAGGAATGGCTGCTGTGCTGGACACCCCGGGGACTGGCAAAGGAATCGCTGTAAGATTTCAGCCGTTCATGGTGAGTCAATTGCACCACGATGTTTGATAGAAACAGAACTCAGCTCGGCTACCCCAATGCGGCCAGCCGACCCAACTCTGCCTCACTGAACCCCGCACGCCTTCGCGCCTCTATATTGAACGGCCCGCGCACATCACCCTTGATGTAGCGATCGATCAGTTCGAAATACGTGACCTCGGGATCGATGCCACGCGCTTCGGCAACCTCCGTGAACCAACGTGTGCCGATTGCTACGTGTCCAATTTCCTCGCGTAGAATCAGTTCCAGTATCGCCACACTCTCAGCATCACCCAACTCCGTCAGCTTGGCGATCATGCCTGGCGTTACGTCCAGTCCACGAGCTTCCATGAAGCGGGGTACCAAGGCCAGCCGATGCAGGACATCGCCGGAGGTTTGCTCGGCCAGTTCCCACAAGCCGCGATGCGCCGGCAGATCGCCGTAATCCGCCCCTAGCGATCGCAGACGATCACGCACCGCTGAAAAATGGCTCGCCTCCTCGATAGCCACCCCCAGCCAGTCGCGCTGGAAAACCTCGGGCAAGCCTCGAAACCGGTAAGCCATGTCCCAGGCCAGCAGAATCGCAGTGAATTCGATATGCGCGACGGCATGCAGGAGGGCGATCAATCCGGCGGTCGTGCCGAGCGAGCGGCGAGCCAAATGCCGGGGCTCAACCAGGATCGGTTTGTCGGGAAAACAGACTTCACTCGCGGGCCGAGGCGGCCCATCGAAGCCGAAATCCAGCATCCCCTGCTTCAGCGCAGCCTTTGCGCGAGAAGTCGCCATCAGTCTGGACTCGATGGACTCGTCAAATAAACACTGAATGGCTAGATCTTCAAATCGGATTTTGGCGTCCATCAAAACTTTCCTGGTTGAATGGCATGTCTGGCATTGGCGGGAGCTGCGCTCCCTCAGAGTCACTGGATGAAGTTGCGTTATACAATCCCCACTCCATCTCATTCATCGGGCAGCCAGCGGAAATCATGACAGTGGAAGCACCTCATCCAGCCAAACCCACCAGCCGCCGGCGATTGCAGAGAAACGCCCGGCGCAGAAGGATCGGGGGTGTTTGTGCCGGGCTGGCCGATTATCTGGGATGGGATGTCAATTTTATCCGTTTCCTTTTTCTGCTCTCGATGTTTTTCGGCGGGCTCGGGATTGGAGTCTATCTGGCGCTCTGGATGGCCCTGCCCCTGGCCGCTACGACGCCGATTCCGAGGGTATCCTGGCCGCTGCAACGTGAGTTGCGACGTATCGAAAAAAAGGTGCTGCGCCTTAATCGTAGCCATGACCCGGTGATCGCCGACCTTGCCCAGGAAGCCTTCGATGCGATCAAGAATCTGGCGCCGCAGTTCGATCCGACGGCGCAAAAGGCCGTGGATGAGGACCTTCGCCATCAGGCATTGGAGGGCTTTCCGACATTGCTCGACCGCCTCCAAGCGTTGCCCAACCGCCTGTTTTCTCAATCCCATCTGCAGTCGGCGAGTTCACCGGCGGCCTTGCTGATGGCGGAACTGGAAGATTATCGACAACGATTTCAACAAGCCAGCTACACCCTCATGGAGCAGGAATTCATGCGTTCCATGGGGGCTGATCAGACGCAGAGCCCCGAGCTGGCCGCGTGGCGCCGAAAGCTACGACCCTTGCAGGATAGACTCGGTGAACGGTCGACCGAGGAGACCCGTCAGCTGCTGGCCAGCATTGAGGAGAAATTAGGCTTTCTCCTGTTTCGGCTGGAGGATGGGTCCCGTGAGCTCATGGACTTGCGCCCTTTCGAGGTCCGCAAAATCGCCTTTGAGTACCTGCCCGACACGCTCAACGAATACCTACGATTGCCCCCCAGCCTGGCCAGGACCGAAGCCCTGCACGGTGAGAGCACAGCGGAAGACACACTGAATGAACAACTGACGCTGCTCGATACCACCTTGCATGACCTGGCCAAAAGCCTCTTTGAAAAAGACGCGACCGGTCTGCTGGTCCATGGGCGATTCCTGAAGGAGAAATTCGCCGAACCGCTGCTTCACTCACAGGGCGAAGCTACGCCGAAGCGAAGGTCATGAGCGTGATCGGAATTCACCATGCGTCGGTTCTGGTCCGCGATCTGGAGGCGTCCACAACCTTCTATGAAAAGCTGCTCGGATTGAGTCCTTGCGAACGACCCGGCAAGCCTTTTGATGGCCGCTGGTATCAGGCCGGCGAGCAGCAGATCCATTTGATTGTGTCAGCGAGTGCCGTAGCCGAGGCGGATCAGGATTACCCCGGGACGCAACGCCACATTGCCCTGATGGTGAGCGATCTGGCTGGCCTGAGTGAGAGACTGCAAACCGCGGGCGTTCCCTGCACGGCCAGCCGATCCGGTCGTCCGGTTGTGTTCTGTCACGATCCGGACGGCAATGTCTTCGAACTGATCGGCGAGGGCTGATACGCTCCTTTACGGGAGCCTATGGCGTCGTCAACCAGCCGGGATCGGCATCGATCAGATATTTCTTGGAACGGAATCTGCGCAGGGTGGCCTCGGCGTCGTCCAGATCCTGGTTGGCGCGGTCGACCCACTCCTCTCCCCAATAGAAATTGCAACTGGTCTCGGCCCGCAGCACACGCCATTGGGCCTCTTCGAGGACGGTTTGCTCTTGTCCGCCGACCTCGCGATGACCAGCCTCACGCATCGCCTCCTGGACCGCGGTGCTGACGACTCGTAGCCTGTGCAAGGATGCCTTTTGCGACGGTGACCCTGTCCATTGGGTGAAATCCTGACCATCATGCCATTCCGTATTCCATGCGCCAGTCTTGACGGTGACTTCGCCGTGGGTGCCGTATCGCTCCAGATAGTCATGGATGAAGGTGGGCCGGATGGAGCCATCATCACGCGCCGCCTCCAGCAAGTCGCGGTAGAAGCCTCCCCAGAAATTGGCGTCATTATTGGTATTCCTGAACCAGGCGCCATTCTCGCCATCGCTGCAGGTCGTCACCAGTGGCGGATGATCACAAGCTTGGGTTCTCTGGGCGACTTCCTTGACGAACCACAAATAATCCATGCCTGAGGCCTGCGCATTGGACAGTTCGCGATCACGCACGATCACGATAATCTCCTCTCCGCCATGGCGAGCCACATGGGGACGATACAGGCGCTCATGCTCAGCCATGGGCGTCACCGCTTCGACATGCTCGCTATCCACCATGACATAGCGATAGCCCTGGCGTTTGAGCAGCGGAATCATCTCCATGCAGAAGCCCATTTCCGGCGGCCAGAAACCAGAGAAATCTTGGCGCCAGAACAGATGCCGGGCGATGCCCTGCCAACGAGTCAGCTGCTCGGACCAATCGGATTCCGGAATCAGAGGTAATACGGGGTGATAATAAGCGGTGCCGAGAATGTCGATGATATTTCGGTTCTGAAAGTGCCACAGCAGCGATCCGCAATCCACCACACCATAGACGCTCTGCTGAAACTCGGCATTGGACAGGGTTTCCAGCAAACTCCCCGACAGCGAGACGTGCACCCGGGCGACGTCTTCATAGGGCCAGAGAAAACGCGGAATGCGGTCGTACGCATACAAAATCTCGCGCGCTTCCCATGGCTTTTCAGCCAGAAGATGCTCGAGATTGCCGGGGGGCTGGTGGAGATTCAAAACCAGGGCATGGTGTATGACAGACATGGGTGGCTTCTCTAAATGCGGGTCGTTTCACAGGGCATCAAAGCCCCGATAAGAGCACTGATGAGCGAATAAACCCGATAAATGGGCGGTTTTAGTCAGCCCGACATTATGCCGATTGACTCCCCATATAGGTGCACTTTTTTCCTGATTCTGAGGCGTTTTGGGGGGAATAGTCTTTTTCCCATGGACGACCCATGCGCCCTATATAGGCAATGACGGCCACTCAGGCCAGCAGCATGTCCGTCTGAATGCGCTTGATTTCATCCCGAAGACGAGCCGCTTCCTCGAATTCCAGCTCGCGGGCGGCCAGGTACATCTTCTCCTCCAGCTGCTTGATAACCTTGGCGACATCCGCTGGCTTGATGTGCTTGTACTCCGGTGGCGCTTCAGCCACCTTCGATCGGCTTTTTTTCTGTCCGCCCGACATGGACCCCGGAATGGGCAACTCAAGAATATCGGTGACTTTCTTGACGATTCCCTGCGGCACCTGGCCCATTTTCAGGTTGTATTCCACCTGCTTAGCGCGTCGACGATCGGTTTCCTCGATGGCTCGCTCCATCGATCCGGTCATGCGATCGGCGTACAGAATAGCCTTGCCATGGATATTGCGCGCCGCGCGGCCAATGGTCTGAATCAGCGAAGACACGGAACGCAAAAAGCCTTCCTTGTCGGCATCCAGGATGGCCACGAGCGACACTTCGGGCAGATCAAGACCCTCGCGCAACAGGTTGATGCCCACGAGCACATCGAACTTGCCCAGACGGAGATCACGAATAATCTCCACCCGTTCCACCGTCTCTACATCGGAATGGAGATAACGCACGGCAATATCGCGCTCGAAGAGATATTCGGTGAGGTCCTCCGCCATGCGCTTGGTCAGGGTGGTGACCAGCACTCTCTCGTTCTTGCGAATCCGATCGCGGATTTCAATGAGCAAATTCTCCACCTGCGTCACCGCCGGTCGAACTTCCACCACCGGATCAATCAGCCCAGTCGGTCGCACCACCTGCTCGATGACAGCACCGGAATGTTTCAGCTCATACGGCCCGGGTGTGGCTGAAATATAGATCCGCTGAGGAGCCCGCGCTTCGAATTCCTCAAATTGCAGGGGTCGGTTATCCAGCGCCGAGGGCAAGCGGAAACCATAGTCCACCAGAGTCTCCTTGCGAGACCGGTCACCCCGATACATGGCCCCCAACTGGGGGATGGTCACGTGACTCTCGTCCACCACCAGCAGGGCATCATCGGGCAGATAATCGAACAGTGTGGGCGGTGCCTCACCCGGCCCGCGACCGGACAAATAGCGCGAGTAGTTCTCGATGCCGGAGCAATAGCCGACTTCCAGCATGATCTCCAGATCAAAGAGAGTCCGCTGCTCCAGTCGCTGAGCCTCCACCAGCTTGTGCTGATCTCGCAGTTCATCGAGCCTGGCCCGCAGATCCGCCTTGATCTGGTCGATGGCTTCCAGGATGCGCTCGCGTGGGGTGACGTAATGGGTCTTAGGATAAACCGTGTAGCGGGCGATGCGCGAGAGAACTTCACCGGTCAGCGGATCGAAGAGGGACAGGCGTTCGATTTCGTCGTCGAACAGCTCGACCCGCAGCGCCTCGCGCTCGGATTCGGCCGGATAGATATCGACCACCTCCCCTCTCACCCGGTATGTTGCCCGCCGCAGTTCCGTGTCATTGCGGGTGTACTGCAACTCCGCCAAACGGCGCAACAGGGTGCGCTGGGTGATCATGTCGCCGCGCACCAGGTGCAGCACCATGCTGAAATAGGACGCCGGCTCGCCTAGGCCGTAGATGGACGATACCGTGGCCACGATGATCGTGTCCCGGCGCTCGATCAGCGCCTTGGTGGCGGACAGGCGCATCTGCTCGATGTGCTCGTTCAGCGAGGCATCCTTCTGAATATAGGTATCCGACGAGGGAACATAGGCTTCCGGCTGATAGTAATCGTAATAGGAGACGAAATACTCGACCGAGTTGTCAGGAAAAAACTCCTTCATCTCGCCATACAACTGCGCGGCCAGCGTCTTGTTGGGGGCCAGAATCAGGGTGGGACGTTGCTCCCGAGAAATGACATTGGCGATCGTGAATGTCTTGCCCGAGCCGGTCACTCCCAACAGGGTCTGATGCAGGAGGCCATCGTGGAGCCCCTCGATCAGCTGGCGGATGGCTTCGGGCTGATCCCCGGCGGGTTCGAAACGGCCCCGAAGGGTAAACGCCTTCCCTTTGACCGGATTGAGCGCCTGGAACTCTTGAAGGTCCTTATCCATGAATCACGAATGACATGCCCGACTGGCCATTCAACTCTTCAAACCCTTACCACGCCACAGAAGCCAAAGCCCCCAAGCGGCCAGTACCATCACCCCGACTCCCACCACCGCCAGGGCTGGCAGGACCGGGATATCCGACACGCCGAGAAAACCGTAGCGGAAGGCATTGACCATATAAAGGATGGGATTGGCCAGCGAGACCTTTTGCCAGAAATCCGGCAAGAGATGGATCGAATAAAACACCCCGCCGAGATAGACCAGGGGTGTCAGCACGAAGTTGGGCACGATGGAAATATCATCGAAGCTGTTGGCGTAGACGGCATTGATGAATCCGGCAAGGGCGAACAGCGTCGCGGTCAGCAGAAAGACCGTTGCAATCACCCAAGGATGCTGGAAACTCAGATGATCGGAAAACAGCATGCCGATTCCGGTCACCAGCATCCCCACCACCAGGCCCCGCACCACCCCACCGCCGGCGTAACCCGTGAGAATGACCCAATTCGGCACGGGTGAAGCCAGCAGTTCCTCGATGTTGCGCTGGAATTTGCTGGAATAGAACGAGGAGACCACGTTGCTGTAGGCGTTGGTAATGACCGACATCAAGGCGACTCCCGGCACGATATAGTCCCGGTAGGTCATGCCATCCATCGGTCCAATCCGATTGCCAATGAGCGTTCCGAAGATGAGAAAGTACAACGAAGTGGTCACCGCCGCCGGCAGGACGGTCTGTGGCCAGATGCGCATGAAACGATAAACCTCCCGGGTCAGGATGGTATTCAATGCAACAAGGTGTGCAGGCTCAATAATTCGGTACATGGGTTATTCAATGGATGGAAAGCTTCAGGGACGGCACAGCGATTCGCAGGGAACTCCATCCCCGTTACCATCCAGAGCCGTCTCGCCACAACGGCGCAAATAGTAGATTGCGTCTCCGCACGTCTCCATCTGGCCGCAGTGCCGCTTGGTTCCGCAGCGTCGGGAAACCGGAAGGCGCCGGGACAACTCAGGGCCAAGGATCTTGGGGTCATCCTTGTGCCGGTACTCCCAGGGCGGTTCTGGCTTGTTGGAAGACCATAGCCCGCGCCGGCGTTCTCGCGCCTCGCTTTCGAGCCCCTGGAGTTCCGCGCTATCACTGTATCTGGAGTAATGCCATGCCATCCCACGCCGGATCTGTTCCGCATTGACATCCAGCCCGCCGCACCTGACATGGGCGACCACTCGATTGTACTTGTCGCGTGCTTCTGATTCGATACTGGCAAATTTTCCGTAACACAGACTGGAGAGTGATTTCCGCGATTGTTGCCCGAAAGGCTGATGTAGTTCCGGGGCATCAATTGCGTTGAGTCGCAGCTTGGTGGCGCGTCCCCGCTGCAGCGCCGATAGCGTATCGCCATCATGAATGGCCACCACCTTTCCGGTCCACGCCAATGACACGCCCGACCAGGACAACAGGCAAATTGAAATGAGGGCCACACGCACGAGCGATAGAGCCTCTTCAGTAACGCGGGATCATGAATTTCTGGCCATCCAGCTCCAGAACAAGGTTCTCGGACTGGATTTCCAGCAAAAGAATCCCGCCGGGCAATCGGTCCCCCACCCGGCTTTTCTTCATATCGATGATCACGAAGCGTTCGGCCGGATTCTTTGAATAGGCAAACATGGTGATTTTGAAGGGAGGAACCTTCTCCTGGAATTCAACCGGGAGATCGCGCAAATGCGGGGTTCCCGCACGGATCCCGTGCCGGACGGAGGACGGCTGCGAAGGACGATCGTAGGACCGGGCATCAGCCAGTCGCTCGTCTTCGGCCTCCATCTCTGCATCCACTTCATCGAGGTCCTCCTCTTGAGCCATGGAGGCCCGCGCTGGCGCTTGCCGGGGACTCGGCGGATTCTCTGGCGGAAAATAAGGCAACTCTCTGGACGTCGTTGAGGGTGCCGGCACAGCGGCGGCGGAAGGTGAGGGTTCAGGCATTGCCCTGGCAACAGTGGGGGCCTTTCTTGCCTTGGGTGTAGCTGCGGGCGAAACGACGCTTCCGGATGGTTCAGTCACGGCGGCAGCCGGTGGCTGAAGCTGAGTTTGTGCCTGGACTGGCATAGGGGGCTGCACGGGTGGAACCGTTGCGACGCTTTCGGCTGGTGTGGGCTCCGGGGCGGTGGCCACCACGGGCGGGACGGCCTGTGGCGCAACAGGCGCAGCCGGCATGACCGAAGGGATGACCGGAACGGCGGGGACGGCCGGTTGAACCGACGGAGCTGGCACCGGGCTGACGGTCACAGGAGCGGCCACCGGTGCAGTCGGTTGCCCCTGTGGCGGCAATCCTGCGTTGGCCATGGATGTCGACAACGCTTGATCCGCTCTCGCTGCTGGCGAGATCACGACAGGATTGACGGGAGCCACGGCCGGCGGGACCACCGGCGAGCCCGCCGCACCCGTCTCGCTGGCGGCGACCGCAGGCGCTTGGGGTTGCTGCTGGCCAGGTCTAAGGAACAACCAGTAAGCCAAGCCACCCAGATTGATCAGAAACAGCAAGCCCAGCAGCCAGAAAAGCCAGCGCGCAGATTTGTTGTTCCCGTCGGAAACCAGGTTAGGCAGCCCGGGCACCTGCCCCGCCTGACGTTCCCGTTCGGATTTACGTAATGCATCGAGGATATAGGACATCAGCTGATCCTCCGTTACGGTGCCGCCGGGGTCAGACGAGGAATCCCGGCGGATTGGCCGGCCGTTTGAAGGCTCAGGAAAGTGAGGGTTCCGATAATGCCATCGGCCTTCAGCCCTCGAGACTTCTGAAACTCCATGACTTTCCCCCTGAGTGGCTCGTCATAGAAGGTCTCCCCCTCGCTTAGCGCCGTAACGCCCAATTGCTGACGAACCCAGGCCACCAGAACAGAGCGATCACCCGGCTTGAGTGTTTTGGTCTCCGCCTGGCCGGGTTTCCAAGCCACCATTGCATTACCCGTCCAAAGTGGCAGCATTTCTATCGCGGGAAATTTCGCCGACTGATCGGCAAGCGCCAATTCAACTTGGTCTTCCTCAACCTTCTTTACCAAGGCAAAACGCTTTTCACCGTTGGGTAGAACAAACTCCAGCACGGCCTGAAGATTTAGATTTTTGATCTGTACCCATGAGCTCTGCATCGGCTGACAACGAATACCGCTCTCTGCAGCTTGAGCGCAAGGGTCGGCAAAGTCGTTCCCGATTGTCGTCACTGACCACTCCGCCAGCAGCTGCCTGATGGCAGAGGCCTTGTGATTTTTCGCATCCGCAATCCACTCGGAGAATGCAGGCCCCGGGTTGGACTGTTTAGCCTTGTCCGTCAAATCGGTATCTGCCGGCGTTGGTGCATCCGGTTTGTTCGGCGGCAAATTCACGGCATGATCAACGGGTTCGATTTTAGCCGATTGCTGTTCCGGTGGCTTTTTATCAGCCGAAACCTCCAGCGGATTCATGAGGCGGGCCCATGGGTTGGGTAGGGCGTCCATATAGACGGCCAATGCGATCGAAGCCAACAGCAAGGTCAACAAGCCCGCTAACCGACGCTGCTTGTCCCTGCCGGCAGGCGACGTGAGTTCACCCGCGGCCCGCCAGGCCACCCGACCACTGACCCGATGCTTGCCGAGTGTATAGGCACCCAGCAGGGAGCGATCGGCAATCAGGTTGATCAGGCGCGGAATACCCCGGGCCTTGTGATGAATGGCGCGGATCGCAGGGCGGGTGAACACCTCTTCCGAACCACTGGCCACCGTCATGCGGTGACGAATGTAGTCGCGGGTTTCTGGTAGCGACAGAGGATTCAGGTGGTAACGCGCGGTAATCCGCTGCGATAACTGACGAAGGTTGGGCCGGTCGAGAATCTGGTTGAGTTCGGGCTGCCCGACCAGAATAATCTGCAGCAGCTTGGTCTGATTGGTTTCCAGATTGGTCAGCAAACGGACCTGCTCCAGCACGTCGAAACGCAGGTTCTGCGCTTCATCGATCAGCACAATTACCCGCCGTCCCCGTGCGTGGGACTCCAGCAGATACTGATTCAGCGCATCAATTAGCTGCTTGAGGCTGGCCCTCGGACCCGCATAAGGAATATGCAGTTCGTCGCAAATGCCGGCCAGCAACTCACGCGAATTCAATCGCGGGTTGAAGATCAGGGCGATATCGACGTCTTTCGGCAACTGATCGAGCAAGGCACGGCAGAGCGTGGTCTTGCCGGTACCCACCTCCCCCGTCAGAACCACAAAGCCGCCTCCCACACCAATGCCATATAGCAGATGCGCCAGAGCCTCCCGGTGTTGGGGACTCAGGTAGAGATAGCGCGGATTGGGCGCAATCGAGAAAGGTAGCTCCGTGAGACGAAAGTGCTGGGTGTACATGCTCCGATTCTTGAAGTTCCGCTAGACCGATCCGGCTATTCTATCGGGACAGAAACACGCCATGTAGCGAACACTACTCAGGAGTTGGGCAAAGCGGAGAACGCCCTGCCCCCAGCGAAATCAAGCCTCGGTAGTTGCGGAAGAACGGCTGGCCTTTTTACGTTCATGCTCCAGCAGCAGCTTCTTGCGAATGCGGATGGATTTCGGCGTTACCTCAACCAGTTCATCATCATCAATGAACTCCAGCGCCTGCTCCAGACTGAAGCGGATGGGTGGGGTTAGCAGGATGTTCTCGTCGGTGCCCGCCGCCCGGATATTAGTCAACTGCTTGGCCTTGGTGGGATTGACGACCAGATCGTTGTCGCGCGAATGGATGCCGATGATCATGCCCTCGTAGACCTCGGTGCCATGATCGATGAAGAGGCGTCCCCGATCCTGGAGGTTGAACAACGCATAACCCAGCGCCTTGCCGGCCACCATCGAGATCATGACGCCGTTGATGCGCTGGCCGATGTCACCCTTCTTGACCGGACCGTAATGATCGAACACGTGATAGAGCAAACCCGTGCCGGAAGTTGCCGTCATGAATTCAGTCTGAAACCCGATCAGTCCTCGCGACGGCATCATGTATTCCAGCCGCACGCGGCCCAGGCCGTCCGGCACCATGTTCAGCAGGTCGCCTTTGCGCTCGCCCAGTTTTTCCATCACGGAACCCTGGTTGGTTTCTTCTACCTCGATGGTGACAAACTCATAGGGCTCGCAGGGTTCGCCATCGATCTCCTTGATGATGACTTCCGGGCGTGACACACCGAGCTCATAACCTTCACGGCGCATGTTCTCGATCAGGATCGAAAGATGCAGTTCACCGCGTCCGGAAACGCGGAACTTGTCCGGGTCCGGGGTATCCTCGACCCGCAGAGCGACGTTATGCAGCAGTTCACGCTGCAGACGCTCGCGAATCTGGCGCGAGGTGACGAACTT
>JBIIEQ010000113.1:0-6868 GCA_044237765.1 Methylococcaceae bacterium | reverse complement strand
TTAACCGAGTCATCTTATCTTTACTCACGGCGTATTCACTCCTCTCGTAGGCATTGATGACCTTGAAGACCATCAAGAATACGCCGCCTCCATCAGCTGCTCATCCACAACTTTTGAGCATAACTCACTGCACTACAACTACAACCGGCGATGGCTGCCACCCCAAAACAGTCGCCAAACATTCTCTTGATCATCACCGATGATACGGGCATTGATCAGTACAGTGCCTACGGGTATGGCGGATCCGACGATGAAAAGGCCAAGACCCCAAACATCGATGCCTTGTCCAAGACCGGTGTTCGGTTCAGCAACGCTTGGTCCCACCCTAGCTGTGGTCCGACTCGGGCATCCATTATGACGGGGCGGTACACACCTCGCTTCAACATGTTGTCGGCGCCGGCACCCCCCGATCTGCCAAATTCGCAGGCCTCGCCCTACGAATTCACGATCGGTGAATTGCTCCACAAAAAATGCAATTACACCAACGCCGTGATCGGCAAGATGCATCAGTCGACCGATATGCGGGATCAGTCAAACCTGCCTTTCCTGAGGGAAACCATGCGGAAGTTAGGTTTCGATTATTTTGAAGGTTATCTGGAAGGTGGCCCTGCCCCGATTGATGTCACGGCAGGCGGTGTGGGAGGAAGCGGCAGCGGTGGTAATGGAAAAACGTATGGGTGCGGCTTTGTGCCCTCCAAGGCAGATAATCCAACTGATGGATCGGATGGTGGCGCCTGTTACACCTCGGATCCGAACCCAGGCTGCAGCGTGATCACGACGGCCACGGAGCCAACGCCTGGCAGGGCCTGCATGGAGAAAGGCGGGATTTTCGTTCCGGATGTTGCTGTTTGCTCGGATACCCGCCCAAGCTATCTCAACTTCACCAAGCAGAATGGGCATTACACCGGCAATTGGGTTGTCAACCGAGAGGACGGTGTCACAACCGAAACCCAGTCCGTCTCCAATTCACGGGGTCGTGGGTTCAAGACCCAGCAGGAAGTTAGTCGAACCATAGCCTGGATCAACAAACAAAAGAACAGTTCCAAGCCATGGTTGATGAGTCTGGGTTTGTCCGCCATTCACGAACCGGTTCAACCATCTCCCAAGGCGTTGGTCTCGGGGGATGCAGCCAATACAAGCGGGTATCAATGTAATGACGCTAGCCAAAACCGGGAGTTGGCGACGCAGATGGTGGAAGCCATTGACCATGAAGTGGGTCGCTTGTTGGTAGAGACCGGACTGGCCTCCTACGGCAGTAGCGGAGAACTGATCTACAAACCGAAAGAGACCAATACTTGGGTCATTTTCACGTCCGACAACGGTACCTGGAACACCAGCGTAAGGGAGCCGTTCGACCCACAGCGCGCCAAAGGCACGCCCTATCAGACCGGCGTCAGTGTGCCTCTCATCATTGCCGGTCCGGAAGTAAAATCCCCGAACCGCGAAGTCGACCACATGGTTAATCTGGCCGATCTCTATGCGTTATTTGGCGAAGTAGCCGGACTGAATGTGAGAAAGGAAATCCCTCGCTACCGCGATCTGGACGCTCAGAAAATGCTGGCCTACTTGCGTAATCCCCGCCAAGGCGCCATTCGCAAAACCAATTACACGGTTCAAGGCAACAACATCCGCGCGAGCAGCAAAGTTTCCTATCCTTGCCTCCTTGAAAGCATGCACCAATGCACGTATGGCCTCCCCGCAGCCGCGTTCTGTGCAGATCAGGGTGGTGTATGGTACGGCGAGGGTAGCACCGAACCGGGTACGCCGTTTACCTCGTGTTGCCAGGTTAACCAAGCCAAAGGCGAGGACTATATATCCGCCCTGACATCTACCGGCATTCGTGACAAGAATTTCAAACTGGTTCGTCAGACGATCGAAAATTGTGTTGATGGCGCAGCGCAGGAACCGCCCAAGATGATCGAGGAGTTTTATCAGATCAACCAGGATAGCCCGGAGACGCTGAAACTGGATAAAGCCGACCTCGAACTAATGAAGGGTGACCCCAAAAACTTGAACGGTGTGCAACGACGACACTACCGAGAACTGGTGCAGCGATTGAAAAGGTTGGAGGCCAGTTTTGTGTCCTGCCCGGGAGACGGCAACATGGACAAGGTCGTCGATCAGAAGGACTTGGATGAATGGGCCAAATATACGTCGACTGCCTCTCCAACAACTGAAAATGGCGGGGGGCAGGGGAGTTGGTACGACTTCGCCGGTCCGTCGGATGCCACCCACCCTGATGGCATCACGGATGAAGTCGACAGGCAGATCATCGAAGCCAACATGGGCAAGCGCTGCAAGTAGGTTCATGAATCTGACAATAGCCCGGAAGGCGGCCAGAGACTAGCCACATATTTCCGACCAGAAAAGCCGTTCGTGCTGAATGATTCAAGGTACGAGCGGCTTTTTGTTTTCAACGTTTTTTGAGATCTGCTGGCTTTGTGGTTTAGGGTTCTAAACTGCTCAACCTCACGAGGAACCGGTAAATATGCTTTCTAAGAGATTGTTGCGTGCGTGGTTGGGTTTCTGCTGCATGGGCTTAGGTGTGGATGTGAACGCACTAACCAGGGCACTCCCTCAGGAATTACCCCAAGGCATGGTCCTGATCCCCGGCGGCGAGTTTGTGATGGGCAGTGATGCTGAGGATGCTCGGCCCGATGAAAAACCAAGCCATAAGGTCAAGGTAAGCCCATTCCTGATGGATGCGACTGAAGTGACAAATGCCGAGTTTCGTGCTTTCGTGAATGCCACTGGCTATGTGACGACTGCAGAGAAAACTCCGTCCAAAGAAGAAATCATGGCGCAATTGCCCCCGGGCTCTCCGGCGCCTCCTGATGAACTCTTCACGCCAGGTTCGCTGGTGTTTGACTCTCCCAGGAATGCGGCTGAATACTGGTGGAAATGGATGCCAGGAGCCAACTGGAAACACCCGCATGGGCCCCACTCATCCATCGACGACAAGGATAATTATCCGGTTGTGCAGGTGTCGTGGCTGGATGCGAGCGCCTATGCCCAATGGGCTGGCAAGCGCCTTCCTACGGAGGCGGAGTGGGAGTTTGCCGCTCGAGGTGGGCTCAAAGGAAAGATCTACGCCTGGGGAGATAAAGACCCCTACCAAGGAGAGGCGCAGGCCAATATCTGGCAAGGGCAGTTCCCCAGGCAGGATACGGGGGCGGATGGTTTCAAGGGGGCAAGTCCCGTTAAACGTTTCAAACCGAACGGCTACGGTCTGTTTGATATGACCGGTAATGTCTGGGAGTGGATCGCCGACTGGTACAGACATGATGCTTATGCCCAACTGACAGCTGGAAAACGTCCGATTATTGACCCCAAAGGCCCGATTGACAGCTTCGATCCGGAAGAGCCCTATAGCAAAAAGAGGGTTCAGCGAGGCGGGTCATTCTTATGCGACCAGTCGTATTGTCGTAGCTATCGGGTCAGCGCCCGCATGAAATCGAGTCCCGATACTGGACTGGAACATACCGGATTTCGTTGTGTGAAGCCTCTTGCGACATCTGAGACTCAAAAAATTGATACCCCTCCAAGGCTCGGAAATGATTCTGGAGCTTCCAGATCGGATATGGAGCAGTGGAGCCACTCCGTGATCATCGTTGCAACCGGGACGCCATACGAGATTGCCGCTTTACCCGGAGCCACCGCCTTCTTGACTTTCGCCTTCCCAACGCCTGCATGCGCAAGGAGTTGTTCGCCCCTCATCTCCCCAACCCGGACCGGTTGACGGCTGATTACACGATTCTCGCGGACCCGGCGAAATGGACGGTGACACTGGCGATGCTTAAGAACGAGATCACGAAGGTGACGAAAGGGCCGAGGCGGATTTGGGTCGTCGTCATCTTGAGACGAGGCACGCCTATGTCCCTGCGTTGGCAACGACCCACCTCCATCTCCGGAGCTCCCAAATCTACGGCCACACTTTTCTGAAATCGCTCGAGTGACTCGCAGCGGCGAGGCTTGTGGCTCAGAAAGCTTTGGCGATGAACCATATCGTCGCTACCGTGCTGTAGGCGACGATGGCAATGCGCAAAACATTCGGATTGAGCTTTTGCGACAAAGTAGCGGAGACATAGCCGCCCACCACTCCGCCGGCCATCAGCGCGAGACCCGGCAGGATCAGTACCATGCCTTGGGTGAGGAACACGGCGGCCGCGATCACGTTCACCACGCACTGCAACCAATTCTTGATCGCATTGTGATTGTGTACATCACCCGGAATAACCATGTTGAGAGCGGCGAGGAATACGATGCCCATGCACGCGCCGAAGTATCCGCCGTACACGGAAATTGCGAAAACCGCGGCGTTGCCCTGCGCGGTGTGCAGCGGGGTCGCTTTGACGGACTGTGAAGGTCGCGCACTGCGCAGGGCAAGAAGGATTGTCGCAGCAAGCAACAGAATCGGAACAAGCAGCCTGAACACTTGCTCGTTGGTGTGCAGCAGAAGCCAAGCGCCGAAGAAACCACCGAAAACGGCAATTGGAATTAACACCGCCAGACGCTGGGCCGAGAGGCGGAGCGATGGCATGTAGCCCACGGCACCGGTAATACCGCCGAGCGTGAGTGCGAAGGTGTTCGTTCCGTTGGCGACGATGGGGGGAACTCCCAACGCGATGAGAACGGGAAACGAAATGAGCGAACCGCCGCCAGCGACCGTGTTGACCACCGCTGCTAGCGCCCCGACGGCAAGAAGCAACACGAAATGGCCGATCGCCAAATCCGGTGACATAGATGCCAATGCGGCTGGCAACATGGATTGATTACCCGATTGCGGCGCACGCGAGAGATCGCCCACTCTGACGGTCTGTTCCCAACACGGCTTCACTTGCTAAAAGTGCCGCCTCTCCGGCAGCTCCCCACGACAAAGTCACACCCGAGCCGCCGTGCCCGTAATTATGCACGACCGCAATACCGGCCTCGCATTCGACGCGCACCCCAGCGCGACGAAAAGGGCGCAGACCGACACGAAGCTCGGAATGCTCGGAGATCTCAGCATTGGCGAGACAAGGCATGAACTGGGTGCACCGCTCCCTGATCGAATCTACGATCGAAGTTCGCTCCGATCCCAGCTCCGTCGTCCATCTGTCGGGATGTGCGATGCCCCCGAGGATCAGACGATCGCGACCACGAGGCACAATGAAGAGAAAACCTCCTCCGCGCGCAGAATCCGTAAGCGAGCTGCAATGTGCAGTCGTTACTTTGGGGAAATGTTGTCCGTCATTTTCCACCAGCAACCAAGCCCCGCGAACAGGAATCACGTCGTCATCGGCGAGATCTCGTGCCCCGAGGCCGGCGCAGTTGACAATTACGTCGGCACGATAAGCATCCCGCAACTTGGGGGCAGAAGCGACGAGCGGTGCATCGACCCGCCCGTGCACAATCGCGCCACCGTGGCCGAGTACCTCGCCCAGCAGCCATGCCATATAGATGTCAGTGTCCACCAGTGGCGTTTCATAGGTGTAGGCATCGACGAAGGTAGAGGTCGCATTGATCCCCGGCCGGGTGGCCAACTCGGCGCTGTGGAGGAATCCGCCCACATGCTCCCGCAACTCGCACATTTTGCGCAGTTCGAGAGGATTCTCCCCTGCCGGAGTTTCCAAATAGAAAATCACGGGCCGGAAGGAAACACCTGACCCAGGCTGCCGCGCTAAGACCTTGAAGCAATTGTAGCTTTCGACGCACCAACGCTGCTCGGCCCGGAGCGACTGCTCCGGTTGCATCTCGTAATAGCCGCAAACGGCCGGGGGCCATTCCCATAGCGCACCGGCAACCACTGATGTCGTGTCACTTTGGAACCGGTCGGCAATCACCGTCACGGCGAATCCACGCTGCTGCAGACATCGAGCCGTGGTCAGGCCACTGACGCCGGCACCAATAACAACGGCGCGCGGGCCGGACGATGGGCGAAGTTTAGGGGGCGTGAGTGGGTTTGCCATGGAACAAATGATGGGTGAATCGCCTTAAGAGTGAGGTTAACCCGAAAGTCTAGGCACGAGGTATTGGGATTGTCCAGAGGGCGTTGCACGATGAAGTACAGAAACTTGAAATCTGGCGAAGCTGTCATTGATTCGATGCCACGATTGACCGGGCGCTTGGCCAACAATGCAGGCAGAGAACCTTCAACCGGATAGCCCGCTGGGGCTCCTTGGGAACCTCTGAACAAATCTGTTTTTCTTCTTGCGAAGACCGAGGTGGGCCGTTTTTTTAGTCACCGGTTCGAAAAATTCGGGTTTTGGCTCATGAATCCCCGATATTTGCTGCCTTTTTGGGGGTTTCCCCACGCGGCGGACGGATTGCTCCCGTCATGCCAGTAACTCCCGTCGCTTGAGGTAGAGGTTCGCTAGCCCCACGAGCATGAAGACTTGAGCGGCATTCTTGGCCAGGCCTTTGTAGCGGACCTTGGTATAGCCAAACTGACACTTGATGACCCGGAATACGTGTTCGACCCGGCTGCGGATCGATGAGTGTTTGCGGTTCCTCTGCTTCTGACTGCCCCCTAAACGGGACTTGGGACGCGCTTTCAGCGCCATACCCCAGTAAACCCCTGCCCGCCGGGCGGCCCGCTTGTAGTGATCATTGACATAGCCGGCATCGCCGAAGACGGCCCGGTCACCTTCTCGTAGCAGATTGGGCAGTTCGGTGATATCGGCCACATTGGCCGGGGTGACGGATACGGTGTGAACCACACCACTATCGACATCCGCCCCCACATGAATCTTCATGCCGAAACCCGCCCTAATGGTATGGACTCCTCCTCCCTAACGGCATCGTGATGTGCCAAAGTGGAAATTCAAACAACCACTTCATGAGAAAGGAGGAATACAAGATGAATGCTACGACAATCGGTCTGGATATC
>JBIIEQ010000053.1:0-24225 GCA_044237765.1 Methylococcaceae bacterium | reverse complement strand
CTGAAGGAGGCTTGCAGAATGGCCTGGAAGGTCTTTTCCATGTCACCCTTGAGCAAATGAAGATCGCCCGGAACGGCCCCGGACAGACGCTTGGCCAATTCATTCAGGGTGGAAGGTTCGAACATGGTTCATCCTATGGTTGGGTGGGTTAAGGCAGGGCAGAATCTGGACTCTGGGCCCCTGTCGCCGGCCAAGGCCCGACATGATTGGGTGGAAGCATAGCAAGTCGGCTGACCGGCCGTCCAAATGGGGACGACTATCTCGACCATGGGTCATTCGATACACTGGATTCCCCCCCCATCCGCCAGAGAGGTTTTAGATGCCCATTTCAGAACCGGACGCGCCATCCGCCGAAGTCTGGTACCGCATCGATCTGTCGGTCGACGAATATGATGGCGGGGAGGCGGATGTCATCGAGAGCGCCTTCCGGCAGATCTACATCGTTCATAACGCGCCTGCGGGCATGGCGATGCTGAGCGGGCGGCGGGCGGCAGAGCCGGGCTATTCCGTCTACTTCACGCCGGGTTCTCTGCCTCACGCAAAGAGCCTGGTTCTCGCTTACGCCGCCTTGCCTATCGCTGGCCCGCCCGGCCAACGCCTGATGCTGAGGGTCGGCGACGCTTCGCTGGCGCTGGGCTACTCACGAGAATTTTAGAAGTCCGCTATCGGCCAGGGCGCCGGTGATAACGAATCAGATTCCGCACCCTTCGCAATCGTCCGGATTGGCCACCACCCGGTAGATGACGTCGCTACCGCCATAAAAGGGCTGGTACCACACACCGCCGTACTCGAAGTATTGTGTGTTGTTGACCTGTTTGGCCACGGCCCCGCTCGGAATGCTGTTGATCTGAATCCCTGTGGGTGGGCGAACGACCTTGTAGCCGCCATCGACGTTCTCATAGAAAGCCCCGCCGCAATCGTTGAAGGTCTGCGAGCCAAGGTAGACAGGAGAGCAGTTGCTGGGCAAGGATGCCACCACGGCACCGGGTGGCGGAGGGACCAGCGTGTAACCGGTGGCCCCCTGGGTTTGGGTCAGGTAGGCACCATTGGCGTAGTAGTAAGGCGTTCCCTCCACCACGACGGTGGTGTACTGACGCGGCAGTGTCGCCATGGAGGCGCCGAGCATCATGCCGGTCATCTCGCCCATCATCATGCCTGAGTAAAACCCACCCCAGGAGCCGCCATAGTACATGCCGCCCCCGTAGTAACCCCCGTAATAATTATTGTTGTAGTGGTTGTAGACTTCGTTCTGGTTCTGCAGGTGATTCAATTCCTTGTCGCGGTTTTGCTGGAGGGAATCCTGCTGCTGAAACCGATTCTGCTGCATCGACTCCCGATCGGTGCCGGTTGCATCGGTTCGAGTGCCTGAATCCGGGCGGGCATCGGCCCCATGGTCGGACCAGTCCCGGCTTACCCCGGAGTCCGCCCCTGATCCCTTGACGCTGCCTAATCCGCCGCCGCCAAAATGACCTTCGCCGACACCGCCGCCACCGAATCGTTGGGCGTCGCCACCGCCAAAGCCGCCACCGCCAAAGGCGCCTCCCCCAGCCCGGTCGCCAAAGCCACCGCCGCCAAAGTGGGCTCCGCCGAAGCCCCCGCCAAATCCGCCAAAACCCCCGCGAGACTCCGCGGGGCCGTGCATCAAAAGCAAGCCCGCCCCGGCGAAGGCGATCATCAGACGGACGGATTTGATTCCTGTATGTGGTGTGTTCATGGCTTTATTTTCCCTGGCTGGCTCTAGTTTTTCTTCACTGTAGCGGCTGAAGGCGCCTTGACCTGGCCTTCCTTCATGAAGGGAAGCTTGATCGCATTGGTCGGGATGTCGGCCTGAAATAGCGAGTCCGGCAGTCGGGTGGAAAAATCCCAGTCGGACAGCGTCGCAACGAACTGCGGGGAACTGGGCAAGGTTTTATAGGTGATGATCAGCTTGCGCGGCAGGGGTATCTTGCCGGTCTCAATCCAGAGCTGCCAGTCGACGAGCTTGTCGACAAATGCAAGATGCTGGCAGGGAACGCCGTTGACCTCGCTGCTGCCCACGACAAAGCCATGCACCGCACTCTTGGCTAGGGCTTTTGCGGGGTCTTCGTAAAGAAAATCGGACAGGGGTGGCGTGAAATGCAGCTGGTTGATCATGTGATCCAGCGCCTGGTCGGTGTTGCCCGAGACGGGCTCGACCGCATAGGTATTTCGGACCGGATCGAGCAAGGTCAGCTGTTTGCCGTTGAACCAAAGCTGCCGGGCTCCCGTATCCGAGACCTGGGTTGCCTGGATGCCGTTAGGTCGCCTCAGACTGATGTCCGACTGGGCCGAGAAGGCGATTTTCTGGCCCGAAGGCAATACATCGTCATACTGAATGTCGGCGTGAAAGCTGAATGACTTGGAGGCTTTCAGGTATTCGCTCATGGCGTGCAGCGATTTCTTGGCGGCTTCCTCGATGCTGACCTGAGGTACCGTCGCTGCTTTGGCTGAGTCAGCCAGGACAGGGTATGAGAGCGATGGAAGGCAGGTGGTCAGCGCGAGCAAAACGCCGTTTCGAATAGGCGAGAGCATGAGGATTCTCCTATGGCGACGAGCTGGGCTGGGTGCTTGCATGGATCGATGAGTGTCCGGTTTACTCGAAAATCATGCATCAGCCCCAGATCATGTGCAACTTCAGGGTTTAGTCGGCCTGGGGAGTGGTGTTTTGAGTCTTTGAATCGGTCACTGCCACCAATCTATGCCAGAATGACGGCCGGTGCTTTTCGAGGCATTGACCCAGTCGGAGCATTTGCTTCCCTGGCCCGACTGGAGAGTCCTGCTTTGGCCGGACTCACAGGTATCGTCGAAAGCATTCGTGTGATCGGGGATTTTTTCAGGATGAAGTTGAGCCTGACCCCGATGGGTCGGAGCGAGGTAATCATGAAGATCATTAAGCAGATCCTGGTTGTTTCCCTGTTGGGATTGTTCCTGGCCGGCTGTGGTGACAGTGGCGAAACCGGACCCTTTGGTAATACTCCGGGACCCAAGAAACCCCAGCAGATGTGATTTCAGAGAGTCCTCCCCTTGCCGTGGGAGGTCACGGTTCGGGTCTGATCTAAATCCCACCAGCGCCGGCGCGGTTCATCTCCGCCGGCGTTTCTTTGCGTAATGGGTTTCCGTCAGTGCAACGGCTCGGTGCCGATTTCTATCCGGCCTACACGAATACGAACAGGATAAGTGGCAATGTCCTCGTACGCGGGTGGGGAGAGTACTTTCCCGGTCTTGAGGCAGAAGCGGGCGCCATGCCGCGGGCATATGATCTCGCAACCTTCGAGCTGGCCGCTGGCAATCTCCGTGCCGTCATGGCTGCACACGTCCTGAATGGCGAAATACTCGCCATCGATATGGAACAGCGCGACTTCGTCGCCATCAATTTCAACCAGCAGGTGTTCGCCGGGAGCCAGGCTGCCCTCGCGAGCGGCATCTATCCAATCTGTCATCTTCGGATGTCCTGAGTCCGCAGTTATTCGGTACTGACGGTCTCGCCGTCATTTTTCAGCGCCGACTGGAGCGAGTGCCATGCCAGGGTTGCGCATTTCACGCGGGCCGGATAGGCGCGAACACCGGCCAGCACGGCCAGCTTGCCAAGTTCTTCCAGGTTGACGTCGTCGCCGTTCTTGCCGGTCGTGATGCGGTGAAACAAATCAAAGAGCTGCTCGGCTTCCTGTTCGGTCTGACCCTTGACGATTTCGGTCATGAGCGAGGCGGAGGCGGTGGAAATGGCGCAGCCCGATCCCTGGAAACTGACATCCTCGATCTTGCCGTCGATGACCTTGGCGTAGAGGGTGATGCGATCACCGCAGAGCGGGTTGAAGCCCTCGATCTTCCTGTTAGCGTCTTCCATGACCCGAAAGTTGCGGGGATTGCGGTTGTGGTCGAAAACCACTTCCTGGTAGAGATCTCTGATCTGGTCCAGCATGTTGCTTCTGTGAATCGTCGAATGTAACTCGAATCGGGTGGTTGGATCGGCTTACCCGAACATCTTGATGACCTGGCGGATGCCGTCCATCAGGGTGTCGACCTCCTCGAGGGTATTGTACAGGCCGAATGAGGCCCGGGCCGTGGCCGGCACCTCGAAGAAATCCATCACCGGCATGGCGCAATGATGTCCGGCCCGAATCGCGATGCCGAGCTGATCGAGCAGGGTGCCGATGTCATGCGGGTGGATGCGGTCCAGGGTAAACGACAGGATGGCCCCTTTGTGCCCGGCGGTGCCGATGATCTTCAATTCGGGAATCGTCAGCGCCTGCTCGGTGGCATAGGCGAGCAGGTGGTGCTCATGCTCGGCGATGGCGTCGATGCCGAGGGTATTCACATAATCGATTGCGGCACCCAGCGCGATGGTATCGGCAATGTTGGGCGTGCCGGCCTCGAATTTGTAGGGCAGTTCGTTGTATTCGGTTTTTTCGAACGTCACGCGCCGGATCATGTCGCCGCCCCCCTGCCAGGGCGGCATGGCATTCAGCAGGCTTTCCTTGCCATACAACACACCGATGCCCGAGGGGCCATAGAGCTTGTGGCCGGAGAAAGCATAAAAATCGCAGTCCAGTGCCTGAACGTCCACGGTCATATGCGGTGCGGACTGCGCGCCGTCCAGCAGGACCGGAATGCCGCGGGCATGAGCCTGGGCGATGATCTGTTCGACGGGATTGATGGTCCCCAGCGCATTGGACATATGCGTGACCGAGACCAGCCGGGTTCGGTCCGAGAGGAGCCCCGCAAACTCGTCCATGAGCAGTTCGCCGGTCAGGGAAATCGGGGCAACCTTCAATGAGGCGCCGGTCTGCTCGCACAGCATCTGCCAGGGCACGATGTTGGAATGGTGTTCCATCGCCGTGATCAGAATTTCGTCCCCTGGTCCCACGTTCTTGCGGCCATAGCTCTGCGCAACCAGATTGATGGCCTCTGTGGTGCCGCGCACGAAGATGATTTCGTGGCTATGCCTGGCGTTGAGCAGGGTCTGCACTTTCTCCCGGGCGGATTCGAACAGGTCCGTGCAGCGCTGGCTCAGCGTATGTACGCCGCGGTGCACGTTGGAATAGTCCTCTTCATACACTTTGCGGATACAGTCGATGACCGCGCGGGGCTTATGAGTCGAGGCCGCATTGTCCAAATAGACCAACGGGTGCCGGTTGATGGTCTGGCTCAGAATGGGGAAGTCTGATCGTGCCTTTGCCAGATCGAAACTTGGCTGTGGCTGATTCATAACCAATCTCCGCGAACGTCCGTTTGCGGCAGGTTGGCCAGCAGTGCGTCACGGACTTGCTGTCGGTGTCCGTCATGCCGGATCTTCTCCACCATCTCATTGGCAAAGGCAAAGGTCAGCATGTTGCGGGCAGAGGATTCGTCGATGCCGCGGGATTGCAGGTAAAAGATGGATTCGGCGCTCAGTTGTCCGACCGTTACGCCGTGCGCACACTTGACGTCGTCGGCATGAATTTCCAACTGAGGTTTGCTGTCGATTTCGGCATCGTCGGAGAGCAGGAGATTCCGGTTGTTCATCTCCGCATCGGTTTTTTGAGCCTGCGGGTCTACCACGATGCGTCCGGAGAAGACGCCGCGTCCTCGCTCGGACGCGATGCCCCGATAACTCTCGCGGCTGATGGCGTGGGCACCGTGATGGCGGAGAATCGTGTGTGTATCGAGGTGGCGCCGAGCCGAAGCGAGAAACAGGCCATCCAGATCACATTCCGCCGCTTGCCCCAGATGGCTGTGGATTTCCGTGCGCGCCATCAGTCCGCCAAAGGCAGCGTGATGTTGGCGGAAACGTGCCGAGGCTTTCTGATCCGAGTAAATGCCACCGAAGTGGAAAGTCCGATCGCTTTCATTCTGCAGCTTGTAATGATCCAGATGGGCATTGGCCGCCAGGTCGATTTCGGTCACGGCAGCGGTCAGACCGGCGGTTTCTTTTTCGCCGACATAGGTTTCGATGACCGTGGCTTGGGCATGGGTGCCGAGGCTGATCAGATGCCGGAGCACCGAAAGTCCCTCCGCTTGCGTCGAGACGTGGAGAAGCTGGATGGGCCTTTCCAGTTCCTGCTTGTCCGGGATTAGGATGAAGGCGCCATCCATAAAATAGGCCGTGTTGAAGGCCATGAAGCCGTGAGTCTCCCCGGCGGCCGCTTGTTGCAGCATCGTTTGGACTTTTTCCGGGTAGCGCTCAAGCGCTTCGGAAATCGGGAGGATCTGGATGCTTTCAGGAAGCCCCGTCAGCCTGGAATGCCCAGCAGAGTAAACGCCATCGACAAAGACTAGTGACCAGGTGTCGGCCAGCCGATGGTGCTGGATGAGTTCTGCAGCGGCGCCTGGGTCACTGGCCGAAATGGCCGGTCTGAACCGCTTTTTCTCGATAGGGGTGATATTGGTATAGCGCCATTCTTCCTCGCGGGGCGAGGGGAACCCGGATGTCGAAAAATCGATGTTTGCCCTGGTACGCAGGGCCTGAAGCCACGACAACGACTGTCCCGGCAGGTCGGTGGAAACGGTTTGGTAATGCTCGGCATAGTCCATGACGGTCTGCTCCCTCACGCGGTGGCACCCTGGTCGATCCAGCCATAGCCCTTTTCTTCCAATTCATGGGCCAGTTCCGGTCCGCCGGATTTGACGATACGACCCTGGGCGAGGACATGCACGACATCCGGCTTGATGTAATCCAGCAGGCGCTGGTAGTGGGTCACCATGATGAAGGAACGATCGGGCGAACGGAGCGCGTTGACACCATCGGCCACGATTTTCAAGGCATCGATATCGAGTCCGGAATCGGTTTCGTCGAGAATGCAGAGGCTCGGTTCCAGAATAGCCATCTGCAGGATTTCATTACGCTTCTTTTCGCCGCCGGAAAAGCCTTCGTTGACACCCCGATAAAGGAATTGCTCATCAAGGTTCAGTGACTTGATCCGGGCTTTCACCATCGGCAGGAAATCCATGGCGTCGACTTCGCTGTCGCCGCGATGCTTGCGGATGGCGTTCAGGGCGGCCTTGAGCAGGTAGATGTTGCTGACGCCGGGAATTTCAACCGGATACTGGAAGGCGAGGAAGACGCCTTCGCGCGCCCGTTCTTCCGGCTTCATGTCGAGCAGGTCCTTGCCCTGATAGGTGACGCTGCCGCCGGTAACTTCGTAGCCGGAACGGCCAGCCAGGACATGGGACAGGGTGCTCTTCCCGGAGCCATTCGGGCCCATGATGGCGTGAACTTCTCCCGGCTTGACCTCGAGGCTGATGCCTTTGAGGATGGCCTTGTCTTCGACGCGGGCTTGCAGATTCTTGATGCTTAGCATGGTCTTTTAACGTGTTGATGGGTGTTTTTTTTGCAGTGGGTTAACCCACGCTGCCTTCCAGACTGATTCCCAGCAGGGCTTGCGCTTCCACGGCAAATTCCATGGGGAGTTCCTTGAAAACCTGCTTGCAGAAGCCGTTGACGATCATCGAGACGGCATCCTCGGCGGAAAGGCCACGCTGCTGGCAGAAGAACAGCTGATCTTCGCTAATTTTTGAGGTAGTGGCTTCGTGCTCCAGCTGAGCTGACGGTTGCTTGACCTCGATATAAGGGAAGGTGTGTGCACCGCAGCGATCGCCGATCAGCAGGGAGTCACACTGCGTGTAATTGCGGGCATTTTCAGCGCTCTTGAGGATCTTGACCTGACCTCGATAGGTATTTTGCGCGCGCCCGGCCGAAATGCCCTTGGAGATAATGGTGCTGCGGGTGTTCTTGCCGATGTGGATCATTTTGGTGCCCGTGTCGGCCTGCTGGCAGTGGTTGGTGACCGCGACCGAATAGAACTCGCCAACGGACTCCTCTCCACGCAGGATGCAGCTGGGGTATTTCCAGGTGATGGCTGAGCCGGTTTCAACTTGCGTCCAGGAAATCTTTGACCGGCGCCCCCGGCAGTCGCCGCGTTTGGTGACAAAGTTGTAGATGCCGCCCCGGCCTTCTTCATCGCCGGGATACCAGTTCTGAACGGTCGAATACTTGATTTCGGCGTTGTCGAGCGCCACCAGTTCCACCACGGCCGCATGCAGCTGGTTTTCGTCGCGCATGGGCGCGGTGCAGCCTTCAAGATAGCTGACATGGCTGCCCTCCTCGGCAATGATCAGCGTGCGTTCAAACTGCCCGGTATTGGCGGCGTTGATGCGGAAGTAGGTCGACAACTCCATCGGACAGCGGACGCCTTTGGGGATGTAGACGAAGGAGCCATCGGAAAAAACGGCCGAGTTGAGTGCTGCGAAGAAGTTGTCTGATGTCGGCACCACCGTGCCCAGGTATTGCCGAACCAGTTCCGAGTGTTCCTTGATCGCTTCCGACATCGAGCAGAAGATCACCCCGGCTGCTGCGAGCTTGTCCTTGAAGGTCGTGGCGACCGAGACGCTGTCGAATACTGCGTCAACAGCCACGCCAGCGAGTCGTTCCTGCTCATAGAGAGGAATACCCAGTTTCTTGTAGGTCTCCAGCAATTTCGGATCCACTTCATTCAGGCTTTTGGGGCCTTCCTTGACCTTGGGTGCGGAGTAATAGCTGATGCTCTGGTAGTCGACCAACTCGTAATCCACATAAGCCCAGGTCGGTTCTGTCATGGTCAGCCAATGTCGATAGGCTTCCAGCCGCCATTGCAGCATGAACTCCGGCTCTTCCTTCTTGGCCGAAATCGCGCGAATCACATCTTCGTTAAGTCCGGGCGGGAACGTGTCGGATTCAAGATCGGTCACGAAGCCCGGCTTGTATTCCTTGTGGATGATGCTTTCCAGTGTTTCTGAGGTCGCCGACATCGGTTTTACTCCGTGATACGTCTAGGCTGATGGGCAATGCTGCTGACAGGAATCCGAAAGCCATCGGGGGCTTTGCTCATCGGGCTGGCCATGTCGGCGAGGGTGACGGATTCCAGTGCGGTCTGGATGGCGCGGTTGAGTACCGACCAATTGCCCCGCACATGGCAAGAGTGGGATTGTTCGCATTGGGTATTTTCAAGACTGCATTCGGTGAGCGCGATCGGGCCTTCGAGTGCGGCAATGATGCTGGCGATTGTGGTTTGCTCGGGTGGCCGGGAAAGTTGGTAGCCGCCTTTGGCTCCCCGTGTCGAGTTCAGGATGTGGGCACGTGCCAGCGCCTTCAGAACCTTGCTGACCGTAGGGTTGGCCACGCGGGCGGATTCCGCCAGATCGGTCGCCGCATAGGTGGCTCCCGGGGCCTTGGCCATGTGCCCGAGAATGATGATGGCGTAATCGCTGAGTTTGCTGATCCGAAGCATGGTGTCCTGCCGGTCTATTGCGGACTATTTTAGTCCTGTTTAATTTCCGAGTAAAGAACTAGGTAATAGCGCGTCGGTGAGTTCCGTCTTTTTGGTGGGGCTATACTTTCGCGCAATTCGCCCGTGTCGGGCGATGATGGCTTTTGAGTGGATGTGCAAGTGATGGTTGATCGGTCAGGGTTTCTGTGGGCTCGAGCAGGTCTGGGCTGGGCTGTTTTGGCGGCTTTTCTAATGGTTCAGGGGCTGGGCGAAGCACATGCCGAAGGCTCGGCAAATGCAATACAGACCTTGCTTAAATCAGGCAAGCACCCGAAGTTGCGCTGGGGCAAGTTTTCCGATGTGGCCAAGCCGCTCGCTCAACTCTATGGCCAGTCGGATCCGGCTCCGTTGTGGGTCAGCGAGGGCAAGCCGACACCCCAGGCGAAGGCGATGATCGAAAGCTTGAAAGGGGCTGAAGATCGCGGATTGAATTCCGAGGATTACGATGCGGGTTTGCTGTCGACCTGGGTGGCGGCGCCCGGGCTGAAATCCTCCGATCCGAGTGAGATAGCGGATTTCGACGTAGCCATGAGTATTGCGACAACGCGCTATGTCTCCAATCTTTATCTGGGCCGTATCAATCCCCGTACCGTGGGATTTGGTCTCAATGTCGAGCCGAAGCGGCTGGATGTTCCCAAGCGTGTTCGTGAGCTGACCCAAAGTGCACATCTCAAGACCATTCTGGCTGAATTGGAACCCCGCTTTCCCATCTACCGTCCGCTGAAAGAGGCGTTGCTGCGTTATCGAAAGCTGGCTAGGGAATTGCCGCACATGCGGTTTGGTTTTCCGGCCAAGTTCACGCCGGGAATGAGTCACAAGGATGTCCCGGCGCTTCGAAAGCTATTGGTGGCGTTGGGAGATCTCAAGGCGATCAAGCCGGGTGTCGAAAACTCGGAGCTCTATGACGCGGAATTGGCTCAGGCGGTCAAGGCTTACCAGATCCGGCACGGATTGGGGAATGACGCGATCATCGGCAAGGCGACGCTGGCGCGGCTGTCTACTCCGATTCCGGACCGTTTAAAGCAGATCCAGCTGGGTCTGGAGCGCTTGCGTTGGCTGCCGGCGGATGTGCGTGGACATTACCTGATTGTAAATATCCCCTCCTTCAAGCTCTATGGAGCCCGGGCCGGCGAGGGTCTGGGGCAGCATGACATCCAGATGAATGTGGTGGTCGGGGAGGCGATCGACGGGCGCAATACGCCGGTCTTTCATTCGGACATGACCATGGTGACCTTTCGGCCTTATTGGAATGTGCCGGACGGCATCGCGGCCAAGGAGGTGGTGCCGGATATTCTTCGCGACCGGAAATACCTTGAAAAAAACAACATGGAGATCGTGCCGAATTTCTCGCTGCAGGCCATTGCGCTGGAGCCCAGCAAGGCCAACCTGGACAAGGTGGCCACGGGGGCGCTGAAGGTGCGTCAGAAGCCGGGGGGGGGCAATGCCTTGGGCTTGGTAAAATTCTCGTTTCCGAATACCAATAACGTCTATCTGCACAGCACGCCGAGCAATGGACTGTTCAATCGCGATCGGCGCGATTTCAGTCACGGTTGTATTCGTGTGCAGGACCCGCTCAAGCTGGCCGAATGGGTCTTGGTGGACAGCGGGGATTGGCCGAAAGATCGGATTCAGTCTTTCATGGACGGTGAGGTCACGAAAACGATCAACATCAAGAAACCCATCCCGGTTTACATTCTTTACTCAACCGTAATGGCTGATCCGGATGGCAAGGTCAGTTTCTTCGAGGATATCTACGGGCATGACAGAACACTGCAGGTTCTGCTGGCGAAAGGATTTCCCTATCCGCCCTGAAGGGCGAGGTTCGGTAAGCTTCGCTGCGGGCGTTTGATTAGGGCAGGGTCGGGGTCGAAGGTCAGCCTTCGTCGCCCATGAGATCAAACACAAGAGTCACCGTCTTGCCGGTTTTGGTGTTGGTTGCCTTGAAGGTAGCGGCATCGTCATTCATGTCGGTGCACTCGATCTCCACGGGAGGATCATCGTAATCCTTGGTGGCGATGTCGAGTTGGTCCATCAGATTCTGATTTTCCTCGGCCGACAACTCCATGTTGCCTTCTTCATCGATGCGCATATGTCTACGGGTTAAAGCGTTTCGTCGAGTGTTGATGAGCGGCAAGGCCGCCTTGAAGCGGCCTGGGAGTCCTTGGATTACCAGTTGCGGATGCGGCCGGTGTCCAGGTGAACAAAATTGGAGCGTGGATAGTAGCCGACGCCACCCATGGCCAGAGCCAGTCCAGCCTGCCGAATTTCGCGGATGCTGAGTTCATCCATGCGGATATCCACAGCCTTGCCCTCGATGTGCATACTGTGCTCGGCCACCCCGTGGCTGAAGCGGCGCAGCCAGCTATTGGTTTCCGGTGAGCGGTAGCCGGAGAGGATCTTGAATGTACCGTTGGTGCCGGTGAACGCGGAGAGCGCAAAGAAAATATCAATCAGTCCCGGGTCCATCTCTCGTACTTCATCGGCATGATGATCACGCAACAGGCTGCTGAAGCGCAGACGGGTTTCGCGGTCGTAATCCTTTTCCGGGCAGCAGCTAATGGTTAACTCCTCGTCGGTATGAACGTTGTGAAAGCTCAGCGTCCGTTCCGTGCTCAGCATGTTGGCGACGGATTTCGTGGAGGGGAGGAGTAGGGCTCCTGCGGCGGCCATGCTGGACCGGGTCAGGAAGCTGCGACGAGAAATGAGGCCGGCGGGTGAATTCTGGGTGGGGGTGGCAATCAGATTATTCTGATGACTCATAGGCTAATCTCCTTGCGACGTGGGTCGGTTGAGTTTACGCATGAGCATCGAGGAATTCTCCGTTGTGATTGTCCGGAATCAGCTTGGACTGAACGGGGAATTTCTAGATGCAAGGGCGGGAATGGATTCCCATGAAGGTTGGCACTCTACTGGTCCATGGCAAAAGGTTCAAGCTTTTTACGCATTTTTCAGTTAAGCACTTATCGCGCCAATCAAGCAGATGTTTTTTTCCATCTGCTACTGGCTGTATGTTTGGCGGCATGCATGGTGAATATTTCTTATCAGGCAGCGCGATGTTTTTTATATCAAACAGAAATTTCATCGAAATTTCGGACCGTCACATGCGGGTTTTTTGAGGGAAGCTCACCCTCCCGAAGCAGCTTGACAGTCTTCAGGCCAGATTGTTGGGCGGCATCCAGTTCGCCGTCGATGTCCGAGAGGAACAGGATGTTTTCACCCGGCACCCCGATCTGCCGGGCGATGGCGGTGTAAGACGCGCTTTCCTGTTTGGGACCCATGCGCGTATCAAAATAGCCTGAGAACAGGGGGGTCAGATCACCGTATTCCGTATGAGCGAAGAGCAGTTTCTGTGCGGGGACGGAGCCCGATGAAAAGACATGCAAGAACAGTCCTTCCGCTTTCCATGCACGAAGTTTGCGGACGGCGTCCTCATAGATGTGGCCATGAAAATCACCGTTCTGGTAGCCGCTCGCCCAAATCATGCCCTGCAGGGCTTTCAGTGGGGTGGCCTTGCGATCTTGATCAATCCATCCGATCAGTTGATGGGTGGCCTCGGGGATGGATAACGCTCTTCCAGCCAATCGACTCACCTCCTCGAGCTCGCACGCGACTTCAGGCTCGGCGGCATGTTCGGCAATGAACTGACTCATGTGCTCCCGCGAATAGGGAAAAAGCACTTCCTTGACGAAGGACAGCGAAGAGGTCGTACCCTCGATGTCGGTTAGAATCGCGCGAATCATGCGTGGCTTGCGATGAATTGGTCGAATTTTGGAAAGCGCTCGGCGATGGGGTCACCCGTGAAGTGGGCTACCCAACCTTCGGGATTCGAAAATAGGCGAATGCATTTGAAGTCAGGGTTTTCGCCCATGTCGAACCAGTGTTTCACGCCCGCTGGCACGCTCAGTAGATCGCCTTTTTCACACAGGACAAGCCAGACCTTCTGGTCGATATGGAGGTAGAAAAGCCCCCGTCCCTCGACGAAAAAACGAACCTCAAATTCGGCGTGTGTGTGCTCATTGAGGAATTTGGCACGCAATTCCGATTTTTGTGGATGATCTGGCCGCAGGCTCACCACGTCGGCCGTCTGAAATTCGTAACGATCTATCAGGCGGTTTACCGAGGTTTGATAGGCGCTGATGATGTCTTCCTGGCTGGCTTCGGGAGTGAAAGCCTGCTCGGCCGTCCAACGCTCGAACAGAACTCCCACTTCATCCAGCTTTCTGGCGATCTGGGTCGGGTCATCGAGGACGGTCATTTCATCAGGGCGATTGTCGGGGTGTATGGTCAGCAGCGTCATGTGGTGAGTGCTCCGTGCAAGCGTGATTCGATATCGAACATAAATTCCAGGGCCTCGACCTGCCTCAGGGCCTCACCCACATTGTCGCCCCAGGTATAGAAACCATGGCTGGCAATGATGTAGGCGTGAATATCCCCGTGCCTGTCCATCCAGTCGTCGACGAGGCTAGCCAACCGGGGGATATCCTGATCGTTCGCAAAGATGGGAATGGTGACCCGGCTTGTATGGGTCTTGATGCCCTTGAGCGCCTTGAGCAACTCGTAATTTTCCAGCACGACTGCTTCTGTTTGTAAGCGCGACAGCAGGGTCGAGCCCGGAGAATGCGGATGCAGCACAGCACCCACCTCGGGGTAGCGCTGGTATAGGGCGGTGTGGAGTTGCGTCTCGGCTGAAGGCGTTTGGCCATCCAGTGAGCATCCCTCCGCATCCACCACCATGATGTCCGCTTGGGTCAGTCGGCCCTTGTGGCGCCCCGAGACCGTGATGGCGATTCGGCCATCCGCCAGACGCGCGGAAAAATTGCCGCTGGTTGCGGGAACCCATCCTCGGCTGTCAATGAAGTGCCCGGCTTCGATCAGTTCCTGGGCTCGTTGTGCGAAATCGTCAGTCATTAGCAGCTCGTCATTCATGCAGGTGATTCCGGTGGGGGATCACATTGGCGAGATGGATGGGCCTCCCGCCGGCGGCGAGGCCACGGGTTTGGGTTCTATCGGAACTCGTCCCTGACCGCTCCCGCGAAGGGCCTTGAGCCGCTTTTCCAGTTCGACGATGCCATTTTCCAGCGAGGCATCCATGACCACGACATTTCCCATTGAGAGGATGATCCGCTGCAGTTCCGGAATGCGTGTGCCACTGGTGGAGACGATGTAAACCGGCTGTACATAAAGAACGGAACGGCCGACTGGCAACACGATGATTCGGCCCCTGAGAACCCTGGAACCGCGTTGATCCCACAAGGTGAGCTGGCGGGCGATTTCCGGGTCCTGGTCAATCAGGGCGCTCACCTGCGCCGGACCTTCAACCTGGGATTCGCGGCTGAATCGGTACATGATGATCTTCTTGCCGTTGGATTTTCCCTGGGCCGTGACAGGCTCCTGTCCCGGGGCAAAGGTGCCGGCCACCGCCAATACGCTCAGGTTGCTGCGGCCGATCGGTGTCATCGGATTGAGCAGGACAAAATTGTGGCGCTCGCTCTGGTATCCCTCCAGGGCGGTCGTCAGGTAATAGGGTTTGACGATGGCATCGTTGGCCCGGGCGAAATCCCAGGTTTCGGCCTGTTCATAGAAGAGTGCTGGTTCCGTCTGATGATAGCGGGCATAGATTTTCATCTGGTTGACGAAAAGGTCTTTCGGATACCGCAGGTGTTCTTTCAGCGCCGGCGGCATGGTGCTGATTTCCTTGAACAAACCTGGGTAGGCATTGTTGTAGCCCTGGATGATCGGGTCGGTTTTGTCGTTGATGTAATAGTCGACACGTCCATCAAAGGCATCGACGACGATCTTGACCGAGTTGCGTATGTAATTGAACTGTCGTTCGCCCTCGTCGCGGTTGAAATGCGCCGACATTCGCTTCGATACCGGATACCAGTCCGATGTCGTGTAGGCGTCGATGATCCAGAAAATGCGCTTGGGCGTGATGACGATGTAGGGATCATGATCCAGGTGCAGGAATGGCGTCAGTTCGCGGACCCGTTCAACGATGTTGCGATGGAACAAGGCCTTGCTTTTGCCATCGATGTTGACAGAAAAGAAAAGGGTCTCGTCACGGAAATAAAGCGCGAACAATAATTTCCGGAAGAGTGACGAGATGGGCACACCGCCAGATCCGGTGTAGTTGAAGCTGGACTCCTCGTCCGCGCTGGGAATGCCGACCAGATCCAGCTTGTTGGGGACGATGGCATAGGACAGGTTCTCCTCGCCGTAATAGATGTCAGGCCGCTCCACGACCTCGAACTGGCCGTTGGACTGCATAGTCAGGTCCTGCAGATACCAATGCATGGACGTCTGGCCGTCCTGTGCCGCCGGAGTCGCCACGGCGCCATAGCCGTGGGTGTAACGCAGGTGCGTGTTTTCCCAGTTCTGGGCAGCGGGCGGCAGCAGGCTGATGTTGTTCTCACGTGCGGCCAGGTTGACCTGCTCCAGTCGCCCGTTGAGCATGTAACGGTCGACGTCCACATTGGTGAAATGGTAGTACGGCCGGATGCCTTGAAGTTGCTGGTAAACATCATCCAGGAACTCGGGGTCCCAGACTGGGATGTTGTAGAGGTGAGATCGCAGCTCTGGGTCCAAAACGTCATCGGCGGGCATTCCCGGGGTGATGTCGATATTTGTGATGTTGTTCAGATCGTAGGCCGCCAATGTCGCATCGATGTTGTTCTTCATGGACACCCGCTCGGTCTTGACCGGATTGGGTTTGACGACAAATCGATCAATCGCCTCTGGGATGACGGATATGTTGCGAACCACCAGTGTGACCAGAAAAATCACACCCAGTGAAAGCGCCGAAACTAGACCCTTGCGCTGATGGGCATACCAAAGCCCGGCGAGCGCGGCGCCAATCAGTGAGGCCACGGACAGCCAGATCAGCGGCAAGTGGTAGTTGAGCTCCAGGAATCCCGGGCCAAAGAACTGCGGCTCGTGCGCCTCGGTATAAAGTAACTGGTAGCGTTCGAGAATGAAGCCCCAGGCCAGGATCAACGTCGTGACGATGGTCAGGCCGGTCAGGTGCACCTTGGCGCCGGCGGCCCATTCTTTTCCCTTGCCGGCCGAAATCTGATGTTCCAGGAAATACAGCAGAGCCACCGCTGCGGTCAGAATGATCGAAGCGATCAGCATTTCCCTCTGAATCAGCTGGAAAACGGGGTATGAAAACAGGAAAAAGCTAACATCTTGCCCGAAGACGAAATCCTTGACCCCGGATTTTGGCCCGAAGACAAAGAGCAACGCCGCGTGCCATTCCTTATAGAAGGGAATAGCGATGCCGATCGCCAGAATCAGGGATAGCGGGATGTACACCCGTATCGACCCGGTCTGAAGAAGATTCAGAAACCGTTGCCGACGACTCAGCTCATCATGGCTCAGCGAGGCGAGCCTGTCCTCATCGACGCCCAGAAAGCGAGAGGCAGCCCAGAAGTTCAGGAAGAAAATCAGGAAGAAGAACAGCGTCACGACCCCTGCGAGGATGTAACGGTAAAGCAGTTTGAGCCAGAAGAACTCCTGCAGACCCAGCTCAATGTGCCACCAGAAATCCACGATGAGGTCGGTGAAAACCAGCCCGAGGCCCAGTATCAATGTGGCCAGACCCGCGAGGGTCAGGACGATAATCAGTAACAGTCTTTTCCAGTTTTGCATGGGAGTCTCGGAGGGTGCGGTCGATGCGGCGGGTAATGCCGCGCAATGTCATTCTGCCAAGAGTACTTTCGGCGATTGTAAGGTATCTGATCGAGGTGAGGGTATCTGAGCGAGAGCCCATCCCGAGAGACAGCGAATTTCCCTGTCGGTAGAAGTGTTTTAAGGGTGGTGCTGATATAGTGCCTCAAGCACTTTCCGGAGACACTCATGACCCCCACCGACCTTGTTGCCCTGAAAGACATTATTCAGCGTCATGGTGCCCATGACACGGAGTTGCTCCAGATCCTGCGCCAGGTTCAGGCCCGGTTTCTGTGTATATCGAGAGAGGCCATGCGGGTCATCGCCGATGCTTTGGCGGTTCCTCTTGCTCAGGTCCAGGCCGTGGCCGAGTTCTATAGTTTCCTGACCACGGAACCTGTAGGTCGATTTGATATCCGCCTCAGCGATTCCATCACCGATCACATGCTGGGCAGCCGGGAACTGGCCGAGTATCTCTGCCAGCGCGTGGCCATCAAGCCGGGTCAGACGCGTGCCGATGGCGCGGTGAGTTTCAGCTTCACCTCCTGCACCGGCATGTGCGATCAGGGCCCGGCAGCGCTGATCAACGGGCTGGCGCTGACCCGGCTGGATAGGGCGAGGATCGACCAGATTGCCGCGCTGGTGGATGCGGGGACGCCCCTCGAACAATGGCCCGACGACCTGTTTCAGGTGGATGACAATATTCACCGTCGATCGCTGTTGCTGGAGGGGGCGATCGAAGCCGGTTCCGCCATTCGTCGGGTGTTTGATCAAGGCCGTGAAGCAATTTTTAAGGCGCTCGATCAGTCAGGCTTGCGTGGACGCGGTGGAGCGGGTTTCAAGACCGCCGCCAAGTGGCGTTTCTGTTACGAAGGCCAGGAAGGCGCGGTCCCCGGTGATCCTGCCGTAAAGCGTTTCGTAGTCTGCAATGCCGACGAGGGCGAACCCGGTACGTTCAAGGATCGGGTGTTGCTCAACCGGCATGCTCACGAAGTCTTCGAGGGCATGACCGTCTGCGCGGCGCTGGTCGGCGCCCAGCAGGGTTTCCTGTATCTGCGCGGTGAGTACCTCCATTTATATGAGCCTCTGCAGCAAGTGCTCGAAGAGCGTCGTCAGCAGGGATTCCTCGGTCAGGCCATCCTAGGCCAGGCCGGGTTCGATTTCGACATCCGCATCCACCTGGGTGCGGGCGCCTATATCTGCGGCGAGGAATCCGCCCTGATCGAATCGCTGGAGGGCAAGCGCGGCAATCCCCGCAACCGTCCGCCCTATCCCGTCACGCATGGGTATCTGGGGCAACCGACGGTCGTCAATAATGTGGAGACCTTCGCGGCGGCGGCGAGGATCGCCCTCAACGGCGGTGCCTGGTTCGCCGCCGAAGGCACCGGCAAATCCACCGGCACCAAGGTGCTGAGCATCTCCGGAGACTGCGTCCGTCCCGGCATCTATGAATACCCCTTCGGTACGACGATCGCCGAAATTCTCCAGGATTGCGGAGCCGAAGAGACCCTCGGTGTCCAGATTGGCGGCCCTTCCGGTACCTTCATTTCCGAGGAAGAATTTGACCGCAAGTTGGCTTTCGAAGACCTCGCCACCGGCGGCTCCTTCATTGCCTTCAATCGTTCCCGCGATGTGCTGGAAATCACCCGCAATTTCACCCAGTTCTTCGCCCATGAAAGCTGCGGGTTCTGCACCCCCTGCCGGGTGGGTACCTCGCTGCTGCGCAACATGCTCGACAAGATCTGCGAAGGACACGGCACACCGCATGATCTGGTCGAGCTGACTCACATGGCCAAGCTGGTCAAAACCACCAGTCATTGCGGCCTTGGTCAGACGGCGGCCAATCCGATCCTCAGTACGCTCGAGCGTTACCCGGAGCTTTATCAGGATCGACTCAAGGACAACAGCTTCGAGCCCGGTTTTGATCTGGACGGCGCGCTGGAGATTTCGCGCCGGCTGACCGGCCGCGACGACGCGCATGCCCATCTGGAACAGATCGGCTAAACCCTTATGGCATTCCCTTGGCAAAAGGCGCAACGATGAAATCCAACACCATTACCATCGACGGTCAGGAAATCCCGTTCACCCCGGGCCAGACCATCATCGAAGCGGCGACGGCCGCCGATGTCTACATTCCGCATCTCTGTCACAACCCGGAATTCAAGCCGCACGGCAGCTGCAAGCTCTGTACCGTGCAGGTGAACGGCCGTAACTGCTCGGCCTGTACCATGCCGGCGGCCGAGGGCCAGCAAGTCCTCAACAACACGAAGGAGCTGAACGAAACCCGGCGCAGCATCACGCAAATGTTGTTTGTCGAGGGGAATCACTTCTGCCCGTCCTGCGAGAAGACCGGCAACTGCCAGCTGCAGGCGGTCGGTTACTACGTCGGCATGCTCGACACGCACTTTCCGCACTTCTTCCCGAACCGCAACGTCGATGCCTCACACCCTGATGTGATGCTCGACCTGGATCGCTGCATCCTCTGCGAGCTCTGCGTCCGCGCCAGCCGGGACGTGGACGGCAAGACAGTCTTCGGTATCGCCGGTCGCGGCATGCAAAGCCATCTCGTCGTCAATGCCGACAGTGGCAAGCTGGTCGACACCGACATGTCCGCCCGCGACAAGGCCGCGCAGGTGTGTCCGGTCGGGGCGATCCTCGTCAAGCGCACCGCCTATGCACACCCCATCGGCCAGAGGACCTACGACCATGAGAACATCGCCGAGGTGAGCCTGGAACACGATCACGCACTCAGTGGAGGCGAACATGGCTGAGAAACTCAAGGTCGCGACCACGTCGCTGGCCGGCTGCTTCGGCTGCCACATGTCCTTTCTCGATATCGACGAGCGCCTGCTGACCCTGTGCGAGGTGGCTGAGTTCGATCGCAGCCCGCTGACCGACATCAAGCATTGCAGCGAGCAGGTCGATATTGGCCTGATCGAGGGCGGATTATGCAATGCCGAGAACGTCCACACGCTGCGCGAATTCCGCAATCACTGCAAGATTCTGGTGGCCGTCGGCGCCTGTGCCATCAATGGCGGCATCCCGGCCATGCGCAACCATGTCCCGCTGGAAGAATGCCTGCAGGAGGCGTATCTGGACGGAGTCGGCGTGGTCAATCCGCAAATTCCCAACGATCCCGAATTGCCGCTACTGCTCAACAAGGTCCATCCCATTCATGAAGTCGTGAAGGTGGATTACTTTCTGCCCGGCTGCCCGCCCTCCGCCGATGTCTTCTGGAAATTCCTCACCGACCTGGCCTCCGGCCGCGAGCCGCAACTGCCCTATGATCTGGTGCATTACGACTGAGCCGCCGAGTCGGTTTCTAAAAAACCTGACGGGTTTTGGAAACCCGTCAGGTTTATGGTGTAGTCGAACTTCCATAATAATCACCACCGCGACCAAGCAAGACGACGACTGAGGGGACGTTATGACGAATCGAGCCGCTTTTTCAACGCATGTCTGCATCGCCTGTTTAGGCTGGCTGCTGGCTGGCCTGCCGGTCCGGGTTCTGGCGGATGAGCCAGCCCTCGAATTTCTGGATGCGGGCAAGCCTGTTCAGACGCTGACCCGTAAGGATCTGGCGGAAAAAATTCCGCCCACCCGAGTGACGGTGGAAAACCCCAGCACTACCCAGTCGGCGACCTACCAGGGCGCCGCGTTGCCGGCATTGCTCACGCTGGTTTATGGGGACCGCTGGAAGAACGCCGGACTGGTCAAGTTTATAACCCGGGATGGCTACCAGCCCGTGGTGCCGGTGACCCACATCAGCCAGCATTCGGGTCTGATGGCCTATGCCGATGCCGGCCAGGATCGGCTGCAGGCGCTGGGTGATGGCCATGGCGGCACGGTCGATCCGGGACCGTTCTATCTGGTGTGGGAAAACATCCAGGACCGTGGCGCCAGAAAAGATCCCTGGCTGCAATGGCCCTGGCAACTGGCCAAGGTGGAACTGACCTCCATCGAACGCGAATACCCGCAGACCGCCCCGCCGCCCGGTGCCTCCGAGGCCGTCATGCGCGGCTTCAACGGTTTCCTCAGTCACTGCGCCAAATGCCACCAGATCAACGGCGAAGGGGGTGCCATCGGGCCGGAGCTCAATTATCCCGTCAATGTCACCGAATACTGGCAGAACGACTGGCTGCCGAAATTCATCGCCCATCCGCAAGCCATCCGCCACAGCAGCAAGATGGTTGGCTATCAGTCCGCCTCCCCGAACCCGTCCGCCGAAATCGACGACATCGTCGCCTATCTGCGCGCCATGAAGGACCGCAAGCTGGCGCCCAGTAAATAGTCCGGGTCACCAGGCCACCACCGATCAGGAACCCCCCCATGCTCACCGGCGAAATCCGCAATCAAATTGATGCCGTCTGGATGGCCTTCTTCACAGGCGGCATTTCCAACCCGCTCGAAGTCATCGAGCAGATCACCTACCTGCTGTTCATCCGTCGGCTGGATGATGCCCACACGCTGGAAGAGAGCAAGGCGCTAATGCTGAAGCAGCCGATGGCGCGGCGCGTGTTCCCGGAGGGCACTGATCCCAAGGGTCGCCAGTACGACGACCTGCGCTGGTCGCGCTTCAAGCACTTCGCACCGGCGGAGATGTTCGAGACGGTGGGCGAGCATGTCTTCCCGTTCATCAAGACCATGGGCGGTGACGGCTCCACCTATAGCCATCACATGAAGGATGCGCGTTTCACCATTCCGACCCCGGCGCTGCTGGCCAAGGTGGTGGACATGCTCGACCACGTACCGATGGAGGACCGCGATACCAAGGGTGACCTATACGAGTACATGCTCGGCAAGATCGCCACCGCCGGGCAGAACGGACAGTTCCGCACGCCGCGCCACATCATCCAGTTGATGGTCGAGCTGACCGCGCCCAACGCCAAGGACGTCATTTGCGATCCGGCGAGTGGTACCTGCGGCTTTCTCGTGGCTGCTGGGGAATACCTGCGGGAGAAGCACTCGGAAATGTTCGTCGACGCAGCCAGCCGGGAGCACTTCCACCATGGCATGTTCCATGGCTACGACTTCGACAACACCATGCTCCGCATCGGCAGCATGAACATGGCGCTGCATGGTGTCGAGAACCCCGACATCCGTTACAAGGACTCACTGGCACAGGATCACGCCGGTGATGAAGAGCGCTACTCGCTGATCCTCGCCAATCCGCCGTTCGCCGGATCGCTGGACACCGAGAGCACCGCCAAGGACCTGCTGGCCATCGTCAAGACCAAGAAGACCGAGCTGCTCTTCCTCGCCCTGTTCCTGCGGCTGCTCAAGCCCGGTGGTCGGGCAGCGGTCATCGTGCCCGATGGCGTGCTGTTCGGCTCGTCCAAGGCGCACAAGGAACTTCGGCGGATGCTGGTCGAGGACCAGAAACTCGACGGCGTCATTTCCCTGCCGTCCGGCTGCTTCAAGCCTTATGCCGGGGTGTCCACCGCCATTCTGCTGTTCACCAAGACCAATTCCGGCGGCACCGACCGGGTGTGGTTCTACGACATGCAGGCCGATGGCTGGAGCCTTGACGACAAGCGCCAGCCGCTGCTGGCCGAAGACAAGCTGGGACTGGCTCCGCTGCATATCCTCAGCGCCGAGGAGCATGCCAAAAACAACCTGCCCGACGCGCTGGCCCGCTGGAAACTGCGGGAGCGTGCTGAAATCGACCGGCCCCGCACCGCACAAAGCTTCTGCGTGCCCAAGGACGAGATCGCCGCCAACGGCTACGACCTGTCGATCAACCGCTACAAGGAAGTGGTGCATGAAGAAATAGAGCACCGCCCACCGACCGAGATACTGGCCCGGCTGAGGGTGCTGGAGGCAGAGATTCAGGCGGGGATGGATGAGTTGGAAAAGATGCTGTCTGGTAAAGCCTAGCCATGCCCTACGTCTACATCCTCGAATGCGCCGACGGAAGCTACTACACCGGCAGTACTTGGGATCTGGAGCGGCGGTTATGGGAGCACCGGAACGGCCTGGGCGCCAGGCACACCGCCAAGCGATTGCCGGTCAGGCTGGTTTTCTGTGAGGAGTGTGACAGAGTCGAGGATGCCTATATCCGGGAAAAGCAGATTCAAGGCTGGAGTCGCAAGAAGAAGGAGGCTTTGATGGCGCGGGATTGGAGGCGGGTACATGGTTTTGCCGAGTGTCAAAATGCCAGCCATAGCCGCAACATTGGCTTCGACTCCGCTCAGCCAACGTTGCTTTACTCTGGTGACAGCAACCCAAGCGCTGGGCCTATCCTGACTGGAAGCGCAGACAAAGCAGGACCAGTTCCGAACGGAATCGAAGTGGGGCGTACCCTGACCGGGGTCGATATGGGGCGTGCCCTGAACACTTTCGAAGTAGGGCGTGCCCTGAGCGGCGTTGATGTAGGGCGTGCCCTGAGCGGAGCCGAAGTAGGGCGTGCCCTGAGCGGAGTCGAAGGGAACGCCGGACGCGCCACCGAATCACCTCACGGCCACACTCAACACCAGCCCGACACGGAACATCAAGCTAACAGGAAACCGGCCAAAATGGAGAAGCCTCATGGGTGCTGAAATGAAAACCTTCTGGCTTGTAACGTCGTGGGAGATCGAGCACCGTCCGCCCCGGGAGATTCTGGCCCGGCTGCGGGAGTTGGAGGCCGAGATACAGGTGGGGATGGATGAACTGGAGGGGATGCTGAAGTGATGCAGACCGACTTTGGTTCCTTGTTTCAGTTCATCCGTAATGGAATGAATGTGAAACAGGACAAATCAGGTGATGGTCTACCGATAACCCGCATTGAAACAATCTCTGATGCGACAGTTGATGCTAACCGTGTTGGCTATGCTGGTTTGGGCGAACAGGATTGCAAAGACTGGCTACTGCAGCAGGGAGATATTCTTTTTAGCCACATTAACAGCGTCGAACATATTGGCAAGTGCGCCGTTTATGAGGGAATGCCTCATCAGCTTGTGCATGGAATGAATCTGCTCTGCCTGAGGTGTGACCAGGATAATCTACTGCCCCAGTTCGCGAAGTATCTGATACGTGGACCAGAGTTCAGAAGCCGACTTTCAAACTACGGCGGTTTCAAGGACCAAGTGCAACACGGGTTAATGAACTACGCTGTCTGACTTCTGAGCCATTTGAAGCATCTCGTTGTAGACCTGGCGGTTTCAAGGACCAAGTGCAACACGGGTTAATGAACTACGCTGTCTGACTTCTGAGCCATTTGAAGCATCTCGTTGTAGACCTGCAAAGGCGTCCGGAATCCATGAATCTTACGCGGTCGGTT
>JBIIEQ010000052.1:0-24270 GCA_044237765.1 Methylococcaceae bacterium | reverse complement strand
CACCGGGAACTGCTGGATGAACTCAACGAGCGGCTGGCGGACAAGGTCTTCTGCAATTTTTCGCTGTTTCAGTCGATGCCGGATGCCTGGGCCATCAATCAGGTGTTCCCGGTCATGCCATTGCAGCGCCTGAACGAAGAGCCCACCCGCCGCGGCGTTATTCAGGACCTCACATGCGATTCCGACGGACGCATCGACGCCTATATCGACCACCAGAGCCTGGAAACCACGCTGCGGCTGCATGCGACCCACCCCGGCGAGTGCTACCTGATTGGCATTTTCCTGGTCGGGGCCTATCAGGAAATTCTGGGGGACATGCATAACCTGTTCGGCGACACCCACTCGGTCAATGTCCAGCTCGACGGTCAGGGTGGCTACCGGCTGGTCGACCCCATGCATGGCGACGGCGCCGATGACATGCTGCGCTACGTGCATATTGATCCCGAAGAACTGGAACGCGCCTATCGGAAAAAACTCATCGAAGCGCAATTGCCGGCCGACCGTCGCAAGCAGTTCGAAAGCGAGCTGATGGCGGGATTGGTCAGTTATACCTATCTGGAAGAATGAACGCCCCATGAGTCAGCCAATGCAAGCAGGATTCATCGGCCTCGGCGCCATGGGGCGCTGGATGGCCAGGCACCTGGCCGAACGCGGCTTCCTCACAACCGTATGGAACCGCACCGCAGACAAAGCCTTCGACTTTGCGCACGAGGCACATATTACCCCCGCCGCTTCACCCGCCGATCTGGCCGAACGGGTCGATGTCATTTGCCTCTGCGTCTCGGCCGATGACGATGTTCTGCAGCTCGTACGGGCCATTCAGCCCCATCTCCGCCCAGGACAGATCGTGGTCGACTTTTCCACGGTCAGTCGCGAAACGGCGCTGGAATCATGCCAACGGATTCGCGGCGCTGGAGGCGACTATCTTGATGCGCCGGTCACTGGTGGCGTCGAAGGCGCACGTAACGCCACCCTGGCCATCATGGTCGGCGGCGAGTCGGTCACCCTTGACCGAGTGCGCCCATTACTGGAAGCAATCGGCAATCGGATCGTGCACATGGGCGACGTCGGTATGGGCCAATCGGCCAAGGCCGTCAATCAGGTGCTTTGCGCCGGCATCAATGAAGCAGTGACCGAAGCCCTCGCTTTTGGCGAGCACCTGGGCCTGAGCATGGACAAGTTGATAGACATCCTGTCCGGCGGCGCCGCCGGTAACTGGTTTCTGGACAAACGCGGCCACACCATGACGCGCGGCACTTTCGAACCGGGCTTCAAGCTCCGCCTGCATCACAAGGATCTCAGGATCTGCCAGTCCATGGCCGGTCAGCTGGGCACTGCACTGCCACTGACCGACACAACAGAGGCACATTACCGGGAACTCATGGCTGCCGGGCATGGGGAAGAAGACATTTCCGCGCTATACCGGCTGAAGAGACCTTCGCCGTGACCTCACCAACACTGGAGTTGATCGAAGATAAGGATCACCGATTGACCCTGAAACTGGCCGGTGAGTGGCGGATCAACAGCAGCACCCCCGGCGCCGATCACATCATCGACCAACTGAATCATAGCGACAGGGTTCAGGGTCTTCAGTTTGACAGCACCGCACTCAAACGCTGGGATAGTGTGCTGCTGACCTTCATCAACAAGCTGGTGCGCCATTGCGAAACGAGCGGGATTCGCGTCGATTGCAGCGGTCTCCCCGAGGGCGTCCGGGGTTTGCTGACCCTGGCGAATGCCGTGCCGGAGCGGCAGGATACCAACCGGGTCAAACCCGCCGAAAGCTGCCTGGAAGCGGTCGGACGGCATACCCTGAGTTTCGTCCATGATTTCAATGGGCTGGCCGATTTCATCGGCGAAAGCTGCATGGCCTTCGGCCGGCTGCTGATGGGACAAGCCCGCATGCGCATGAGCGATCTTTGGACACTGATTCAGGAATGCGGTCCCAACGCTCTGCCCATCATCAGCCTCATAGCCATACTCGTAGGCATGATCCTCGCCTTTGTCGGCGCCGTTCAGCTGAAACTGTTCGGTGCACAAATCTTCATCGCCGACCTCGTCGGCCTCGGCATGGCCCGCGAAATGGGCGCAATGATGACGGCCATTCTCATGGCGGGCAGAACCGGCGCGGCCTTTGCCGCAGAACTCGGTTCCATGACCGTGAACGATGAGATCGACGCCCTGAAGACCTCGGGCTTTTCACCCATGGAATTCCTGGTATTGCCCCGCATCCTGGCGCTATGCCTGACCGTGCCATTTCTCACGCTGTATGCCGATATCCTTGGGATGTTCGGCGGCGCCCTGGTCGCTGCGGGACTCTTCGATATTTCGTTTAACGAATACGTCACCCAGATTTCGAATCGTTTGCGACTCATCGACTTCCAGGTCGGTATCGGCAAAAGCGCCGTATTCGGCATACTGGTCGCCGTCGCCGGCTGCATGCGCGGCCTTCAGTGCCAGCGCAATGCCACCTCCGTCGGCCTCGCCACCACATCCGCCGTTGTCACCGGAATCGTTTTTGTAGTGATATCGGACGCGGTCATGACCCTCATCGTCACGACATTGAATGTCTTCAAGCGCTGATAAGGACCGCTCTGAAAAGTTGTAATATAACCTTGCCCGCAGCGGTTCTTGGCTAAAATATGTGGGCCATTCAGAACCTATTGGAGAAAAAACATGAAACTACTTAACTATTATATTTTACCGGGATTACTGTTTTTGGCTCTTCTTCCAGGCTGTAAATCCGATGCGGACCTCGATGATCAGATCACTAAAAAACACGGTCAGGAAGTTAATTCATCTGATGATGCGCCCGGAGAAGACGATCAGGACTAAGTCACTCACTTCGTATCAATCATTGAGCGCTTCTTCCGGCGGCTCCCAAACCCGACGTTTCTCCTTGATGGCATCCTTGACATTCTTGATGCGCGGCTTGAACGAGTAAAGAGCCTTGATATTATTGGAGGCAATCCAGGTGTCTTCAACCGTCTGGCTCAGATTTTCTAGTTCCGCCATTAGTTCATCGGCCGCCTGTGTAGATCCGAGAGCAGCGATGCGCCGATCAATATCACGGAGATGAATAAAGGCATTTTCGATGACCTGATTGGAGTAGTAGGTTCGCGATGCGACCAGAGTACGAAATGCCGGAATGAGAACAGTCAGTCCGGCCAGCAGATAGAACCAGACCCTATCGATAAAGTCAGCCAACCACAGCGGCACATGGTTGGCGAGCGCCGGCAAGCCATCCTGATAGTAGCGCTTGGCGACCTTGCTTAGAGGTAGGCTGCGATCCAGGTAAACAGGAAAATATCCGGGTTCGGAAAAAAATTGCTGTCGCGTATTACTGATGTGACGAGCGGCCTTCAAAAAGATCCATTGCACCACGGGATGTGTGTCAGATTCCACCAGCAGAGTCACCGTGGTACCAAGCAAGTGGATGTCATGGTCCGGTTCGTTCCGGTGCAGATTGAGAGAGCCGGTGGGAATTACCAATTCATGCAGGAATGGCAATTGCTTTTCATAGGCACTGGCCCGCTTGAAATCCAGAATATGGATATTCGGCTCATGTAACACTGACTGAATAACCGGCGAGTCGAGGCTGTCTAGTATGGCCATGGCATCGATCTCGCCGTTACGTAATTTTTCCACCGCCTCCATGTGCGGCATTTCCATGAGGTTATTGGCCGCATTGACGTCAACCCCATGCAGCTTGGCGATGCGCTCGAACACTGCATGTGAACTACTTCGGCCATTGCCAACTGCAACCCGTCGTTTGAGCAATGCGGGCAATCCATCCAGCGCATCTATTTTTTGCCCCCGATAGAAGATCCAAAGAGGGGAAAACTGGATGCTGCCCAACGAGACAACCCCGCTCATTTTTTCGGGATCGGCACTCCCCGCCACATAAAATCCGGCGCTGACTGGCGACTCCGGAGCAATGACACGCCCAAGATCCTCTGATAATCCGCGCGAGTCGACCGTCTTCAGCTCTATCCCGTAATTTCTGAAATAAATGGTGAACTGGGTGCCCAGCTGCCTGTACGATGAACCCTTCTGTCCGGTTCCAAGAAAAACCTCAGTCGGCGGAAGCGGATTGAACCTGATGAAAAAAACGCCGATGAACAAAGCTGCAATGCTGGCATAAACCCAGTTGGTTCTGAGAATCTCTATCCAGGCACGCAACTCTTCGCGCAGATTGATCCGGATTTCCTGGCTTAGGCCCCGCACGAGTGGGAGTTTTTTCATGATTTTAGGAACATTCGCGAGAATATCGGTAGACCGTTCGTGATTGCTTAGAATCGGATTTCGGACTGCAGGAAGAAATAATTCACGTTGTCATGGTCACTGGGTGCCCCCGGTGCATTTTTTGCGAATTCGCCCTTAATCAGGGTTTCCCAGCCCACTTCGAAGGCGAGGTTGTCATGAGGATCCCATCGTAATGCGAACTCCACTGTCTGACCAAGAAAGTCGCCAGACTTGCCGGTGGGGTCCCACAATTCGGCAATCGCCCACGGGGCAGTCGCATTGGCCATCCAAACAGCTCGGTAGGCTATGAAACTGGTCAGATCACGATGAGGAACCAGAAATAACCGGGCGCCGGGTGAATTGATGTTGTTACGACCAAACGGTCCAAAGATGCCAGTAGGGCCATACTCCCAACGACGAGCGCCGTACAGGGTATCGAAAGAATTGGTAGTGCGGCCGTCATTACCACCGGTGGCATAGTCATACTGAATTAGCACCCGGGGATCGAACGGCAGGTCAAAGGTATAACCCATTTGGAAGTGTTCGAAAAAGGACAAGGCATCCATTAGTTCGGTCTGGTCCTTGCCATCGACCTTAAATTTGCCGTTGGCCTGTCCAGTTTGCCCGACGGTCTCCGCTTCAAAGTCAAACTCGCCTTTCTTGGCGGCACGGTGGATTCTCAGACCGGGTGTTACCAGTTCCCGGTCAACTGAAATCTTCTGACCCTGCGAACTCAATTCCGATTTCAAATAGTAGAGGTAAAGCTCGGTATTGATCGACCAAGGCAAGGCCCAGGTATCCAGCATCGCACCGGCAAACACGGAGCCTTCTTGTTCCTTGTCCCATGCATATTCGTTGGAAATCAGTTTGTCTGCCGCCCTGGGCAACCGCTCGACCGGCTGATTGGCAAAAGCCAGCAGATGCCACTTATTGGCCTCGTCGCGCAACCGGAACTGCACACCGGTAAAGGTGTTGGTCGTGTTCCTGAAGTTGTTGCGAGCCACCAGCCGCCGGCTGCCCAAATCCAGCGTCATGCGACCGCCCTTGGCTTCAAAACCCAAACCAGAATCTGCAATATTATGATCCGTCCAAGCCGCGTACATCTGGGTAAAGTCGGCGGTATTGACCATGGTGTTATTTACCCACCAGCCTGGTTGAGCGCCCGACTGGACGGCGTTCCAGAACTCGAAGCCGGCGCGAAACTGATCCTTGTGTGCCTCCAGCCACAGCACAGTCTGCAGCGGGATCTGATCCTCGCCGCTCTCTTGATTCCGGCGCCAGGGCGTGTCGTATGACTCGTAGCGTGTGCGCTGTTCCAGCGATCCTTCTAGCCACTCGGGCATTCCCAGCAACTTTTTGGCGTTGATTTCCTCGTTCAGCTTGAACCGATCCTTGCCCGTCAGCCAATCGTGACGTTGGCTGGCGCCGGCGGTCAGGCCCCAACGCGAAGGAAGTTTGTATTCCGGCGGTGTCTTGCCTTTAGGATCGTCGACAGGCTTCGCGGTAGCCTTCGAGTTTGCGGATTTCCGTTTGACCCGGGTCGCGGTTGGGCGCGGGATTTCGTTAGTCTGGCCGGCCTGGTCGGGGCCGGATCGCGACATGGAGGTTGGGGAGGAGGGAGTTTGGGACCGGGATGCGGTATCGGCTGCCAGAGTCGTTCCCGTCTGCAAATGGCTGGCGAACGCCAACGTGATGGCGCGACTGTAAAACTTTGCTTTCATTATGAATGGTCAGCCCTACCAATTGGCCGGGACGGTCACCACCGTCTGGCCGTCTTCGAGTTCCCCCTGATTGCTGACGACAATTTCATCAGTCTCGGCCAGTTCCTGACGCTGTTCGATGCCGTCCTTGCGGCCGAGCTGAACAACCCGGGCCAGCGTGCCATCCTCGAGGTCGATAGCGACGCGGGTCTTGCGGGCAACGCCGTTCACCACATAGTAGACATAGGTCAGCCCGCCTGCGCGAACAATCGCGGCGCCGGGCAGCAGTGGCTTGTCGGCAAAGCGCTTGAGGATCAGCCGCATCCGGCCATAGCTGCCGGGAATGAGACGGGCGGACTGGCCATCTATCAGGCCGGCCGGGAATTCCGGCGGCTGTCGCCCCTTGAGATCGGCGTGCTGCTCCTTTTCAGACCGGCTCATAAAATCTCGAAACTCGGCCGCCGTGCGATTGTAGAGATCGATTTCCACGCGGATGGTACGGTCGGTGCTGGCCAGCGATGGCGCGATCCGCGAGATCTGGGCGCGCAACGGGCCGCCGCCCGGGAGATCATCCAGGTAGACTTCCGCCTCGGTATCCCGACCGATCAAATTGGCCACACGGTCGGGCATCTGTGCCGTGATCGTGACGATATCGTTGCGTTCCAGCGTGACCAGCGGCGTGGCGCCGGGCACAACTGCGGCACTGGCGACAAAGGTTCCGGGATCGGCGCTGCGGCTGGCAATGACGCCGTCGAAGGGAGCCTCCAGTACATTGGCCGGACCTTTCAGCCCGCCACCCGGCGTGATCACAGCGAGCTTTTCGCCCTTGGTCACGACCTGGCCCAGATCCTTTTCCAGAAAGGTGACCTTACCCGAGGTTTCCGCGTAGAGCGCTGCCCGATAGTACGGCGCCACATTCGCCGGCTGTTCCACGGTCATCGTAAGATCGGCGCCGCGGAGGGGATGGACGGTCCTGACCCGGATAGGCGCGCTTTCCGTTGCTGATGGGTTAGCATTTGGCATCGGGTCTGCCGCCTGCAGGCCAGCGGCAAGTCCAAGTGATAGCACAGCGAACCCTAGCGGCCGCCCGACTATCCGTAATCCGTACATAGAAGTTCTGGAGTGGGCGCAGGTGGATGTTTTCATGAAGGTGGCGTAGACAGAGGTTCTTTCAGGATGGCGTCGAGATCGATGCGTGGAGGCATGCGCCGTATCAGCAGGCTATACATGACCGGCACCAGGAACAGAGTCAGCGCAGTGGAGCTCAGCATGCCGCCGACCACAGCCCGGGCCAAGGGGATGTTAGCTTCATGCCCATGGCCAAATCCGATGGCCATTGGCAGCAGAGCCAACACCGTGGCCAGGAAGGTCATGAGAATGGGCCGGAAGCGCATGGCCGCCGCCAGACGAATTGCTTCAATAGCCGAGAGACCCTCCAGGCGGCGCTGATTGGCGAATTCGACCAGCAGCACGCCGTTGTTCACTGCCACACCGACCAGAAAGATTGTGCCCATAAGGGACTGGATGTTGAGGGTGGTGCCGGTCAGAAGCAGCATCCAGATTACCCCGATGAAGCCCATCGGCACCGACAGCAGGATGACGCCAGGTCCGGTCCACGATCTGAACAGCATGACCTGCAGCAGATAAACCAGCAGGATCGCCAGGCCCAGACCCAGACCCAATTGCTGGAAGGCATCGTGCATGCGCTCGAATTCACCCTTGAAGCTGATGCGCATACCGTCGCCGATGGGCAATCCGGCTAAACGCTCGCGAATCTCGGCGGCCACGCTGGCCAGATCCCGCCCATCCAGGTTCACCAGCACATTGGCAACGCGCCGCAATCCGGCATGGTTGATTTCCACGGCGCCTTGGGTACGCCGGGGCTGGACCACCGAACCCAGATTGATGGAAGCTGCCTGCAGGCCCTTCACGGGCAAACTCAGCACATCCTCCAAGGTACGGTCCGCATCCTCGGGGTATTGGACGCCGACAAAATACTGATTGCCGGACTGCGAATCGATCCAGAAATTCCGGCTGATGGACACGCTGGAATTCAGCGCCACAACCACCTGTTGAACCACATCCTCCGCACTGAGGCCGAAGCTGGCAGCCTTGACTCGATCAACGTCCAACACCAAGTATGGGGCATCATCCCGCTGATGAACCCGCACATCCGCCGTGCCTGGCACGGTGGCAACGTGATTGCGAATTTGCCGGGCGAGATTGAGCGACTCCTCGGAGGAGCCACCGGATATCTCGATGTCGATGGGCGACGCAGCGCCATAATTCAAGGCCGTGCTGATCATGCCGCCGGTATCCAGATCGATCCGCAGATCCGCAAAATCTGGGTTCGCCAGAAAGGCCCGCCGGATCTCGGCAGCGTAAGCCTGGGCACTGCGAGACCGATTCGTCTTGAGTTGCAGGCGGATGATGGCATCCTGCTGGCCGGAGTTGCTTGTGTAGGCCGATGACCAATCGGGATTCAGGCCGATTTCCGAAACGATCATCTCGCGTTCCTCAGCGGGCACCTGCTGCTTGAGGAAGGTTTCCACCCCCTGGATACGCCTCTCCGTGGCGTCCAGCCGCAGATTGGATGGCGCCCGAACCCGCATCAGGATCTGGCCGGTGTCGACCTGGGGGAAAAATTCGCGCCCTAAAAATGGCAGCGCCGCCAGCGAAATCACAAACAAGCCGACGATGGCCATCAGTGTTTGACGCGGCTGCTTCAGGCAACGATCCAGCGTCATCCGGTAACGTTGTGCCAGCTGATCAACCCATGATTGAGAGGAGTCAATAACTCGTGCGAGCACCGGAGGCAATCGGGAGCCGGGTCCAGTTCGGGCCTCCGTTCCATCCGGCAGAAATTTGGCGCAGAGCATCGGCACTAATGTACGCGACAGAAGAAACGAGGTCAGCATGGCAAAGCCAATGGCCAGGGTCAGGGGTCGGAAGAGAAAACCGCCGATGCCCGGCAGCAGGGCCAGCGGTGTCAGGACGATGAAGGTCGTCGCGGCCGAAACCATAACCGGTACCAGCACCTCACGGCAGCCATCGATGGCCGCACGGATACGGCTTTTACCCAGCTGATGATGTCGGTGGTTGTTCTCCAGTTCGACGATGGCCTCGTCCACCAGAGGCCCGATGGCCAAGGCGAGTCCGCCCAGGGTCATGGCATTGAGCGTGTTGCCGGTGACATACAGGCCGATGATCGAGCCTAGAATCGCCAGCGGTATAGACAGGGTGGCGATAATGGTCATGCGCCAGTCGCCGAGGAACAGCAGGATCATCAGCGCCACCAGCACGGCGCCCGTGACGCCTTCCAGCGCCAGTGAGCTCAGTGCAGAGCGCACCGCCACGGTTTGGTCCATGACCAGATCCAGCATAGTGCCCTTGGGCAGACGTGCTTGCATCTCAGCCAGATAATCCCTGACACCATCCACCACGCTGAGACTACTGGCGCCGCGTTGCCGGTAGATCGGCACGAACACTTCATTGCGGTCATCGATACGAACCCGTGAAGTTTGGATGGCTGCGGCGTCCTCAGCCCGGCCAATATCACGCAGAAACACCGTACCCCCGGCGCCCAGGGTGATCGGCAGGTCATTCAATTTCTCCACCCGATCAACCATCGCATTGTTATCGAGCAGCATTTGCTCCGCACCAAAGTAGGCCGTGCCGGGTGATGTCATCAGATTTCCGCGCCGCAAAGCGCCGACGATCTCCATCGGTGCAAGATTGCGAGCTTCCATCCTGGCGGGGTCGAGATAGACCATGACGCTGCGGTCCTGTCCACCCACCACCACCGGGGCAATGACGCCAGGAACCGCACCCAGCATATTGCGTACATCAATACGGGCGATGTCCTTCTGTTTGGCATCATCCATGGCATGGTTACGGACAGTCAGTATGCCGACCGGCAAAGTGCCGGTAGCATCAAAAGGCAAGGCCACCGGCGGCAGGGTATTAGGCGGCAGGTTCGGTAAAGCTCCCAATGCCAGGGAATTGGTCAGCGTCAAAGCTTCGTTGGTATCGATATCATCGCGAAAGAAGACCTTGACCACACTAACGCCAGGCACTGAGCGGGATTCAACCAGCCTCGCACCAGGTGCCTGATTGACCCAGCGCTCAATACGGTTGGTGATGGTCTTCTCGATGGATGAAGCGGGCATCCCTGGGTAGTAGGTCAACACCTGTACTGCCGGGGCCTTGAAGACCGGCAGAATATCAATGGGGATCCGGGCCAGGGACAACGCGCCCAGCACGGCCAGCATGATGGCGAGGGAGGCCACGAGATAGGGGTTGCTGATTGCCAGACGAACGAGCCACATAGATGAATGCTTTATCTTGATGAAGTTAAAATAGGGACGCGGACTGAATTAGAAAAACCAGGAGGTGGCTCTGACTCTTCTGGACTGATATCCTATCCAATCAAACGGTGACGGGCAACCGGGCAAGCGCTTATAAAGATAGTCAAGCAGGCCCGTTAAAATAATCAACAGCAACCCGTATCGGAAGCTTTGACAAACGCGATCCAACTAGGCTCTGCTGATCAAGCACAAGAGCTCAGAGCGGAAGGGTATCCCATACACAACAGTTAATCACGTTCATGATGAGCCATTCTGTTAAGCTCAGGATAGGGCTGTGGGGGATTTAACGGATGGTTTTTCGAGGCTCCCTGTGACTCTACTAGGCAATCTACTCTGGGGGTTTTTTGGGGGCGGCTTGATCACCGCAATTGAATACTTTATGGCTGGTCTTATCTGCTCGGTCACTGTAGTCGGTTTACCTTTCGGGCTGCAATGTTTCAAGATTTCCGGACTAGCCCTGGCGCCTTTCGGGAAGGAATATACGAGCCCAAGGTTGAACCCTCTGGGCTGCGTGGGCAATGCACTCTGGATAGGTCTGGCCGGCCTCTGGATTTTTCTCAGTCATGTTTCGCTAGCATTGGCACTGGCCATGACCGTGATCGGCCTGCCATTCGCAGTTCAGCATATCAAGTTAGCCATGGTGGCATTAGCGCCCTTCGGGGTTGACGTTCGCATGGCCGATTGAATCAATGCTCCCCGATTACCCTTAGCCTGTGAAAACACCAACAATCATGCCGGCGCCGAGACTCCTGCGACACATCCTAATCGGATTAGGGTTATTTACCTCGTGCTCCATTCTGGCCGATACCCAGCCGGATATTCTCAATCCCGGCCCGCAGATGCCCACCTATCCTACTAATACCGGTACTCTGCCGCAGGGTCGAGCTTATATGGAATTTGCCCCCTTTAACTATGAAGGTTCCACGGGCGACGATCCGGGCAAGTATTACACCCAGTTTCTGGCCCACGTCGGCGCGACCGACAATCTTGAATTACGCGTTTACGGCAGCGGCTGGACCTGGAGCGAAGGCCGCGAGGACAGAACCTCATACGCACCGCTCAGTTTCTCTGCCGTATACGGTTTCTGGGGCGAACAGGAGGATTTACCCTGGGCGCCGGCCTTTGCCGTCGAGGCTTTCGTCAATACCGAATGGCTCGGCAACAGCGAAACCAATAATGGCACCCATCCTGGCCTGCAGTTCGCCTTTTCCAAGGACATTCCCTTCGATACCAACCTCAATATCAGTCTGGGCCCAGTGCGCTCGCGTCAGGATGTCGGGGTTAATGGCAAAAGCGACTATCGCGAGCACTGGGATTTTCTGTTCCAGTGGGCCCTGCAAAAGGATCTGATCGACAATCAGCTATCGATTTTTGCCCACGGTTACTACAACGGCACTGCGGCAGTTTCGATCCCGGCGGATGGATTTGTCCAGCCCTCACTTTACGGTATCGGAAAAACTGTCATCGGCGGTGGCATGATCTGGACCGTCAATAACAGACTCTCTCTATTCGGCCAGGTCAGCGGCGGCACCAATACCGACTCGCCATCCATGGTGACGTGGACCGGGTTTGCAGTGGCCTTTTGATCCAATCAAAGCCCTGGATTTTTGGCCCTCGGATCCGCGTCTTCGCTAAGCCAACGGGTTAATGCAGGCATCTGTCCCTGCTTTAGGGCCATCATGCTGTTAGAGCATGTGTCTGATAACTCATCAAAGCATATTAATCGTCATTATCGAGCCGGCCCTGCTCAGTTGAGACAACCGTCCCATCCTCCTGATAGTAAGCCTTGACTTTCCGTCGACCAACCTTGAATTCGATCGCATAAATCCGCCGCTCATTCTCAGTCTCTAGTTCATATTCAATGCTGCGCGCTTTTGGATAATCCTGCTTGAATTGCTGGATAACAGCATTGGGAACTTGGTCTTTTCTTAAATCCGAGTCGGCAAAGGCTGTCCCATAACGAGCCCCCATCAAAACCACAATGAAAGCCATTACAATTAGGCATGGATAGTTTTTCATTTATATAGCCATTCAGTCAGCTGCGAGTTTTACAAGGCTGAAATAACATCATTCGCCTTTATTGAATATACGAAACCCCAACAAGTTGGTTCAATTTTTGTTTCGATTTGACAAACCAAAACTATATGTTGCATGCGATGCGGCATAAGCACAAGGAGCAAGACCTATCAAATCGATGCCTGGATTGCTCTCTAGATAGGCAAGCGCAAGCCAATCGTTAGTGCACATGCCAGCATCAAAAATCACTTTCTTTGCGACTTCGTTAGCCTAATATCAAGTAAATCAAATTATACATAATAATATTATTGATGCTATATTATTAACGATAAATATCCAGGACAACCCACATTTCTATTGTCTAACCATCCCTATTCGATCTACAGGCGGCGGAGAGACTGGCGAGTTATCGCGTATATAGTTTCTTAAAGCATCCAGATCAATGCCCCCGCCCAGGAGGTTCTTCCCTTCTTTAAATGCAATGAAGGAATCTCCACCTTCAGCCAGAAATTCACCCACCGTCACTTGATAATTTTTATTCATGTCGAGCGAGAGTCCATTTAGCTTGATGTTTGATATTCGGTTACCTTGGGCTCCACGCATTGAATAGTCGAAACTAAATCCCGCAGAAACCCCCAGAATGAGCTGAGGTCGCGATCTGTTAGGAACGTACTGTTGCTCCAGAGCCTGACGGATCTGATCACCTGTCAGGGTGAGGGTGACTATGGTATTGCCGAACGGCAGCACCTCATACAGGTCGGCGTAAGTGAGCCGCCCGGCTTTTCGATCACCGGTGGCGGGTACCCAGGTCAAATCAGAGCGAAGACCGCCTTGGTTGATCATCGCGATCTCGGCGTTGTTGGGTGGCCGGCGGCTGGCGGCGAGCATGGAGTCAGCCACCAGGTTGGCCAGCGAAGAAGGGGTATCGCGACTGGGTGATCCAGTGATACCAGCGGTAATGAAGCCGACCTCCTCATTGGCCTTGCCTTCATAAAGCGGAGTCCACTTATTGATCACCTCAGTCAGAGCCGGATCACGTGCCACGGTGCGCAGCACCATGACATTGCTGGCCGTTGTTTTGGCTCTTACGACATCACGCGTTTGCGGGTTGATCGTGAGCCAGGTTTCGGTCACGGCCCGCCCAAAGGCCGAGGCAGAGGTTACATGGCGTAATTTGCCATTGGGATCTGGTAGTTTGCAGATATACGCACGGTGTGTGTGTCCGGAAATGATCAGATCGATCTCGGCAGGGAGTTTTTTGGCAAGTTCGGCGATGGGGCCGGATATTCCGTCGCAGCCGTTATAGGTACCGGGTTGTTCCCCTCCTTCATGAATCAGTAGCACCATGGCTCGTACTTTTTGCTTGCGTAGCGCCATGACGGCACGGTTGGCAGCCATCACCTCATTTTCAAAGCGAAGACCCTGGATACCATCCTGCGAGACCAGAGCAGGCGTCCCAGACAGTGTCATGCCAATGAAGCCAACATTGACACCTTGGATGCGTTTGATCCAGGTTTGCGGCAAGACATTTTTTCCACTCTTGCTGTAAAGCACATTGGCGGCAAGCCATGGAAAGTTGGCGCCATCATAGGCCTCACCCTGGAAGTAGCAGCCGTCTTCCGGATGGCAGCCACCATACTGCATGCGCAAAAGCTCGGTCAGCCCCTCATCAAATTCATGATTCCCGACACTGGACACATCGAGCTTAAGGGCCTCCATGGATTCCACCGTCGGTTCGTCATGGAACATACCGGAGAGGAGCGGTGAGCCCCCAATCAAATCACCGGCGCTCGCGGTGATGGAGTACCTGACTTTCTGGCGTAGAAGGGACAAAGTGGTCGAAAGATATTCGCTTCCCCCCAAATCCTGCTGCGTAGGATCCTCAGTCGATATCATTTTGGCATCACTGCCTGATGGAGGCTCTAAATTTCCGTGAAAATCGTTAAAAGTGAGGATCTGAACTTTGAAGGAAGTATTGGAGGCCGCAATAGCGCCTACACCATACAAGATTAGGGGCAACAAAATACAGAAACGTCGGATACGTCTTGGCAAGATTTCCATGCGTAATATCTCCATGCAATCAATCAGGAGGTACTGGAACAAATAGGCGCCGCAATCAATCTCGGCGCCCAAGGGTAGTAACCGACTTTGTCTTTATTGGGTCACCAGATTTTCACAGGTCAGCGATTTGTCGGCTTGATCACACCGCGCGAATTCCTTGCCATCAGGACCGAAGTGAGTCCAGGTCCATTGGGTCTTCTTCTTGCCCGGCACCGCCATGGCGAAGCCAAAACGGCGCGCAGTCCACATCGGCTTTTCCGGCACCGGATAAGCCGTCATTCCAGCCGGTACTCCCTCAACCAGCTCACCGGTCGGTGCCTGAAGCGGACCGTAGGTCAGGAAAGGTGGGTAATCTTCGATCCCTTCTGGTTGTAGCGAGCTGCCGCCATTACCCAGAATCAACTGCCCGGCCTGTCCCGGGATCTGCACCGCCTGCGCCAGATGGATATGGCTGGACAACAAGAGGTTGTAGTGTCCCAACAGGCCATAGGCAGCCGCCGTTTGGGTTTCGGAAACCCATTTACACAATGGGGAGAAATCCTCTGGCGCACAGTCCACACCAAACTGAGGTTGATGGGAGAGCAACCAGTTTTCAGGTGATTTCCCCTTGATGAGTTGACTGGGTGCGCTGAGGTTCTGGGCGGCACGATATTGCACATTCAGCGCTTCCCAGGTCGAAGCGACTTCGTAGTCCCAGCCATAGGCGGAGTCAACCACGGCCAGTCGGAGATAGCGACCGGCGCCAACCTTGAAGGCGGTAGCCCAACTATCGGTCACAGTATCCGGCGCGGTCTTCCATTGCGGATAAGAATAGGTGACCGGCGTTCCGTCCACGATCGTCTCTATGGTCTTGACGATCTGCTGGCCCTTTTCATCCAGCCTTGGGACCGGTGAACACAATTGCACATTACCGAGATGGGGATCGAAGAAACGGAAATAACCCACCCCACCCCGCTGGCAAGACTCATGATTACCGCGAACGACCACCAGTGGCGCCGCCGAGAAGATCGGCCTCATCGGCACAAAGACATCCGCCAGCCAACTATAGGCGGTATCCGAGAACGGATATTTCGGGAAAGGGTTCGTGGTGGAATTGTAGTCGTGATTGATATCCAACGGAGGTGGGCTGGCACCACAAGTCAGCGTCAGATAGGGGTCACAAACAAATTCGCGGTAGAAGAAATCACCCAGGAACAGTGTGATTTGAGGTTTCTTCTCGGCAATACTCTCGGCAATCTGGGCTAATGGCCAGGATTCGGGGGTATTGCAATCCTGATCATTGGTCTTTTTCATCCGGCAGCCGGTATCGCCAAATACGGCCATTTTCTTGATCGTTCCCGCGAGTTTGGCGGGAATCACCTGTCCACCGACCGAGGCGCTCAAGGCGCCCTTCGGCAGGGGTGCTTCACAGACCCGTGTCGCAAGGAAGGCCATCGAAGTGTTGTCAGGCAAGGGCCTCTCCACCATCGGCAGCCTGCGAGTGACCGATCCACCCGCCTGGCTCACTCGAACCTTTATGTCCGGGCAACTCAACCCCATAGGCAGCACCGCTCGAGCAATCAAGCCGGAAGCTACCTCTGCTGTCGGAACCACCAGCGTATAGGCGGCAATCACACTGCTGGCCGATGACGTGGTGACTAGCAGGCTCTCGCCCGCGTCAGCAGAACCCGCCATACCACTCAGTAAAATCCCAGCGGCAATAGATGCAGCTTTCATAATTATATCTCCAATAATTGCAAATTCTTGAGAGTAGCCATTAAAAATTCCTTACATAACAGGCTCAATTGTAAACCCCCCCCCGCGAAACGGGGGGCTCTCACTTCAATGGTGTTGATGAAACCAAGCCGTTTTGTCATGGCCCATGCCAGGTCCAGATTGATGACAAAACACATTGTCAGATCGCTAAATCCCGAGGCACCAACAATATTGGTCGTTAGCGCATTGAGCAGATCGTTAGGTCACTTCAAAACCCTGCCCTGTCAGCGCAGAGGATCGTTGAGCAGTGGGATCTGTGTTTGAGGACTGAAGAAATAGCTCTGGGCCAGGATGCTGCAGGGCAACATGCCGTCCGCATGATTCAGGACGACGGGCGACATCAGTGATTGAACCGCGCCGTTGAAAGCCGTCCACCCCACCACATCAGAACCCACACCTCGAGCACGCATGGCCGCAATGAGTTTTTCCGAATTACCCTCGGCATACGGCGCGGATACGGCCGGCGGGGACAGGGTTTTCCAGGCAGCAGGTACGGGATAGGTTGATGACACAAACGGGACCAGTTCATCCTGCAGAATACCGAAGAGCATGACCGGGGCCTTGGGCGTCCAGTCCAGATTGTCATTATCAGTCCACAGCCGGATGGCCGGATTCGCCAGATCGTGCTGCTGAATGGCAGTGACCAGGCCGGGCAGCAGCAGATTCTGCGGATTGGGTGAATAGGTCGCGTAATTCACATAGGCCAGCTCATTGATGGCCGTGGTCAACAAGCGAACACCCAGATTGGTATCCGAAAGCTTTCCAGGGAACTGCCCTTTCGCCTGTTGCGCCAGAGGTTCCTGGAGCAGCGTCGTCAGAGGTTGCTTGATGATCCGAGCGGTTGATTCACCGGCAAAGCTCAGAAGCGTCGGTTTTGAGGAAAAATTTTCCTGGTATGTCAACGGAGGCTGCGAGCCAATAAAGGATTCAGCCGTCGCACCACTCAGATCATAAGGGCCTGACATCGGGGCAGAACGCGTAGGCAGCAAGTTGGCTTCGCCCTTCTCCTCAAGGTAACGGGTCAACCACAACGCATTGCCGCCTCCCTCGCTGTAGCCAGTGATGAGAATCTGGTTACCCACGGTCCGCTTGAGCTTTTTCATTAGCTCACGTGTGGCGATGATCATGCTTCGCCCCGCCGGTGCGTTCAGCTTCCCCATGGAATAGGGGTGGTTGCCCTTGTTGACACCATAGCCCAGATAGTCGGGCATCGCCAATACCGCATTCGGATGAGCGAAAGCCGTGATCACGGCATAGGCCTCCTGTGAGCGCTCGCTCGGGGCATTGTTGTACTGCGTCGTCGTCGCATGCATGTAGACCATCACCGCCTGAGGGTCGTTGCCGAGAGGGGAGGATTCAGGAACCACCACCAGACCACTCAGTTTGGTTGGCGCACCATTCACTCCCTTCGATCGGTAAGTGATGGCATACATCGAAACATCGGGTATTGGGCTTTCTAGCCAGCTGCCGAGGTAGGGGGTCAATTTGCTGCCATCAGGAAGCAGCGAACTATCGATGCCCGATAGCGAAGCCAGCAAGCGAGATGAATAGATGGTCCCCGGGCTGGTTGGTGTTCCCATGCCGCTGAGCTGTTGAACCAATTGGCTGGAGGCGAGGGCCTGGGTGCCTTGATACTGGACCTTTTTGCCAACCGGGGCCGATTGAGCGCTTGCGGTGGCACTGACCTGGTTCTGATAGACGTCAAGCCAGTTTTGTTGAGCTACGTCGGCGTGTGATCTTCCACCAATCAGAAAAGCGATCAAAAAAAGTAGATGTCTGGAGAAATTCATGATGTCGTCCCTCTATTCGTTTTGATTTTGATGTTTGTTAAATCATTATTACGTCGCCTGCTCAGCTTAGCAGACGGTATGCACCAAATCACCGGCGCGCTTTGTCTCCCGACCTCAGGGAGAAAAAGCAGTCGCATTCCCCAGCACTAAACGACCCGCGCAAGCAGGCTGTTAAGCGGGATATTCCTGGCGTGCACCCCCGGTTTCTGACCGCGCAGATCAAACTTAAGCTGGGTTTCCGGACGGAAAATCATGCAATAGGTGGAACCACCGAAATGGAACATGCCCAATTGCTCACCCTTCGTCACGCGTTGCCCCTCGGAAACGGTAATTTCACAAGTGGAGACTTCGGCCATACCAATGTACATGACGGCCATCAACCCGATATCCGGGTTATCTGCCTGAATCAGGATGACTGAGCGGGTGGCTACTTCCGCCAGATAGCCCTGTGAATTGTTCGGTGCCGAAGGATCAAACCCTTGAGAGGGGGGCTCGGAGTAGTAAGTGCCGGGAATCTGGAAAGTCTTCACGATCGTCCCGTTGACCGGGCTATGCCAACGGTGATAGCTCAACGCGCTCAGGAAGGCCTGATAGACGGTACCGCCGATAAATTGATCCACCGAATCATCGCCGGCCAGCATATGCGTCAAAGAATAAGGTTGTGCCTTGATCCAAAAACGATTCATTTTCTGGACATTTCTTTCCACTTCGAAGGGTGCAGATTCGCATGAGTTGACGATGATGGCGTCATCCTCCGGAAAGGCGACCGGTCGGACACCCGGGCGGAATTGACGGATGAAGAAATCATCCCAGGAGTTAAATCCATAGTGGGGAAGTGCGGGATTGCACACGAAGGTGTCTGCAAAGTTAGGCATATCCTGCATAGCACGCTTACCCAGCCATCCATGACGAGCATCGTCATTCAGTACATAGACCGAATCGGGGGATGCCAGAAAAGCGCCCCAGGCATCTAGTATCCGCTTTAATTGCGCGTTGACCTTTTCGTTCACGAATGCGGCGAAGCCGGCCTCTGTTCCCATGGCCCAGTTCAGGATGGCATTGATGGGAAACCCTACCAATCCGCGTCGACTGTATTCCGGAGCAGTCGTCAGAACCTGATTAATCAGTGCAAGCGCCGTCGGGTAGTTTCTCACCTGAGGGTCCCCCAGAGGGGTGCTCTTGAATCGCGGCGGAACCTGTCTGAACATCTGCGTGAAGAGCATATACAGGGTCGGATCGCCTTCGATCAAATCCTTGAGCGCTTCAACTTCAGGGTGCAATGGGGCAGGATTGGATTCCGCTTGCGCGATTTGGGTCGACAACCAACGGTTCAGATAGGTCTCATCGGAGGGAAGCCATTGACCCACCCGGTAAGGCGTCTCCACCACTGCATCCTCGGAGGCCAGGACCCACTTCGGTGAAAGCACTGAGGCCCCGGCACCCAAACTAAAGATTTTAAGGAAGTTTCTCTTGGATACGCCTGACATAACGATGTCATCCTCGATTAAGGAAAAATAATAATTGTGAATGCCTCAAATGAGGCAGGCTCCTGAGGGAGCCTCAAAAACCTCGCTTCGACAAGGTGCCCCTGAGCGTAACCGAAGAGTATGAACGGATGGTTTTTCGAGGCCCATCTCAGGGGGCCGCGAATCTCAGATCACTCGACTCAACCAGCGGAATCGACTGTGCATGGTTGAAGTAATTCAGAGGATCCCACGTCGTCTTGGCACGCATCAAGCGGTCCAGATGCCCACCGTAATATAGCTGCAGCGCTTGCTGCAGACCATACTGGTTCAAGTCGACATCCGGATAATTGATGTAACAACCGTCCAGCTGACCAGTGGCATCGGCCGCCGGATCGGGGATCCCGTGGGTCGCCGAATAAATGTCCGCATAAAAATCGCGGATCCACTTAAGGTTCAGTTCACCTGTCGGACGGCCCCCCTCCCCCGCCCGCTCGATTGGCCAGTAGGTCTGGTACTGCAACTTGTAGATCGAATCACGCTGCCACACGGCCGTCGCCTCCCGCGCAATCGTATTGATCTTTCCACCATAGGAATCAACTTGCAGTAAGGAGTCCCGCATGGACACCGGACGTCCACCCTCATCACGCATCTTGCGGGTCAAGTGTCGGTAGATCGTGCGGATATCTTCATCAGTGAATGATTGCCGCATATAGGCCGATTTGTACTTGCCATTCATCGGGCCACCCGAGGCACCATAAAAGGTGATGGCCTCCCACCAGGTGAAATGCTGGCTGGATTTCGGCTTGAATGGCGAAGGATGCCCTGCTACCGATTTAATGGAGGAGGCCGTTTCATCAAGACCGTGGCTCGTCAGCGCCTGTGCCAGCAATTGTTTGAACCCATCACCCTGCCCCACATGTCGGGTTGCCACCTCACCAGCCAGATGAACATTCTGCACCAGCAATTGAATCTGGCCGCTATCGAAGTGCGTCAGTTTCAGTATCACAAAGGCCTGAGGCCCCAGCGTCGCGGACAATGACTCAAAGAACCGCACAATCCGAGTCAGAAAACCCGGCCCTCGGCGTTTTACCAGCGACCAGTTCCAGGCATAAATCTGCACATCGGCCGACACCGGCGCCTCCGGCAGATCAGCAAACTCATAGCGCGTGATCACACCAAAATTGCCGCCTCCCCCCCCCGTGTGCGCCCAGAACAAATCCGCCTCAGCACCCGTCGATTCGCTGCTCACATGAATGGCTTCGGGATGGCCATGGCGCAGGTGAACCAGGGACACCCCGGTCAACCAATCGACAGTCAAACCGTAAAGCGGACTGAGTACCCCATATCCACCGCCGCAGACATGCCCGCCAAGCCCCACCGTAGGGCAACTGCCCGCCGGTAAGGTCTTGCCAAATCGAATCAGCGCATGCTGCAGGTCAAAATTGTTGGCGCCGCCCTGGGCATAAAAAACGCCCCGCTCGCCATCAAAGCCCACCGTATTCAGCAAGCTGAGATCAAGAATGGCCTCGACGCCGGCATTGAAGACAAAATCCTCGTAACAATGCGCCCCACCCCTAACCTTGAAGTGGCGGCCATACCCCTCCTGAAAGATCCGCGCGGTCGCTGATGCCACACCCGCCTCGGTCAATGGCAGATAAATCTGCCGGGCATTCGGTGCCGACCAACGGCCATTAAACCCCTGAGTGAGGCTTTGGAACGAAGGACTCTCCGGTTGAAAAACCAGAAAGTCCGAACCTGGCACCCAACCGTTACCGGACGCCGCTCTCAGGTCTGACAGCGCCGCCGACGGAGCCTTACCCGTCAGCGCCAACAGGCTGGCGATCGAGCCGCCGGCGGTTTGTCGAATAAATCGTCTGCGATTCATCGGGTGCAATTATTTATTCGTAGATGGCTTCAATCACAATATCGCTATTGAGTGACGGAATAACGCAGACTCGGCCGGTGCCCTTGTTATTGAGGCAGGTATTTTTGCTCCAACCCTGGAAGCGCTGGCCCCCTAGCTGTTTCCTGGCCTCAAGCGTGACCTGACTGCCCTGACTGAAAGTCCCTACACACCGGCCAGGACACTCAATCGTGGTCAGACTGTCCGTGCTGATGACCTGATAACCGAGAGTGCCTTCATCATCCCGTATGTCGTCGGCTTGATTGAACTGGTGCTTCGCCTGCCCTTCGGTATGTGGGGTAGGATTTTTCAAGAGTACCGTCACGGTATACGTTTCAGCATTATTCTCGCTCTCAGCTTCGCTCTGAACGGCTGCACTGGCGGCCCTCACCGAACGAGTCCCGGTATAGCTGCCTGATCCAGCGCCGCCCGTGGCCTGATTCCATATCTCCCGTTCCTGCTCGCCACCTGCCCAGGCCGTATTGCAGGTGCAGGAGCTGTCATCCCGACAAGAATCATTCACACCGACACTCGAGTTGTCCTTGCTTTTGTCCGGCTCGCGATTCTTGATGATGCTGCGATATTGGGTGGTTCCCGGAATCAATTGCGTGGAGATGCAGCCACTGCCTTCGCAGAAGCATTGCTGCCATTTCGGGTCCCACGGCCAACCAGAGCCGCCGGTGCCCGCATTGCAATCATTATCGTTGCTGCAACCGGCCTTGGTTTGCTTGCAGGCGTAATAGAAGATGCCATTACCGTTGGCAGGCAAGGCCACCATGCCCTGCACAAACAGCCCCGGTTTCGTTGGATCAGCCGATGCCGTCCGATTCAGGATGCAGTTATAGGCCAGAAAGCCCTCATAAGCAGCCTGAAGATTGACCGCGCGCTGGAAATGCAGGCAGGCATTGGCATCCTTGGCGGTGACACAGGCTGAACGGTAGACGTCCATCAGTAGTTCCCAGACCGGGCGATACTTAAACCCAATCGGCTGATCGCTGTTGGCAGCAGAATTGATAAAAGCACTGACATCCTCACTGCTGAACTGCCCCGCCTTGGCCGCAATCAGTTTGTTGCGTGACTCGCGACTGCCGCCGGCAATGTAAATTTTCTCAACCGTATCACGCGTGCTGGCGGTATTTTTTTGCGTCGTGTTGTAATCGCCACACACCGGGACATTCACAGCGGCATAGCCTAGGGAGAAACACACCTTGGCCTTGAGCGTTTGGGTGTCGACCTGATCCGTCGATTTTTCACTTTCAAGAATTTGCAAGCGGCTACCCAGTTCCTGCTTCACCTGCACATGAGAACCCCAGCTTTGCAGAAACACACGATAATCCGCCCAGCTTGAAGCTTCAGCCGCCCGTTGAGGATCATTGATCGGCAGCGCTTCAAAGGCCGATAAAAAATCAGGGGTCAGATTGTCACGTGACCAACAGGCCGCGTTCTGGTTAAGGTCCACCACGGCATCCAGCAACACATAATCAAGAGAGACCGAAGCAGCGTCAGAGGTCTTGAGACTACTGCTATCGTAGTTAGCATTTGCGGTAGCGCCGAGCGAAAACCCGGAAATGGCCGCACTGATACCGCTACCCGACGTACTGATACCGCCGCTCCAGGCATTGATGGCCGAAGTGGCACTCTCATACGACTGGAAATCCTTCCGGGAGGACCCCGACGGCGTTTTCGTCGCACAGCTACCCAGTGCCGTTTCAAGGAAAATCTGCCGGCGACTGGTCTGGGCGGTTGGATCCAGCAAATTGATATCAGGCAGGTAGAAGGCATGGCCCAGTCCCGCACAGACCCCACTGGGGCAGGCGGCGGGAGTCTCGGTGGCGAGAGATGTCTGTGCAGTCAAACCAAGATAGGCAACCATCACGACAGAAGGCATCGACAACAGAGTTTTCATATTACACCGCAATAAATTTTATTCTTACGAACCAAAGCTGAAGCATTCGGTTTCATTGAAGTATCTTGGGTTTCATTTCTAAAGCGTTTTCAAATACTCAATCAAGGCTTTTTTCTCGTCAGGGTTCAACTTGGTACCATACTCATGACCACAATGACTGGACCCAGACTCTAGCTCACCACAGTCCGTAGTGACCAACGTCTGATCGGTGGAAGGCTGCTCCACCGCGAGGCCAATGTTGACAATGTCATAGGCCGGGCCGATCTTGAATTCAGACACCCTTTCATTGGCCGGTTTCAATAATTCGGCCATGGTCGGGACCGAGCCGTTGTGCAGGTAGGGCGCTGCCGCCCATATACCCTTGGCGGATTCAAATCTGAAGTGCAACAACCTGGGTTAGTGTTGGGTTGACGGGGTTTTCTGGCTCTGGGCAAGACATTCGGCATAGACCGAGAGCGGTGATCTTACACCGAGACCTTTTCGGGGCCGACCATTGATTTCATCGGCAATGGCATCCAGCTGTTCCTGGGTGTAGCCGGAGAGATCGGTGCCTTTGGGCAGGTACTGTCGGACCAAACCGTTGGTGTTCTCGTTGGAGCCTCGTTGCCAGGGGCTGTGGGGGTCGCAGAAGTACACGGCGATGCCGGTCACCTCGGTGAGTTGACGGTGATAGGCCATTTCCTTGCCCTGATCGTAGGTCAGACTGAGGGGAAGCGGCTTGGCAATCCCTTGGAGTTTATCGGTAAAGGCTGCAGGACGTGGGCGGCGGTGGCAGGTTTGGGGTGCAGTAGCTTGATCAGGATCAGCAGCCGGCTGGTGCGTTCCACCAGGGTACCCACGGCGCTGGCATTGCCTTCGCCCTTGATCAGGTCACCCTCCCAGTGCCCCGGAAATTGGCGGTCCTCAATCTCCGGTGGGCGCAGGTGGATACTGAGTCGCCCCTGCAAAATTCAACTACCTGCATACGCTGACCGAAATCCAATCATCGGTCGCCCGCAGGCGTGCCCACCTTCGTTTTTCAACGCCCGCAGCAACTGGCCGATCAGGCACAAAAAAGCCGG
>JBIIEQ010000051.1:0-24497 GCA_044237765.1 Methylococcaceae bacterium | reverse complement strand
GAATCGCCCGCCTCGCTCAAGTCATCGAGGGGGTGGTGTTCAGGGATGGAGTACAGGACAACATCGAGAAGATTGCCGCCTGAGCAAACCTGCTCAGATACACAACAATTGACCATTTCTCGCGCTCTTGTGGGTGCAAGTCCCGTTGTAAGGCGATTACAGCGAACGTAGCCCTACGCGCAGGCATGAGGCGACGTCAACTTGCGAAACAATTCACCCAAATCCTGAGGCATTTGTTGGCACACCATCTGCCGGCATTTCGGAATTAAGTCCGCTGATATTGCGCTCACCACTTACCCTCGCTTAGGCTTTCGCGACCTTACTTCGGGATTCCCCTCGGATTGTTAGCTTGGCGGCTCACAATCCAAAGTGACCCCTGAGCACTCCCGTATTTTAAAAACACCGGCTGCCTCCCCGGCAAAGCCGGGTAATTCCATTGCTGCTTAAAATTAGGAACAACACCATGACCAGCACTCAACAACGCGCCGAACTTCAACGCCGGATCTGGCAAATTGCCAACGACGTCCGAGGCGCCGTGGACGGCTGGGACTTCAAGCAATACGTGCTCGGAACCCTGTTCTATCGCTTCATCAGCGAAAACTTTGCGGCCTACATCGAAGGCGGGGACGAGAGCATCAACTACGCCGCGCTGAACGACGTGGTCATCACGCCAGACATCCGGGACGATGCCATCAAAACCAAGGGCTACTTCATCTACCCCAGTCAGTTGTTTGCGCGGGTGGCCGCGAGTGCCAACACCAACGACAGCCTGAACACCGACCTAGCAGCCATTTTTTCTGCCATTGAAACATCAGCCCTGGGCTACCCTTCCGAGCGCGACATCCGTGGCCTGTTCGCCGACTTTGACACCACCAGCAACCGCCTGGGCAACACCGTCAAAGACAAGAACGCCCGCCTGGCGGCTGTGCTCAAAGGCGTGGCCGAGCTGGATTTCGGCCATGACTTTTATGAAAACAGCGATGCCAGCCACATCGACCTGTTTGGCGATGCTTATGAATTCCTGATCTCCAACTACGCTGCCAACGCGGGCAAGTCGGGGGGCGAGTTTTTCACGCCCCAGCAGGTCTCGAAGTTGATCGCCCGACTGGCCATGCACGGGCAGAGCAGCATCAACAAGATTTACGACCCCGCCTGCGGTTCTGGCTCGCTGCTGCTGCAAGCCAAAAAGCAGTTTGACGCCCACATCATCGAAGACGGCTTCTTCGGCCAGGAACTCAACCACACCACCTACAACCTGGCGCGGATGAACATGTTCTTGCACAACGTCAACTACGACAAATTCAACATCGGGCTGGGCGACACCCTCATTGAGCCGCACTTTGGCGATGACAAGCCGTTCGATGCCATCGTGTCCAACCCGCCGTATTCGGTGAAGTGGGTGGGCAGCGACGACCCCACCCTCATCAACGACGACCGCTTTGCCCCGGCCGGGGTGCTGGCGCCCAAATCCAAGGCCGACTTTGCATTTGTGCTGCACGCGCTCAGCTACCTATCCAGCAAGGGCCGTGCAGCCATCGTCTGCTTCCCCGGCATTTTTTACCGGGGTGGTGCTGAGCAAAAAATCCGCCAGTATCTGGTGGACAACAACTATGTCGAGAGCGTCATTTCGCTGGCGCCCAACCTGTTCTTCGGCACCACCATCGCCGTAACCATTTTGGTGCTGTCCAAACACAAGACCGATACCACCACGCAGTTCATTGACGCCAGTGGGCTGTTCAAGAAAGAGACCAACAACAACGCGCTTCTGGACACGCACATCGACCAGATCATGGCGGTGTTCGACAGCAAGGCGAACGTCGACCACTTCGCCCACTCCGTACCGTTTGAGAAAGTCGCCGCCAACGACTACAACCTGTCGGTGAGCAGCTACGTCGAAGCCAAAGATAACCGCGAGGTGGTAAACATTGCCCAGCTCAATGCCGATCTGAAAATCACGGTTGCCAAGATCGACCAGCTGCGCAAAGACATTGATGCCATCGTCGCCGAGATTGAAGGAGAGCCGTCATGAACGCGCAGCCAGTGGGCGAAATTGTCCTGTACCAGCGCGGCGACGCACCTGCTATTGATGTACGACTCGATGGCGACACGGTCTGGCTTAGCCAGCAGCAACTGGCCGATCTGTTTCAGACCTCGCGCACCAACGTGGTGGAGCACATCGCCAACATTTACGCCGAGGGCGAATTGAACCAAGAGGCAACCTGTCGGGAATTCCGACAGGTTCGCACCGAGGGTACTCGCCAAGTGGCTCGTGCGCTGCCTTTCTATAACCTCGACCTCATCATCTCGCTGGGCTATCGCGTCAAATCCGCCATCGCCACCCAGTTTCGCATCTGGGCTACCGAACGCCTGCGCGAGTACCTCGTCAAGGGCTTCACCATGGACGATGCTCGCCTGAAAAACCTGGGCGGCGGCAGTTACTGGAAAGAGCTGCTGGAGCGCATTCGCGACATCCGCTCTAGTGAAAAGGTGCTCTACCGCCAAGTGCTCGACCTCTATGCCACCAGTGTCGATTACGACCCCAAAGCCGGGGCCAGCGTACTGTTTTTCAAGACCGTGCAAAACAAACTGCACTACGCTGCCCACGGCCAGACGGCAGCAGAGGTGATCGCTCAGCGCGCCGATGCGGGCAAGCCCTTCATGGGCTTGTTGTCCTTTTCGGGTCGCCAGCCCACCAAAGCTGACGTGGGCAATGCCAAAAACTACCTGGATGCAAATGAACTCAAGCGCCTGAACACGCTGGTATCGGCCTACTTCGACGCCGCCGAGTTCCGCGCCATGAACTTTGAACCCACCTACATGAAAGATTGGCTGGCGCACCTGACGCAACTGATCACCGCCATGGGCGGCAAAACCCTGCAAGGCGCGGGCAAGATCAGCCATCAGGACGCGTTGGCGCACGCTGAAAGCCAATACGCCAAATTCCGCACCCAACAGGCCGCGCAACCGTCCGAAGTGGAAGCGGTGTTTCTGGAAACGGTTAAAAAGGCGCAAAAGAAAATCGAGGGGAAGAACGCACCGGGCCCCGGCAGCAAAAAAGGAGGGCGCAATGCGTAAATTCGTTTTTTTGGAAAAGCTGCTGGATGAGTGGGCGGTGGAGTGGGTCGAGGTGGGCGAGCTGATTTCACCTCAGCGAGGGAGAAGACTCGTCAAAAGCCAATTAGAAGAAGTCGGCAGTTATGCCGTTTATCAAAACAGTATGAAGCCGCTCGGCTACTACCATGAAAGTAATGCACAAGCTGGGGCAACTTTTGTGATTGTCGCGGGAGCAGCAGGCGAGATTGGTTTTAGCGATGATGCTTTCTGGGCTGCAGATGATGTCTATTTCTTCCCAGAAGCAAATGCTGTTAACAATAAATACCTGTATCACTTCCTGTTAACCAAACAACATGAGATCTCATCTCAAGTTCGTAGAGCGAGCATTCCTCGTTTATCAATAGCTGCGGTTGAAAAGCTCCAAATCCCCATCCCCTGCCGAGAGAACCATAAAAAATCGCTTGAAATCCAAGCTGAAATCGTCCGCATATTGGACGCCTTCACCGAGCTTACAGCCGAGCTTACAGCCGAGCTTACAGCCCGCAAAAAACAATACAACCACTATCGCGACCAGTTGTTGAGTTTTGAAGATCGTGAGGTCGAGTGGAATAGCTTGCCGGAGATGGCGCTTGATTTTGGACGCGGCAAATCTAGGCATCGACCGAGAAATGACGAAAAGTTGTATGGCGGCGACATTCCATTTATACAGACAGGCGACATTCGGGGCGCATCGCACGTAATCACTCAATACAGTCAAACGTACAGCAAGCTTGGCCTGGAACAAAGTAAGTTGTGGCCGAAAGGAACGCTCTGCATCACCATTGCAGCCAACATTGCCGAAACATCCATATTAGGATTTGACGCTTGTTTCCCAGATAGTGTCATCGGCTTTGTTGCCGATCCTGATAAAACAAGTTCCGAGTACGTCGAGTACCTTCTTCAATCCACGAAAAAGAAATTGGAGGAGAAAGGAAAGGAGAAAAGCAGCGCTCAAAGCAATATTAATATTGAAACCTTTGAAAAATTGAAGCTGCCTTTTCCATCGCTCACGGAGCAAGCCCGTATCGTCGCCATCCTCGACAAATTCGACGCCCTGACGAACTCCATCTCCGAAGGTCTGCCACGTGAAATCGAGCTACGCCAGAAGCAATACGAGCATTACCGCGATCTGCTGTTGAGCTTCCCGAAGCCTGAAGAGGTAGCCGCCTGACATGAGCAAAACGCTGACCGCCATTGCCGAGCAGCTCAGGGATGCCAACAAGAAGGTGCAGCTGCTCTATGCCTTCAACGGCACGGGCAAAACGCGCCTGTCGCGGGCGTTCAAGGAGTTGATTGCACCGAAGGCGGAGGGCGAAGAGGCTCAGGCGTCTGATTTGGCAGACAAGAAGTTCCTCTACTACAGCGCCTTCACGGAGGATTTGTTCTATTGGCAGAACGATCTGGAGCGGGATGTTGAGCCCAGGTTGATCATCCAGCCCAACGCGTTCACCCGGTGGGTGCTAGAAGAACAAGGCCAGGACCAGAGCATCACGGCCACCTTTCAGGGCTACACCAGCGACAAGTTGACGCCACATTTCAGCAACGACTTTTCGTCCGTCAGTTTTTCATTTGAGCGCGGCAACGAACAGCCGGAGCCGCACATCAAAATCTCCAAAGGCGAAGAAAGCAATTTCATCTGGAGCGTTTTCAATGCGTTACTGGAGCAGTTGATTTCTGAGCTAAACATCACCGAAGCCGAAAACCGCTCCACCGATGCCTTCAACAAGCTGGAGTACGTTTTCATTGATGACCCGGTCAGCTCGCTGGATGAAAACCACTTGATCGAGCTGGCGGTCAACCTGGCCGGATTGATCAAATCCAGCGATTCGAACCTGAAGTTCATCATCACCACGCACAGCCCGCTGTTCTATAACGTGCTGTTCAATGAGTTCAACAGCAAGGCCTGCTACATGCTGGAGCGTTTGGAAGACGGCAGCTTCACGCTCACCGAAAAGCAAGGCGATTCCAACAAGAGCTTTTCATATCACCTGCACCTGATGCAGACCATAGAGCAGGCCATTGCCGACCACAAGGTTGAGCGGTATCACTTCACCCTGCTGCGCAATCTCTACGAGAAGACCGCCAGCTTCTTGGGCTACCCCAAGTGGTCAGAGTTGTTGCCAGATGACAAGCAGCTTTACTACAGCCGCATCATCAATTTCACCAGCCACAGCACGCTGTCCAACGAGGCCGTTGCACAGCCCACGCCAGCGGAGCAAGCTACGGTCAAACTGTTGCTTGACAACTTGAAGAACAGTCACGGTTTTTGGCAGCAACAGGGAGCCTGATGGTATGAGTGAAGTCACCCACCACACCGATTACCGCCAGGCGCTGGCAGCGATCAAGCAACGCATCCAGAGCTCGCAAACTCGCGCCGTGCTGGCGGTGAATGCCGAGCTGCTGGGCCTGTATTGGGACATTGGCCGTCAGCTGGATGCTTGGCAGCGCGAACGCGCCTGGGGCTCGGCGGTGGTGGAGCAAATGGCGCAAGACCTGCAGGCCAGCTACCCCGGCATGAAAGGCTTTTCGCGCACCAGCTTGTTTGCCATGCGGCAGTTTTATGCCTTCTTCAGCCCGCAGTTTGAAGTTGTCCCACAGCCCGTGGGACAAATGCCTTGGGGACACGTGCGCACCCTGTTGGCCAAGGTGAAGTCGGTGGAGCTGGTGTTGCTGTACGCGCAGGCCTGCCTTGAGCACGGCTGGAGCCGCACGGTGCTGGAGTGGCAGATCGATCATCGATTTCACGAGCGTACAGGCCAGGCAGTGGGCAACTTCCCCCAGACCCTGCCAGCGCCGCAGTCCGAGTTGGTTCAGCAAAGCCTGAAAGATCCGTATGTGTTCGACTTTCTGACCCTCAGCGCCCAGGCGGTGGAGCGCGACATCGAAAACCAGTTGGTGGCGCAGATCACTCGGTTCCTGCTGGAGCTTGGCAAGGGCTTTGCTTTCTTGGGGCGGCAATACCCGCTGGTAGTCAATGGCAGGGACTACTTTTTGGACTTGCTCTTTTATCACGCGCGTTTGAAATGCTACGTGGTGATCGAGCTCAAGGCGGGTGAATTCAAACCCGAATACGTCGGCAAACTCAATTTCTACCTGTCGGCGGTTGACGATCAACTGCGCGGCGACGGTGACCAGCCAACCATTGGCCTGATCCTGTGCAAAGACAAAGACAAGGACAAGCTGGATGTGGAATATGCCCTGCGCGATATTCACAAACCCATGGGGGTGAGTTCGTTCATCACCAAGGATATTCCATTGTCGGTGCAGTCACAGTTGCCAACCGTACAAGAAATTGAGACTGAGCTGACAGCGCTGATCCACGACGAAGAGAACAAGCCGAATGAGTGACTACAAGACCATTGCCGAATCGAAGAACTTCATCGTTCTGGACAAATACACCAAGGAATGGCGGATCAATGAAAGCTATCAAAGCGAAGACGCGCTGGAGCGTGAGCTGATTCAGGACTTGCAAAATCAGGGCTATGAATTTCTGCCCGATCTGAACACACCGGAGGTCTTGCTGGCCAATGTCCGTGTACAACTGCAAGCGCTCAATAGCGTGCAGTTCACAGATGGAGAGTGGCTGCGCTTTGTTGAAACATTCCTGGATAAACCTAGCGACAGCATCGTCGACAAAACCCGCAAGATTCACGACGATTACATTCACGACTTTGTCTTTGACGATGGTCGCATCCAGAATATCTACCTGCTGGATAAGAAGAATGTTGCCCGCAACAAGATGCAGGTCATCAAGCAATTTGAGCAAACAGGCAGCCACGCCAACCGCTACGATGTGACGATATTGGTCAATGGCCTGCCGCTGGTGCAGGTGGAACTGAAAAAACGCGGTGTCGCGATTCGTGAAGCCTTCAACCAAGTGCACCGCTATAGCAAGGAAAGCTTCAATAGCGAGTATTCATTGTTCAAGTATATGCAGCTGTTTGTGATCTCCAACGGCACCGATAGCCGTTACTTTGCCAATACCACCCAGCGCAACAAGAACAGCTTTGACTTCACCATGAATTGGGCGAAGGCGGATAACACACTGATAAGAGATCTGAAGGACTTCACCGCCACCTTCTTCCAGAAGCACACCCTGCTCAATGTGCTGCTTCATTACTCAGTATTTGACGTGAGCAATACGCTGCTGGTGATGCGCCCGTACCAGATTGCTGCCACGGAGCGCATTCTTTGGAAGATCAACAGCGCCTATCAGGCCAAGCGCTGGAGTGACCTGGAAAGTGGTGGCTTCATTTGGCACACCACTGGCTCTGGCAAGACCCTGACCAGCTTCAAAGCGGCGCGTTTGGCCACGGAGCTGGACTTCATCGACAAGGTGTTCTTCGTGGTGGACCGCAAGGATCTGGACTACCAGACCATGAAGGAATACCAGCGCTTTTCACCGGACAGCGTGAATGGCTCAGACAGCACAGCAGGCCTGAAGCGCAATCTGGACAAGGACGACAACAAGATCGTCGTCACCACCATCCAAAAGCTCAACAACCTGATGAAGGGCGAAGCTGATTTGCCGATTTATGGCAAGCAGGTGGTGTTCATTTTCGATGAATGCCACCGCAGTCAGTTTGGTGAAGCGCAGAAGAACCTGAAGAGAAAGTTCAAGCAGTTCTATCAGTTTGGTTTCACCGGCACGCCGATCTTTCCCGAAAACGCGCTGGGCGCCGAAACCACGGCCAGCGTGTTTGGCCGTGAGCTGCACTCGTACGTGATCACCGATGCGATCCGCGACGAGAAGGTTTTGAAGTTCAAGGTGGACTACAACGATGTGCGCCCACAATTCAAGGCTATTGAAACCGAGCAAGACGAGAAAAAACTCAGTGCAGCGGAGAACAAGCAGGCATTGCTGCACCCCGATCGTATCCGCGAGATCACCCAGTACATCCTGAACAACTTCCGCCATAAGACCCATCGCCTGCAACCGGGCAATAGGGGCTTCAACGCCATGTTTGCGGTCAGTAGCGTGGATGCAGCCAAGTTGTATTACGAGTCTTTCAGGGAACTGCAGAAGGGCAGCGACAAACCACTGAGGGTGGCCACCATCTTCTCTTTCGCCGCCAACGAAGAGCAGGAGGCCATTGGCGACATTCAGGATGAAAGTTTTGATGTGTCTGCCATGAACAGCAGCGCCAAGGAGTTCTTGAGCGTGGCCATCTCCGACTACAACGCACTGTTCAAGACCAACTTCAGCGTGGACAGCAATGGCTTCCAGAACTACTACCGCGACCTGGCCAAGCAGGTTAAAGCCAAGGAGATCGACTTACTCATCGTGGTGGGCATGTTCCTGACCGGCTTTGATGCCCCCACGCTGAACACCTTGTTTGTCGACAAGAACCTGCGCTACCACGGGCTGATGCAGGCCTATTCGCGCACCAACCGGATCTTTGATGCCACCAAGACCTTCGGCAACATCGTCACCTTCCGCGACCTGGAACAGGCAACGATTGATGCCATCACCCTCTTTGGCGACAAGAACACCAAGAACGTGGTGCTGGAGAAGAGTTACAAGGAATACATGGAAGGCTTCACCGATGTCGCGACGGGTGAGGCACGGCGTGGATTCGTTGAGGTGGTCAGGGAGTTGGAGCAGCGGTTTCCAGATCCCGCTGCCATTGAAAAAGAGTCCGACAAAAAGGCCTTTGTGAAGCTGTTCGGTGAGTATTTGCGTCTGGAGAACGTGCTGCAGAACTATGATGAGTTCGCCAGCCTCAAGGCCTTGCGTGAGGTCGACATGAGCGACCCTGCGGCAGTTGATCCCTTCAAGGCCAGGCATTATTTGGACGATGATGATCTGGCAGGGCTACAAGCAATCAAGTTGCCGGCTGATCGGAAAATTCAGGATTACCGCTCCACCTATAACGATGTCCGCGATTGGTTGCGGCGGGAAAAATCGGGCGATGAGAATGAAAAATCTACCATCGATTGGGATGATGTGGTGTTCGAGGTGGACCTGCTCAAGTCACAAGAGATCAACCTAGACTACATTCTGGAATTGATCTTTGAGAACAACAAGAAAACCAAAGACAAAACCTCGCTGGTTGAAGATGTCCGCCGGGTGATTCGCGCAAGCTTGGGGCACCGTGCCAAGGAAAGCCTGCTGGTTGACTTCATCAATCAAACCGATCTGGACCAGATTGGCGATAAGGCCAATGTGATTGATGCCTTCTTCACGTTTGCCCAAACCGCACAACAGAGAGAGGCAGAAGAGTTGATCAGCGCCGAGAACCTGAATGCAGACGCGGCCAGACGCTATATCACCACCTCGCTAAAACGGGAATTCGCCAGTGAGAGTGGCACCGAACTGAATGCGGTCTTGCCCAAGATGAGCCCGCTTAATCCGCAATTCCTGACCAAAAAGCAAAGCGTGTTCCAGAAAATTGCTGTTTTTGTCGAGAAGTTCAAAGGCGTGGGTGGGTCGCTCTGAAAGGAGACTCCTTGAGACGTTTCGCCCGACCGACGCAGCCGATTGCCAGGAAAATCCGTTGGTCGCGAGGTTCGGAAACCAGGGCGTCAGACTTTTCTGGCCAGGATGTGGATGGTAGACTTATTTCCTAGCAATTCAGTAGGAATTGCATCCCTGATGCCGGCGGACAGTGCCCGGTTGTTAACCCGAAGACTTAAAAGGAATTCTGCATGACACATCAATTGCCACCTCTGCCCTACGAGAAGACCGCCCTTGAACCGTTCATTTCGGCGGAAACCCTCGACTACCATTACGGCAAGCATCATCAGGCTTATGTCACCAACCTCAACAACCTGATTCCTGGGACCGAGTTCGAGAATCTCTCTCTTGAAGAGATCATCCAGAAGTCGTCGGGGGGAATCTTCAACAATGCGGCACAGGTCTGGAACCATACGTTCTACTGGAATAGCCTTAAGCCCAATGGCGGCGGTCAGCCGACCGGAGCGCTGGCGGAAGCCATCAACAAGACGTTTGGTTCCTTCGAGAAATTCAAGGAAGAATTCACCAAGTGCGCTGTCACCACCTTCGGTTCCGGCTGGGCCTGGCTGGTGAAGAATGCCGATGGTGGCCTGGCGCTCGTAAGCACCAGCAATGCTGCGACTCCGTTGACGAATGGTCAGAAGCCGCTGCTGACGATCGATGTCTGGGAACATGCTTACTACATTGTTTACCGAAACGCGCGGCCCAAGTATGTCGAAGATTTCTGGAATTTCGTGAATTGGGATTTCGCCGCAGCAAACTTCGCCGGCTGATCGAATCGGTTCACTTTTCATAAGTTTCGTAAAAAGCCGCCACCGACTTTAAGTTGGTGGCGGCTTTTTGTTGGGCAGAGTGCAGCGAGAACCTGAATTACGATGATGACGCCTTTGGCAGTGAACCATCCAAAATCAGGGTTTCACGCCTCCAAAATAAGAGATAATCGCCAGACATGCCGGCATGCGTCTGCAACTGATCGCTCTCCAGTGACTAAAGGTAACCTCTAAAAATTATCCATTCATGCTTCGACGAGCTCAGCAAGAACGGTTAATTTGCTGTTTTGTATGGGGCTCCGCTCGCACCGAGTACTTCGGCGAAGCTCAGGAAAGCCTTGTCAAAGTGCAATTTTTTGAGGCTCCGTAAACTGTTCCATCATTCATGAGGATGTGCCGTGATAAAGATGACTCGACAGATAATGCTGGCTGCGGCCATTCTGATGACTGGTCAGGTGTTAGCGGCGGAAGAGCTAACCTATGGCGACATGGTGCGGACAAAGCTGGCCTCGGGTCTCACCAACATGACTTTCGGGATCGCCGAGATGCCCAAGAACATCATCAATACCTCCAATGAAGTCAATGCGCTGTTTGGCGTGACCGGAGGTGTGCTCAAGGGAACCCTGCACACCATGGGCAGATTGCTGGCGGGTGGCCTGGATTTCATCACCTTTCCCGTGCCCTCCCAGCCCATAACTCACCCCACCTTCGTCTGGCAGCAGTTCAACGTGGATACGACCTATGGGCCGTATTTCGATATGAGCAGAAGACCTCCGGGGGATAAAGCCGCAACCACCCCCTACAGACCCGCGCGGCCCATGGCTTCCGGAACGATGGCGCAGTGACCGAATCCGCAGTGCATGATCAGACTGTTCAGGTTGGATCGAGAAATGGGTCCGGTTGACCTGAGGAAGCCCAAGACGTGGCTTTGATCCCTGGCGGTGAGGACCTTGCTTTCGCTGTGCTGGCCGCCTGCGACCAACCGGTCATGGTGCTCGACGACCAGGGTCGAGCCCTTGCGCTGAGCCAGGGTGCCCTGAAACTCTTGGGTCTCGCCGCCACCGATGTGCCGGGAGCGGATGTCTTGCCTCTGCTCGGACTGGGCATGGCCGATCTGACGGGTTCTTCTGCGACGGGCCCCGATCATCTCGGCACTCTTTCGCTATCAACAAACGAGGCAGCGCTCCCCAACAATGAGCACTCGCCGCTCACCTGCCGTCTTCGGATCAGCGAAAATCCGGGAGAGGGCGCGTGGCGATGGTTGCTGAAGATCGATCCACTCATGAGTTCGACTGGAGAGGTTTGCGATATCGAAAGCCACTTTCGCGGCATCGTCGAAACCATTACCGACGGCGTCATCATCATCGATGAGTTGGGCATCATTCAACTCATCAATCCGGCCATGGAAAAGCTGTTTGGTTACACTCGTTCGGAACTGTTAGGTCAAAATATCAGCAGGCTGATGCCATCACCGGACCATGAGCGGCATGACGACTATCTGCGCAAGTATTCTGAAACGGGAATAGGCGGGATTATCGGCCAGGGCCGCGAGGTACACGCCAGAGCAAAGGACGGAACCCTGTTTCCGGTTCATCTCGCCGTGGGTGAGCTCGCCAAGCAGGGCCCTCATCGATTTGTCGGCATCATGCACGATCTGAGCCCGCGCCGAGAGGCCGAACAGCGGTTGACGCTGCTCTCCAGTGCCGTGGAACAGGCCCCTGCCGGTATTCTGATTGCCGATCTCCAAGGAAACATCGAATACGTCAATGCCGGATTTTCCCGATTGACCGGTTATGCCAATCCTGAAGTAGTCGGCGGCAATCTGTTCGCCGAAACTTCGGTGATGCCGTCGATCGCCCGCAATGCCCCGCTGTGTTGGCGGTTGCTTTCCGTCAGGGATTGGCGAGGGGAAATCACCGACCACAAAAAGACCGGGGACGCCTACTCGGCCCTGGTAACGTTCTCGCCGATCCAGGATCGGCTGGGCAATGCCATTCGTCTGCTCGGCCGCTTCCAGGACATCACCCGGCAAAAGGCCGATCAGGAAGCGTTGGCGCAAAGCGAGGCTCGCTTCAGCGAAGTCGCCAGAATGGTCGGTGAGTGGCTATGGGAGCAGGATGCCTCAGGCCGCTACACGTTTAGCAGTGATGCGGTCATGGATATTCTTGGCTATCGACCCGAGGACATCATCGGAAAGCATTATCTGGAGTTGATGACAGAGGAGGACCAGCAGCGATGGGCCGGAACCTTGCCTACGATGGGTTCCGCCGACACATCCTTTCATCGCATTGTCAACCATTACCTGCACCGGGATGGTCATGCGGTGTTTACAGAATCCACCGGCGGACCCCTGGTCAACGAGCAGGGCGAGATTGTCCTTTGGCGCGGGGTGGATCTGGACATTACCGAGCGCAAGCGGGTCGAGGATGCTGTACGCCTGCGTGAACGCGCGATTGAAGCGGCCAGCGTTGGCATCGCCATTGCGGATGCCCGGCTACCGGATTTTCCCAACATTTACGTCAACTCCGCACTCTGCAAGATCACGGGATATACCGAAGCGGAGCTTCTCGGCAAGACCTTGCGCCTGCTTCAGGGGCGAGACACCGAGGAATCGGCCCGCGACACCATCCGCGATGCGCTCAGTACGGGTCATGCCTGTGAGGTGGTGATACGGAATTATCGCAAGGATGGCACCGGATTCTGGAACGAATTGATGTTGTCGCCCGTACAAGACGAGCATGGAGCCTTGACGCACTACATCGGCGTCATCACCGATATCAGTGAGCGCCGTCGTGCCGAGGATGAAAGGCACGAGCTGGAGATCGCCCGACAGATACAAATGTCCCTGTTGCCCAAGGCGCCGCTCAAAAGACTGGATGTCGATGTGGCGGGTGTGTGTATACCGGCGGCCCAAGTCGGTGGGGATTATTACGATTTCATTTGCCACGGCGAATGCATTGACCTGGTGATTGCCGATGTTTCAGGGCATAGCGTCGGCGCCGCGCTGATCATGGCCGAAATGCGCAGCACACTCAAAGCTGAGCTCCGGCGAACTCATAGCGAACTGGACAGCATCGCCCACCTGCTGGGCGCGTTGAATGAGGTGCTCTACGCCGACCTGAGTGCTTCGGATCTGTTCATCACCATGTTCTATCTCCGCTACAACCGGACGACACGGCAATTGCGCTTTGCCAGCGCGGGTCATAATCCGCCCCTTCTGTTGAGGCGTTTCGCCCCGGCCTGTGAGCCACTGGATGCCGACGGGCTGATACTTGGTGTCCGCCGGCATGTTGATTTCGAGGAGAAGCAATTGACGCTGGAAGTTGGTGACCAGCTGCTGTTGTATACCGATGGTGTGACTGAAACGCAGAATGAACTCGGGGAATTCTTTGAAAGCCGCCGCCTGTGCCAGACCTTTTCGGCCCAGCGGCAGCAGTTGCCCGAGGAGACCCTGCAAAACATTCTTGTCCGCTTGAGGGAATTCAGAGGTGGCGGAGCCTTTCTGGACGATATCACCATGGTCTCGCTAAGCGTCAACTGATCTGAGCTTTCCTGTGACGTCCAGAAAACTGTCACATTCAACATCCAAGCGAGTTACCCCATGTCAATGTTTCAAGTTACCCCATGGCTACTGGCGCTAGCCTTGGTCGGTTGCTCCAATACCCAGCCGGAACATGAGGCCTATCAGCCCGATCTCTCCCATGGTGAGGCTGTTTACCAAGGTCAGTGCGGGAGTTGTCATGATACCGGTAAGCGCAGCGCACCGGCCCTGGCGGATGCCGAGGACTGGGATCTCCAATCGCTTTCGACCCCCGGCATTGTAAGGCAGCATTTAGCTATGAATCTGCTCAAGGGACGGGGCGACCAGAATGCTCTTTCCGAATATGACGAAGCCGACGTGCTCTTCTACATGAAGAGCGAGGTCGGCGACGGTGAGTCTATGTATTGATCCGCAGAAAACTGGCAGCAGGGAAGGAAGCTCTCAGTCAGTAAGGTAATTCAGAGCGCCAAACGCGTAGGTGGTGATGGGGCTTCAGTTCAGGTCATCGTTACGCCAGTATTTTGCCCCGGTAATGCTCAGGCCAATCATGGCCCCTTTCTCGGTCATCTGGTAGAGAGTGATTCCGGGCGCAACGTTGACACCCAGGTCTCCCCCCACAGCGTTTTTCTCGTCGTTGGCCGCCGCACTGGCGCGTCCGCCAAACTCCCAGCCTGATTTGATGAAGTCATCCATCGCTGCACGGGTGTCAAAAACAAACACCAGTCTAAAGTTGGTGTAGCCGAAACCGAGCCCCGGTTGCAACTCGAACATCTTCATGTAGGTATGCTGCCGATTGCCATTTTTCACCACTACGCCGTTACCATGATCAAGGCCCCCCCAGAGGAATTTCCCGCCGGAGGCATCGAATACGCCATAACCCGCTGCCTTGGCGACTTTCTTGCGCAAGCCCGGATGCTGGTCGAACAGATTGTTCATGGTTCCTGAGGCCATGGAATCAATCTGCTCCCGTTGTTTGCTCACCGACCCATCAAGCTGGAGACCGCAGCCGATCAGCAAAAAGGAGAGTGAAAGGCCAATTAGAAGTTTGTTCATGTCATCCTCTGGATAAGAAGGTGGGTAGTTCAGCTAAACACTGCCTTCAACGCTAGGGGCGAGATAAAGGCGCATCAACAGGGGTGGCCGGGTTACCGGTCAACTGAGTGCGGATTCTACACCGACAGAGAAGCCCGCTTGCTTGAGTAGTGACAAGCCTTGGCTTGGTTGATTGCCGAAGCTGGAGCCAAGGTAACTCATACTTGCTGCCCCGTAGCCAGATAAAAGACAATGCTAGGGAAAACCATTCTTGATGGTTCGCCATTGAGGACAATCCAGGTCAACGGATTTTCGGAAAAAATCCCCTTGGCTTAGCTTGGTGGACCGCCGGTATCCCCCAAACAAAACTCGGACAGCATTCAGTGGAGTCCCCCCCATGCCTTTTTCCAGCCGACGGACCAAAGCCTGGCCCGGTGATGAATGCGTGATCACGCCGGGATTTATCGGATGTTGATCATTATCGCCATCGCCGGTTTCTGGGCGGGACTGCAAAATGCCTTGGCGGGGGGCGGTTCATTCGTGACGCTGCCGGTTCTGATGCTGGCGGGACTGAGTCCGCTGGCAGCCAACATCACCTCTACGGTGGCGTTGTTTCCTGGTCAGGTCAGCACCGGACTGTCCGGCAGACATCGGGTCGGGGGCGTGGCCGGACTTTCATTTCTTATCCTGATGCTGGTCAGCCTGATCGGTGGGGCCCTCGGCGGATGGTTGCTGTTGAATACACCTTCCACCATCTTTGCGCGCATGGTGCCCTGGCTGGTGCTGTTTGCCACCCTCGTATTCATCTGGGGAAGCTACTTCAGGAAGGGGAATACGGGCCAACCCTCGCTGGGCCCGATTGCGACACTGGTCTCGCAATCCATCATTGCCGTCTATGGGGGCTACTTTGGCGGGGGCATCGGATTTTTGATGCTTGCCGCGCTCATGATGGGGGGCATGTCCATCAGGCAGGCGGGCGCCACGAAAAATGCCTTGGCCAGCGTCATCGGTTTGACGGCGGTGATCGTTCTGGTGAATTCTCCGCTGATGCACTGGCGAGAGGCCCTAATCCTGGGGGCCGGGTCGGTCGTAGGCGGTCTTTGTGGCGCCTGGGCATTACATCGGGTTGACGAGCGCATCCTCAGAATGTGGGTGGTCGCCCTGGGCGTGGCCCTGACCCTCGGACTTTTCCTTCGCCCCATCAGCGGATGAGCTGCTGGGTCATCCGAACCCCTGAAATCTTTCAAAGCCTCATGGCAAGGTCCTAATGTCTATGAATCTTTCCCCATCCGGTTTGCTGCCCGTCGATTCGCTCAGGATTGACGTGATTACCGATGACGTCAGCGATGCCTATGTCAGCAAGACACTGTTCGCCGTGTCCGAATTCGCTAACATCGTTCGCGGCGGCGCGCGGGTGATTGCCGGCGAAACCCTGCTGGTGGCCAATCTGGGCCTCGGTTTGCGGCTGACGATCGAATATGGCGGGCAAACGCGCCAACTGTTATTCGACACGGGTCCGGAAGGAGCGATTTTCCTCCGCAACTGCAAAAACCTGGGAATTTCCCTCGCCGACATCGAATGCGTCACCGTGACGCATGGCCACTGGGACCACATGGGGGCTCTGGCGGATACGGTGACCGCGATTCGAGACCAGGGAGGCAACGTCGACGTTCACGTGAATCCCGGCATGTTCAAAGAACGCGGGGTTCGCCTGGCAACCGGGGAAATCATCCCCGTGGCAAAGGTGCCGGGGCCGCAGGAGCTTGAAGCTCTGGGCGCCCAGGTCATCAATGACGAGGCGCCGCGGCTGTTATTCGATGATCACGTCTACTACAGCGGGGAAATCCCCAGGATCACGCCCTTTGAAAAGGGACGGGAGGACCATCTGTGCCGGGAAAGCGAAGACGCACCCTGGCAACCGGACCCGCTATTGATGGATGAGCGCATGCTGATCCTCCATGTGCGCGGGTTGGGGCTGGTTGTTTTCAGTGCCTGCTCGCATGCGGGCATAGTCAACGTCTGCCTGGAAACCCGGCGTCTGTTTCCGGGTATTCCGTTCTACTGTGTGATGGGCGGACTGCACTTGGGCGGAGCGATGGAAAGAATCATCCCGGAGACTGTCGCCGGTCTGGCCCAGTTCAATATTCAGCAACTGATCGTCGGGCATTGCACCGGGTGGCGGGCACTGCATGCCTTGGCCAACGCCTATGGCGACTCGGTCAGTCAATCGGCTGTCGGCACCACCTATACGCTCAAGGCGCCTTGAGCTATCGACACCTTGCAGAATCTGCATGAACGGCATCCAGTCCCCAAAAAAGCTACCGGTCACGGTGCTTTCCGGATTTCTGGGCAGCGGGAAAACCACGCTGCTCAACCACATCATTCACCAGTGTGAAGGTCGGAAGATTGCCGTCATCATCAACGAGTTCGGCGACATTCACATCGACGCAAGTCTGGTCGCCGCTGCCAGCAGTGACATGCTGGAGCTCAACAACGGTTGCATCTGCTGTTCCATGCACGGCGGCCTGGTGGAAACGCTGCATCGGCTGTTGCAGCAGGGCAAGCCGATCGACCAGATTGTTATCGAGACCTCCGGGATTGCCGATCCGCTGCCGGTGGCGCTGACCTTCAGTCGCCCGGACTTTCTGGCGCAACTGCGCCTGGATGCCATCGTTGCTTTGGCCGATGCGATGAGTTTTTCCCTGGATCACTATGACCAGCCCGCTTTGCGCCACCAGATTGCTTACGCCGATTGCGTGCTGCTCAACAAGTGTGACCTCATTGAAGCCCCTGCTCTCGAGGTCATCGAAAGCAAGATCAGACAGTTGAATCCGCAGGCGAGAATTTTCCGGACCACACAAGCCAAGGTGCCCCTGCCGCTGATCCTCGGGCTTGGTAGCCAGGAATGGCCTGGCAAACCGAAGCTGCCTAACGAGTTGCCAGATGATGTCTGTTGCTCAGAGGGCGAGACCCACACCCATGGATTTGAAACCGTTTCCTATGAGCGTGCCGCCGCGATCGACCCGGAAAGATTCCAGCGGTTCCTGGAAACACTCCCCGACACCCTATACCGGGCCAAGGGTTTTCTGAACCTCGCCGGCGTCGCCAATCCCTATCTCTTTCATCTGGTGAGCCGGCGTTTCAGTCTGGAGGAGAGTGCAGCCTCAGCGGCTGCCAATACCACCCGACTGGTATTCATTGGTACTTGCCTCGATCGGGAAGTGCTGTTGCGAGATCTGGACGCCTGTCTGGTGGACTGAAGTCAGCGAGATTGAACTGCAATGGTCGGCGGCGTGACAGCCGTCCTCTCCGGGTATTCGCACAGGTCCGCGATCGGGCAGTTGGCACAGTCCGGTTTCCTGGCCTTGCAGGTGTAGCGGCCATGCAGGATAAGCAGGTGATGCGCGTCCTTGAGAAATTCCTTCGGAGTCGAGCGGGCCAGTTTGTGCTCTACCTCTACTACGTTTTTGCCGGGCGCCAGCCGGGTGCGGTTCGCAACCCGAAAAATATGGGTGTCCACGGCGATGGTGGGTTGCCCGAATGCCGTATTCAGAATGACATTGGCGGTCTTGCGGCCGACACCGGGCAGGGCTTCCAGTGCGGCCCGCTCCCGGGGTACTTCGCTGTTGTGCCGATCGATCAGGTTTTGGCAAAGCCCCATGATATGACGGGCCTTGCTGTTGAAAAGACCAATCGTGTTGATGTAGGTCTTGAGGCCGCTCTCCCCCAACGCCAGCAGGCCCCCGGGCGTGTTGGCCACAGGAAAAAGCTGGCGCGTGGCCTTGTTGACCCCTTTGTCAGTCGCTTGTGCGGAGAGCACGACGGCGATCAACAGCTCGAAGGGACTGCTGTATTCAAGCTCGGTGACCGGTTCCGGAATGGCGATGTCCAACCGCTCGAAGATTTGGCGACGTTTATCCGCGTTCATGGCGGCGAGTCATGGAGATCGCAATGCCCGGGTGTGTCGAGTGACCCACGACGGGAGTCCATTTTCTCGTCGACAAGATTTTTCATGGCAATCAGCAGACCCAGTCCGATAAAGGCGCCCGGGGGTAGTAGAGCAAGCAGAAAACCTTCATGGCCCGGCAACAATTCAATTTCCCAATCGGCTGCAACCAGCCCGAACAAGCCCTCCGCTCCCCGGAACAAGTAGCCGGTGCCAATGACTTCCCGCAATCCACCCAGCAGCGTGATCACCATTGTGAATCCCAATCCCATGAACAGCCCATCCGCCAACGCTTTCTGAATGGGTTGGCGGGAGGCAAACGCCTCGGCCCGGCCAAGAATGGCGCAATTGGTGACGATCAGCGGAATGAACAATCCCAGCGTCCCATGCAGTTCATGAAACCAGGCATTCATGCCGATATCGATGGCGGTGACGATCGAGGCAATCAGCAACACGAACAAGGGGAGGCGAGCGTCCCGTGCAATCCTGAAGCGCAGCGCCGAAACCAGACCATTGGACAGGATCAGCGTCGCAGTGGTCGCAAGGCCGAGTGCCAATCCATTGATGAGCGAGGTGCTCACTGCCAGCAGGGGACAAAGACCGAGCAGCGCCACGAGCGCCTGATTCTGGTTCCAGAGGCCGTCCCGGGCTAGTTGAAGGGTGGTTGGGGTGGTCATCTTCATGGCCTCTCTGCTTTAGGTTTTGGGGAGACGGGGTCGGTCGCTGAGTCCTGATTAAATAGCAACTCATGTCGATCGCGGATGACTTGCAGCGCCCGATGGACGGCACCGACCACGGCGCGCGGGGTAATGGTGGCACCCGCGAGCTGGTCGAATACTCCGCCATCGCGTTTCACACGCCAGCCGGCCTCCTCAGGGTTGGTCAGCGAACGACCCATAAATTGCCGGATCCAGCCGGACTTTACGGATTCAATCGGATCGCCCAGACCGGGTGTTTCATGATGTTCCAGCACCCGCACACCGGCCAGTACCCCATCCGGCTGGACTGCGATCAACAAGTGGATCTTGCCGTTATACCCGTCAGGCGCCACTACGGGCATCAGGGCGGCAATGATTTTGCCCTGCTGGCGGGCCCTGTAGATCGTCACCGCGCTGGGGCCGCCCAGCCGATCATCCTGAATCTGGACGGTGTCATGAATCACATCGTTGTTGAAACTTCCCGCAGGCAGGAGGGATACCAACGTTTGCCGCAGCAGCATCCGCTGGTTTTCGGCAATGCGATCAGCCGAGAGGGCATCCAGCAGCCCCAATAGACCCAAGGCGACGAAGGCAAAAATCCCCAACTGAACCGCTGGTCTGGAGAAATCGAGATCCAGCTGTTTCATCACGAGTGCCCGTAAACCCGGGGACGGGTGAAATGGTCCAGCGTAGGAGCGGCAAGATTCATCAGCAGCACGGCAAAGGCGACGCCATCCGGGTAACCGCCCCAGGTGCGGATCACATAGATCATCACACCGATTCCGGCACCATAAATCCACCGTCCGCGCGGCGTGGTGGCGGCACTGACCGGGTCGGTAGCGATAAAAAACGCGGCGAGCATAGTGGCACCGCTGAAGAGGTGGAAGAGCGGGTTGGGATAAAGGGTGGGGTCGGACACATAAAAAAGAAAGGCACAACCCGCAAGGCCAGCCAGCAACCCGCCCGGGATGCGCGCATCAATCAAATTACGCCTGAGCAACCAGAGCCCGCCGGCGAGATAGCCGATATTCACCATGACGGCACCTGTTCTGGCCGAGCTTAGGCTTTCAGGCAGCGCGGCGGGATGTCCCGTCGCGACTTGCGCCCGCGTGGCATCGAGCGGAGTGGCCATCGCCAATGCATCCAGGCGGTGACTATCCAGTCCCCCAAAAATAGCCTGCAGGGTTTCACCGACACCGATTGGGCCCGAGTGCCACAGGATCATTTCCCGGGGAAACGAAATCAGCAGCACGGCATAGCCGACCATTGCCGGATTGAAGGGATTGCAGCCAAGCCCCCCGTACACCTGCTTGCCCATGAGAATGGCCAGCAGCGACCCCAGCGATATCACCCACCAGGGCGCCAGACCGGGTATCGAAAGCGCCAGCAAGATGGCCGTGACCGTGGCGCTGAGATCTTTCAGCGTCGGCAGCGCGGGTCTTCCCCTGAGTGTCAGCGCCACACTCTCGCCCATCAAGGCAAAGAGGACCGCCAACACACATTGGATCAACACGCCCGGCCCAAACCACCAGGCCTGAACCAGTGCGCCCGGAATCAGCGCCAGAATGACAGCCAGCATGACATCCCGTACCTGCCGCTCGGGGATGACATTCGTGCCTGGAGGCAGCGTAAATCGCCGTATCGGTGGCAAAGGATTGCCGGTCATTCGTTGAGAATCATCCGTGAGGTTTGGTTCGGCGTGATGGCTGGGAATGTGGCTGATATCAGCAGACTCGTCGGCTTCTGGCGCAAAGAGGCGTGATTTTCGCACAAGGTAGCCAAGATTCGACTCTCAGCGGCGACTCCAGACAATTTGACTACAAGGCGAAGTCACGCTAGCTGTGTTCTGCCTGTATTTTGCAGTTGTTAGGTGTCGAGTCTATAGTTGCGAAGTTGAGCGGCATATCTCGCGACCATAATGGGCATTCGGTTTAATGCCGATGGAATTCGCTAAAGCGACAGCATCGCTAAAAGCCACGTCCCGGACGTGGATCAAGATTTTGAACAATCATACGGGTGGTCTCTGAATTGCTCGTGCTCTTGGGTGGGGGATCGGAATGGTAATGGGCAATCGAGCATTTTGGTTAGCGCTTACGTGCCTCGTGATTTTCGTGGTTGGTGCGACCGTTAAGGATTTTTTCAATTTGCAGTTCGATCTCGAGCAATTGACTTCAAAGTCGCTGATCGAATCTAGCGAAAGAAATCGTTGGGTGGCAATTCAAACCCAAAAACAACCTGAATCATCTAAGATTAACGATGCCACGGACAAACCCAAAGTTAGCGACAGTTCGCATGGCTTTCCAACCGATACGGTCGAAATTACAAGCGGGAATATTAAAGGGACATTTAATAGAGATGGCGCGATCTTTATATCAGATAAAAGCGCATTGGGTATTCGCCTTACAGGATTGTTAAACAAAAACAAGAAATTAATCCTTTTACCACAAGATGTATTGCCTGTACAGAAAGATAATCGTTTAGTATATGAGCGTGGCACCATTACGGAATACTTTACAAGCACAAAAGAAGGGATAGAACATTCGCTTCTAATTAGAAAACCAGACTTCCATCTGGGCGATGAACTGATTGTTGGCATTGACTTCTCCGGTGGGATAAAGGGGGCAGATATAGATGGAGATGACATTTACTTTCCGGGAAGCAACATAAGATATTCACACCTGAGTGTTTTTGACAGTAATGGAAAGAAACTCAAAACCTTTTATGCAAAACATGAAGATAAAACATACCTTCATGTTGTCACTTCAAATGCGTCTTGGCCAATATTGATTGATCCCATCATATCAACAGAGAGACAATCAGTCAGACCGAAAGATAATAACAATCAGATTGACGAAGAAGCAGCCGCTCTATTTGGCCAGTCAGCGGCTATAAAAGGTGACTTACTTGCTGTTGGCGCACCAGCCAAAAGTTGTACGCTCGGGGCATCTTGTGGCGCCACCTACATATACAAGAGAAACGGCGATAACTGGGACTTCACCCAAAAGCTTACCGCCACGCCTCTGTCGCAAGGACCTAACGCTGGTTTGGGTGGTGAGCAGAAATATGCCAGGTTCGGAGAAAAGATAGTAACGGACGGTAACACAATCGCTGTTTTTGCCCCGGGCGAATACTGCACTGGCACCACACAAGTTGTCTGTGGCGTTATATACCTTTACTCGCTAATAAATAACACATGGACATTGAATGCCATTGTAGGGCCAACCGATTCATCATCAGGTTTTGGCGCAAGCATATCCCTTGACAATGATTGGCTTTTTGTTGGTGCGCCAGGATTTAAGCTAACCGTACCATGGGGCTATGGCACCTATTACGGCTCAGCAGGTATAGTCCATACTTGGCATAGGGAGAATGGAGCCTGGGTAAGAAAGGAGGAATTGGTTGCAAGAAATCCAGACGGTACCGATGCATCAAGTTATGGCGGAGAGTTTGGTGGATTGGTTACCGTACGAAGTGGTAAGGCAATAGTGCGCGGCATACCCGGTAAACACACAAAGAATGGGTATGTCTTTTTTTACTATCATTACCTTAACGGCTCATGGGTAATTCAGCAGAGTTTCCCGCTATTGAAATCAGCAACGGAAGCAGAAACCAACTATTCAGGCAGCTATTGGTCACTAGATGCAGAAGGTGATTTATTAGCTATTGGTAACGGGTCAAGATATTGCGAAAACGGGGTCTATAGTCCAGGGGGGCCTTCATGTGGCGCTGCATATATCTATAAATATGACCTCGCAAGCAATCAATATCATTTCAAACAGAAGCTTGTATCCCAGAATATTGATGGAAGCATTGAGCAAACCTGGGCACAATTTGGATCTTTTGGATCTGGAATAAAGCTATCCAACTCATACCTTGCAATATCATCACAAAAACCAGAATTAAAAATCTATTTATATAGGCTGAATGCGCAGGGGCTTTATACCATTCAAGAGGTCATTTCTGATCCGGAGGGAAAGTCAACTGGCGCCGTATTGAACCTTGGATTTTCTGAAGCCTACCCTGATGAGATAGCTATCGGATTTGACAGAGCATCATGCGATTCCGGCAGCAATTGTGGGATACTTCGGCAGTACTTATTGGCACCTGCTGAAAGCTTGACAATCACTCAGGCAGGGACAGGTAAAGGAACCATTTCAACGCTGGATAATACTTTTTTGTGTGGCGGTGATTGTGTGTACTCTTTCACGCATCACCCGTTAAATAGTTCAGTTACCTTGATCGCTTCTCCACTTGATGGTTACCGATTTATTGGGTGGTCGGGGGACTGTAATGGATTTGAGGCGACGTGCACCTTGTCCATGTCACAAGGTAAAAATGTTACCGCAAACTATGATAGTCCTATATTATCAGCTAACGTGACGGTTGCCAATAAGCCTTATGACGGTAGTACTGCCGCGGTAATCACCGGTTGCGTACTGAACCCGGCCACCCCCGGAGTAAGCTGCGATATTAGTAATGCTGAGGCGAGCTTTACCGATGCCGAGGCTGGTATCAACAAGACAGTGACAATAAGTGATCTGGGGTTGATCTGGGGTTGATCGGGGGCAACGGTAACTACACTTTAGCCAGCAGTACGATCATCACTTCAGCCGATATTACTCCGGCGCCTTTGACTGCAACGGTAAGCGCAGACGATAAAATCTATGACGGCACGGTCACAGCTGTAATTAGTGGCTGTGAACTAGAGCCGGTTACAACCGGCGTCACCTGCGATACATCGGCCGCCACGGCGTCCTTCGAGGATGGTAGTAGCGGTACCAACAAGATGGTCATCGTCAGTGGCCTAGCCCTGAGTGGCAGTCGTGGCAATTATGTCCTAATGGTATGGACTCCTCCTCCCTAACGGCATCGTGATGTGCCAAAGTGGAAATTCAAACAACCACTTCATGAGAAAGGAGGAATACAAGATGAATGCTACGACAATCGGTCTGGATATCGC
>JBIIEQ010000112.1:0-7166 GCA_044237765.1 Methylococcaceae bacterium | reverse complement strand
TAACCGAGTCATCTTATCTTTACTCACGGCGTATTCACTCCTCTCGTAGGCATTGATGACCTTGAAGACCATCAAGAATACGCCGCCTCCATCAGCTGCTCATCCACAACTTTTGAGCATAACTCCCCATTCGTCACAGATGATGCCAGAATCGCTGATTATGGTCAGCTGGAAATGGAATCCTGGATGGAAATCACTCATGCTGAGGGGGGGTTTGGTGATGCTCCCGGCTTCAACTCCATGTTTGGAGTTACCCCTTTGGATTGGCTCGAGATTATCGCAGGCACGGGTTTTTCGCGCGCGAGCGATGACAAGTGGGCCCTCGCAAATCCCGTACTGCAAACCAAGGTTCTGTTCACACGAGCAGAAGCGAATGGTGACCCAGGCTATGCGTTCGCCTCAGGAGCCACATTTGATATTGGACAAACCACGCTTGCCGCTGGCGGTACCGTCGATGAAAGCAGCAATCCAAAGTACAAATTGGGTGACAATTACTATGCAATTGGACTAATGACCCACCGATTATTCAATGACAGTGTCCAACTGCACACCAACTTTGGCCTCAGAGCCGAACACCAGAGTGGGATTGGGCTCCGTCTTCGGCCTTACTGGGGATTGGGGTTTGATGCTGCCATCATCGGAGATGACATTCATGCCATTGCCGAGGCATACGCGGGCGATCCATTAGCTTACAACGCCCCCCTCTATGCTGGGCAATTTGGAGCCCGATGGATCTACAGCGACTACGTGAACATTGATCTGACATTCGGCGCTCAACCCACAGTGGACACATGGAGGCAAACGACAAGCCAGGTTGAAGTGTGGGGGCAACTAGGGCTTCGCCTTTTGTTTGACGCATTTACCCATGACGACCGACCCGGGAGTGCGGACGGTGCCATCGGCCTATTTCCGCGAAACACTGGCATGATCCAGGGGCGTTGATAATGCTTCTTTTCAATTCGGGCATCGGCATGGCTCGCACCCAAACGTAATCACCCACATTTATCAGCCCCAAGTTCCAGCCGAAACCAGTCGTCCGGCGCATTCATATTGTCCAATGCGCCGGGTGCGTCACTAAAATCGACGCTCACCCAGCGCTGCCGTCGCACCCAGTTTTCCACCTTGCGTTCGCCAGCGTCCAGATAGGCTTGCAAATCGTTGGCCAAACAAGTTTCCGCAAGCATCACCACCGGATGCAGCCGCTCACCGTCATGGGCCACGGCGATGTTAGCGCCCGACGTTTCAAGGCAATCAACCAGTCGCTGCAACAGCTTGCCGGTCAATCGCGGCGTATCACAAGGCACGGTCAACATATATGGCGTCACGGCGGCACGCATCGCACTCAGGAGTCCCGCGAGCGGCCCATCGAAACGATCATTGGCATCCTGAATGACCGGGAATCCCAGCGATTCATAGGTCTCAAGGTTGCGGTTGGCGTTGATCAGCCGCATGTCGGTCACCTCGCCCAGCGCGTCCAGGGCATGAGTGGCCAACGGCCGGCTGTGAAACAGTAGCAACCCCTTGTCCTCGCCTCCCATGCGCCGCCCACGCCCGCCGGCGAGGACGACGCCGGTGATTTGACTTTTGGGCGGGAAACTCATCGAGAATATTTTCCAATGTTAATCCTCGATCTGCCAGTCAAGATCGACAAAGCGATCGTAACGATCGGCAAATAGCCGGCACGACCGTCTTGCCGGGCCGATCCAAGCCATGCACCTGAAACACGATCTTTGCGATATCCAGACCGATTGTCTTAGCATTCATCTTGGACTCCCTCTTTCTCATGAAGTGATTCATGAAATCGCCACTTTGGCACAGCACAATCCCGCTAGGGATAGGGAGTCCGTGCCAATAGGAACTTTCCCCCAATGCTTAATTTCTAAAGCGTTGCTCGCTGGTAAATAGTCGTTCGGCGAGACTGACAGACAGGCATATGACCGGCAATCTCAAAAGGGAACAGGACGGAGATCAGGCGCATGAACACCAGAAAAGATCGTTTAATCACTCGCGAACTTCTCGATTGCTACCGCCGTGACATTTACAGTAGTCATCCTGTATTTTCCACACGGGCGATACAGTCATTGAAGGAAAGCATCGAACGAGGCAGCGATTTTGACTGTGAAGCCACGCGCATCAATGCCCTCGACCTGTATTCAGCCGTCGCGTTGAATTCCTGACACCCCACCCACAAGTGACCCTCCATCAAGCGAAATCCTGACGAATATGCGCGATGTCCTTAACTGGCTCATGGTGATTGCCATTGTTGGCGCGGCCGCCACCACCTACTGGAAAAACCGCTCAACCACCTACCGTACGGCGGATGGCGCTTGCCAGTCGCTGACGGTGGAAGATGAGTGTTACTAGCCACAACCAACCCGCCAAGGGTTCTGAATAATCGGGAAAACCGCCCGGCGCCTGATCAAGGCACCGGATGACAGTCAGATCTGGCTCGATAAGCCGCTAAAAATCCTGAGCTCTTGGCGAAACAACTCGCCGACCTCCCCTATGCGGCGTGTAGGCCACCCTGAATCCGCGCCGGATGAACGTCGGCACGTCATAATTGATACGATCATTCAACCCCGGCCGGCTGATCTGAAACACATTGAATCCGGCGGGATGATCCCATAACAGCGATTGCTCGATGTTGATATCCTGACCCCGTAATTGAGCGGTAGGAATGGCAAAGGCAGCGTTTTTCATGGCATTGACTCCGATAGCAAGAAGACACGCGCCTAGATTACGGGAGTCACTGGCTCACCAGATGATACGGAAATGCGCTCCGGCGAAATTTTTTGCGCCGATCAAACATCCACCTGCCCCACGTCTCAAACCTACTTAAGCAACGCACCAGGAATGATGGTTGATGCGGTGACAGCCCGTCGCGGGCTCCGCCCTGCTGGAGGGCAATAGCGAATGCTCGCCGGCATGATCCGATTTTCGGTGCGGCACGCCGGGGTGGTCTTGTCGTTGGCCATGCTCCTGCTGGTCTATGGCGCCTACCGGCTGAGCCATGCCGGCCTCGATATCTTCCCCGAATTTTCCGCGCCCCGGGTCGTCATCCAGACCGAGACCATCGGCCTCACTGCCGAGCAGACGGAAACCCTGGTCACTCATCGTATCGAGCGACACTTGGCCGGACTGATTGGCCTGGATACCTTGCGGTCCGAATCCATCCAGGGTCTGTCAGTGGTGACCGCCACCTTCCAGGACGGCACGGACATTTACCGCAACCGGCAACTGGTGGGAGAACGGCTGAATGCACTGGGCAGCGAACTACCGGCCGGAATCGGCGCGCCGGTCATCGTGCCCTTGTCATCCTCCTCGGCGACGGTCCTGACCATCGGCCTCCGCTCAGATCAGCGGAGCCTGATGGATCTGCGCGACCTGGTCGACTGGTTGCTCACCCCCCGGCTTCTGGCCGTTCCGGGTGTGGCGGATGTGAATGTATTCGGCGGCGAAATCCGTCAGCTGCAGATCCAGCCCGATGCAGAGCGCCTGCGTCGGCATGGGCTCTCCATCCAGGAGATACTTACCGCCGCCGAACAGGCGACCGGGATGCCGGGCGCGGGGTTTATCGAAAATGCCAATCAGCGCATCGCCCTCAATGTGACGGGCATGCCGACCACAGCCGAGGCCTTGCGTCAGGTCGTTTTGATCCGCAAGCAGGGACAACAGGTCCGTCTGGGCGATGTGGCCAACGTCACGAGTGGCTCCCGCCCAAGCATCGGGGCCGCCGCGATCGGGGGCAAGCCCGCGATTGTGATCATGGTCATCGGTCAATATGGCGCGAATACCCTGAGCGTCTCCCGGGCCGTGGAAAGCATCCTCGGGGACTTTGAAACCCTGTTCCAGCGGCAGGCGATCGATTTCTACCCGCATCTGTTTCGCCCGGCCGATTACATCGAGCGTTCGCTGCAGAACCTATCCGGCCATCTCCTGATCGGCGGACTGCTGGTGGTGGCGATGCTGTACCTCTTTCTGTTCAATCTGCGAACGGCGCTGATTCCGGCCCTGGCGATTCCGCTGTCACTGCTCGCCGCCGTGATTGCATTGCTGTCGCTGGACGTCCACCTCAATATTATGGTTCTGGGCGGCCTAGCGATTGCGCTAGGCGAAGTGGTCGATGACGCCATCATCGATACCGAAAACATTTTCCGCCGATTGCGAGAAAACCGGCATGCGGCGCAACCGCTGTCGCCGTTGCGCGTGGTATTCGATGCATCGATGGAAGTCAGAAGCTCGGTGGTCTATGCGAGCTTCATCGTTGTGCTGGTATTCCTGCCCCTGCTGACCCTGGGCGGCGTTGCCGGGCGACTTTTCGCCCCGTTGGGTTACGCCTACATGCTGGCCATCCTGATGTCTCTGCTGGTGGCGCTGACGGTCACACCTGCGCTCTGTTATCTGCTACTGGCATGGCGCAATCCGCTCGGCATAGTAAGCGCGACGAGCACCCGTCATAGCCCGCCCCTCATCCGGTTCCTTCAGTTCCTCTATTCCAGGGTTCTCGGCGCGATCATGAGCTGGCCCAAGTTGGCCGTCACGCTGAGCCTCGCAGCCTGCGGGCTGGCCTTCCTGCAGATCCCCCGTCTCGGCGGCGAGTTCCTGCCGGAACTCCGTGAGGAACATTATATCGTCCATACCGCCAGCCTGCCCGGCACCTCGCTGCAGGAATCCATGCGCATCGGCGGTCAACTGGTGCAGGAATTTATGTCGGTGCCGGGGATCGTCTCGGTGTCCCAGTGGGCCGGCCGGGCGGAACGCGGGGCAGATACCTATGGCAGCCATTACAGCGAATATGAGGTTCGGTTGAACCCGCTGTCGGGCAGCGAACAGGCGCAGGTACTTGATCGGTTGCGGGAGATTCTCGGCCGCTATCCCGGCCTCCTGTTTGAGGCCAATACTTTCCTAACGGAGCGCGTGGAGGAAACCATCTCGGGTTATACCTCGCCGGTCGTCATCAACCTGTATGGGCAGGATCTTGCCCAACTGGATGAGAAAGCCGCGCAAGTGGCGGATATGCTGCAGACCGTGACCGGCGCCACGGATATTCAGATGCGCTCGCCCCCCGGCACACCAGTAGTTCAGGTCAGACTGGATATCGAAAGCCTGGCCAGTGTCGGCCTCTGGCCACTGGAGGCCGCCGGGATCATTCAGACGGCATTGCAGGGCCGCGTGGTCGGCCACTATTACCTGGAAAACCGGGCCTACGAAGTCGCAGTCATCCTCCCGCCGGAGGCCCGTCAGCAGATTGCAACGCTCGAAAAACTGCCACTGAAAACACACGATGGGCTGATCGTGGAGTTGGGCCAAATCGCCCGCATCGACCAGATGGGCGGACGCTATAACATCCTCCACCGGGGCGGGCAGCGGGTACAAACCGTGACGGCCAATGTCGTCGGGCGCGACCTGCAATCCTTCATGGCGGAAGTCAGACGCCGGATGCTCAACGAGCTGAACTTCCCGGCCGACATCACCCCGGAATTTACCGGTGCCGCCATGGAACAGGGCGCCGCCCGCGATGCGTTATTTCTGCATGGGCTGATCGCCGGTGTCGGTGTCCTGCTGTTGATTTATCTCGCCATCGGCAGCCTGCGACATGTGCTGCTCATCCTGCTGAATCTGCCCTTCTCGCTGGCGGGTGGCGTGGCGGCTGCCCTGTTGACCGGCAGCACCCTGTCGGTGGGATCGATGGTGGGATTTGTAACCTTGTTCGGCATTACCGTCCGAAACGCCATCATGCTGGTTTCCCACTACCGGCATCTCACCGAGGAAGAGCAGCGACCCTGGACTGTCGACACCGCCCTGCTCGGCGCCCAGCAGCGGCTGCCGTCGATCCTGATGACGGCCCTGGTCACCGCTCTCGCCCTGCTGCCTATCGCCATCAACAGCGACAATCCTGGCCGGGAGATCATGGGGCCCATGGCCAGCGTCATCATCGGTGGCCTGATTTCGTCCACCGTTCTGACCTTGCTGTTGCTCCCGACCGTCTTTGCGAAATACGGGCGCTTTCGGTCGCAGTAGGCTTATCCTGCAAACTCAAGGAATGATGCAATAACCCCCCGGATCGATGGCATCAGGGATGGAGCTGGCGACGCAACGCCTCCAATGCGCTGGCGCTTTTTTCGATGAGTTCGAGAATTTTATCGGCCATGGGGATCTCCATTTTCGGTGACGGCCCGGTCTTTTCAACCAGAAAAGTGCCTCGGATATTGCCGGTCTGGCAGGTCCAATCCAGTGCCCCGGGGTGAGTCGGCGTGAACTGGAAGATGTTCATTCCGGGCTGGACGGCAAATTCAAGATTCAGCGAGGGAAGACTGATGCTGGATCCGCAGCCCGCCAATCCGGGCCCACCCACCATCCACTCCACCGTTTCGCCGGCTTTCAAGGACGGTAGCTCCCTCACCAGGCCAGGCCCTTCCAGGAGCATATGAATCATGGGCGGACCCGAGCTTTGCACCGATGAAGCCTCGTGTCCGGCATGATTCATCCCGGCGTGGAGATCGGTGCCGGTCGTCATCATGGCGTAACCCCGGTTCAGCATGATGACGCCCAAAACAATGACGATGATGCCCGAGGCCCGGACAAGCCTGGGTGCGAATTGACGCGACAAGGCGCTGGCCATGAAACCGAACCCCATCATCAGGGGCAAGGTGCCAAGCCCGAACACGAATAGCATTCTGGCACCTTCCACCGGGCTGCCAGTGCCTGCCGCCATGATGTACATGGCCTGCAAGGGGCCGCAGATGATCATCAACCCGTTCAAAAGCCCGATGACAAAGGGGTGAGTATTTCTGCGCAGTGCGCCGCTCACCCAGCGCATGAGGAAGCCGGGCGTCTTTAGTTGAAACCGGGCCAGTGGCGCAAATACCCGCAGGGTCGCCAGACCGAACAGAAGAAGGAAGATCCCGGCGGCCAGACCCGCGGCACCCCGCATGAAGGGCGTGAAGGAAATGACCGAACCGAGCGCACCGAAGAGACCCCCAATGACCGTATAGGAAAGCGTCTTGCCCACCCCGTAATACAGATGGGTCAGGTATTTGGCCCCACCCTCGGCCGCGCTCTTCACGGTGTAACCGACCACCAGGGCACCACACATCCCGGCACAATGGAATCCCGTCAGCGTGCCGGCAATGAACAGCAGAGCCAGACTCAGCGGCTGCCCATCC
>JBIIEQ010000050.1:0-25242 GCA_044237765.1 Methylococcaceae bacterium | reverse complement strand
GTTGCCGCCGCGATCATAAAAGTCGATGACTTCTTCCAGGCTTTTCATGCTGCCGTTGTGCATGTAAGGCCCGGTCAGTTCGACATTGCGGAGGGTCGGGATCTTGAAGGCACCGTTAACAGCAAGCGGGAGTCGGCCTTGATTGGGGTGGGCCAGTTCCAAGCGAACAATATCGGGCTTGGGAATCCTTGCCTGATCCGGATGACCCACGGCAGAGTGCTGAACGGGGTCGGGGGGTGCCATCAGTTCCTCCGACTTGAAACCCATGCCGAAGCTCAATGAAAAGCTGGAGGCCGCGATCATGACGGGGTCGATCATGGGCGTATCAGGGTTGGCCAGGGTGACAAGATATTGCTCGCTGATTGACAGGGGATTTCCCATTGGATCGCGGCCGCCAAGTCCTGGGTCAAAGGCGTTGGGAGTCACCCCGGTGTTGGCATAGCCTGCATCGGTGAGTGGCGTGAATACCTTTTTGTGGGTGGCATCAATACTAAGCACGCGCCGATCCACCAGCTTGGGTGGCTGCCCGGCTTTCTGTGGAGAGTAAACCGCAGGGTGTTCGGCCAGGGAAAAACCGGGGCCTTGGTGACAGAAGTCACATTCGGCCTTGTTGAACAAAATCATCCCGCGTTTTTGCTGGGCATTGAAACCGACGGGAAACCCCTCCGGATCGCGGGGGGCATCAAAGGGTGACTCGTCGGAGATCAAGGTGCTCTCATACAGTTGGATGGCCAGTCCGAAAAAGAAGGCAAAATTGACCTCCATCATCGAGTAGGCCGGGGCACCCTGGCCGGGGCCGCCAAAGACCCCCTGGCCGGCCCAGTATCGCGGTGCAAAGCTTTTTTGGATCAGATCCTGGTACCGGGTGTCGAGACCCCAGCCCGAGTGGTCCCGCAGGGATGCCAGCACGCTGTCTTCGGCATGAATCCGTTGGCGCACCAGCGGCTTGGTGCCTATCAGCTTGCGGGCCAGGTGGTGGAACGAGCGGCCTATGCAGGCCATTTCGGTATCATCAACCGGCGGAGCGACCGCTTGTGAGGCGAGCGAGGCGTTTTCCAGCAGCGGGTGGGTTCTGATGACCCAACCATCGCGGACCTCCCAGACGCCGGCCTCGGGGTTGCGCGGTCCATACACCGTTTCGCCATTGAACCGGTTATTGGCCCGCCCATCCCAGAAATTCCGGTAGTTGAAGGCGGCGTTGATGACGGTCGGCGCGTGGCGGTTCGAAACCTGGCGGGTGTTGGCAGAGCCGAGGTGGAAGATCGCGTCAGGGACCGGTGAGCAGTTGTCCCGACCGTCGATGGATGAGGCTGACACGAACTGAAACTTGGCTTTCACGGTGCCGGCAGAGGACACGACATCATCCGTGCTAAACAGCGCCTTGGATGATTTGTCTGCCGGCTTCTGCAAGCGAAACAGGGGGAAGTCGGTGGACCTTAGCGCATGATTGACACCACCCGGTGTGCCAGAAGCCATTTTTTCGAAGGTTTGACCCGATGGTGCCGCATGGCGGCTGCCAGGCTCCAGTTGGTTACGGGTCCTGCGATCCGCCCCGGCGTGAAAATGGCAGGTGGCACAGGCCACGCCATCGCTGCCGACATTCACGTCCCAGAACAGCGCCTTGCCCAGCTGAATGGCGGCGGTCTGGTCGATGACAATGGGCGTTGGTCCGTCGAGCAATCCCGGCGTCTCAGGTACGGAAATCCCCTTGAGTGAGGGCGGGGTTGGGTCAAGCTGAAGCGCCTGGGCGGCCTTGTCATAGCCCAGAACCAGCGTCAGAAATAGCGTAGCGGGGCGCATGGGCCGGGTTGCTGAGCGACCTTAGTTTGTCAGACTGGGGTAACGGAGGTTTTGGTATTGCTTGTTGCCTTCCTTGCTGAACTTGATGTTGCATTCACCGCCTCCACCATGAGGTTGGGGACGAATGACTCATCCCAGGCTAGGAAAGGGGTGAAACCTTGATTAGTAAAATGTCGATGTAACACGGGTGGAGGATTGCTTGGATGAAGAGACTTTGGCGAGCGAACTCCTCGGGTTCTTGGGTTATTTCTTGCTGACGCTTAGCTTACCTTGGGTGAGCTCTTGTGTTTCGCAGACGTGTTTGATGGCAAAGCTCATCGCCTTGTTCGTGTCGCCTGATACGTTGTCCTTGGAGACGTTGATCTCGTAGCGGCCATTTCCAGCTTCCAGTTCAGCCAATTCGCTGAAAAGTTTGTCACCGTTGATGTTATCCATCGTGCTTGCCTCCCCACCATCCTTTTTTACGGTCATGCGCAAGTTGAAGGGGCGATTTGGATTGGCTGACTTAATCTGGAATTTGTAACGCACAGTCCCCTGATCCGCCTTGTTGGCGGTGCAGTTAACGAAGTAGGTGCTGCTATTGGCATTTTTGATTAGCGAACTTGAATAAGTCGCGAGCTTTGATGATGAGGGCGGGGTTACCGGAGTCACGGGTGGCGTCACCGGTGGAGTATGGCCACTGTCGGTGAGCTTGGGGTGTGTGATGCCGGTGTAAGCGCCTGAAGAGGTATTGCACTCCTGTGCCGTCTGGAAGGTCATGGCACCGTCAAGGGCGGAGTCCGGGGCGTTGGCCGATTTTTTTACCTTGCTGATGGTCAGGATGTACTCGCCGAGGCCTCGACTGACTGAAATGTAATCGCTATATACCCTGTCGCCATTGATCTTGTCGGTGATGTCCTGAGAGACGCCATTGCTCTCTATTTTGGCGTTGACCAGGAAGTTGGCTGTGCTCATCCCCTGGATGCGCAGCCTGAGTTTTGTAGGTTGACCGCTGCTATCATCGAAACAGCTGATTTTGTACTTTTTGACGCTGGTGGAAGCCTTTTCCAGTTGACCCAGAAGCCGGGAGGCGCCGGTGGGTACATAGCCTGCGCCCGCCTGAATACCTACGGTTGGCGAACTGGCGGCAAGCCAGCTGGCGTCTTGGTCGGCCATGGCGGTCTGGCTTACCAATCCCGGCAGGCCTAGCGCGGCGACCCTCAGCAGGGCCAGGGTACCACTGCCATGGCGTGGCTTCTGCTTTTCATCGGGCAATGATAGTGTTTGACTTGAACCGGCAGGGGTTGACGTCGGGAATTGATGGTTCATGTGGATGACTCGGTGGAGCAGTAAATGTGCGGGGATTCAAGCATAAAGCGAGCCATTAAAAAAGCCTTATATAGTTCAGTGGGGTAGCATTCCCTCTGTGTCAAACCGGCATGTAAAGTGCGGCATATCCCTCACCGTTAAGTCGAGAAATGCCGAATACGATCCGGCTTCGAGGCGGGTATTGGGCGGAGGAGTTCCATTGGAGGCTTTATCTTAGAACCCACTGCGCTCTGGTTTGGATATTTCCTATGGCCATGAACCAGGGTCATCGCCCATCAGGGCAAATCTCAGCAAAGATCACATCCTGTCGATCCCGGCTGTCGGGAAACATGAACGATCGCCCGAGTTGGGTCCTGTCAAATCGTTCGAAAGCCAGCTGACGGTCAGAGTTGTCTGGCCAGCCGCGTTATATTCTGGAAAAAACTCACATCTCTGAGCTTCGGTCAAAACAAAACACCAGCCGGATATCCTGCGGGAGTTCAACACCATCGTGGAGATGGTGTCACTGGAGGGATAAGGCTACTTCAGATACCAAATCGAGTACTCGGTATGACCGATGCGCTTTTGGGTATCTCTGGGGCCCAGAATCGTTTCAAGATAGTCACCCGCTCGGCCACTGGCTTCGATGAGGTAAGTATTATCTTTGTTTTTTTTGCAATACACCCGATTGGATTCGATCATTGGCCAAGGCATTAATATTTTCCAATGCTGATTGCGCATCTTGCGGGGGCTGGGTTCACCCCCGAATCCAATGAGTCGATCAAAAAGTTCCTTCTCCGTGGTTCGCACTGATATCTCCAGACGTTCTCAGTCATCATTTCTGTGGCCCTGACTCATTCACAGACAAAAAAAGGCGCTCGGATGAGCGCCAAAGGTTTGTGTTCGAGTGAGAGAGCTTTATGAAGACCATAAAGTGGGGCTATTATATCTCCCATAACCCATTGATTAAATGCGGTAAATTGTCGCATCCAGAGTGTGGGATATGCCTTATAAAACTGCGGGATATGCCGCAGTTTTTAGAAAAGTACGTACCCATTTCCTTGTCTCTTTGGCAGGTTATTCCGTTAATTCGGTCACTCATGGGTGGGTGGCCAAAGACGAAATAAAAGTCGCTGTAGTGGGATGCTGTGTGGGGATTTGCGGCAAAGGACGGGGGGATCGAACACTTGTAACTAATGCAGATCATCCCAATCGCATTTTTAGCGCTGCCACTCAATTGCCCAGCAAGGAGACAGCTCAAATAGTTTGCCTTGCCGGAAATACCACAGTGCATGGCCTCTTGTTTGCGAGATTACTGGTGTGCGGTAAACGCTTCGACCAGATGCGGGTTTTGCGGGGTGCCGAATCGTGAACCCCCTTCGTGAAGATGGGTGATCAGGTCCTGAAGTCCAATGCCAAGAATCTTGGCCAGGGCAGGGAGGGTCCAGGCGGGGGCGCCATCGGTCAGGCTGAATTGGTCGGCCGGGGGCAGGCTGCCTTGACTGATCAGGGAGTAAATCTCCTGGATTTCCGGGGGTGTTGGACGAAGTTCGTAGTCGGAAATCTTGGGTGCCCGCTCTCTCCGCTGACAGCCACAACTGGTCGATGACCCATTACGCAGGGTGATCGCCGACACCAGTTTTTCATTGCCGCAATCACACAGGCACAGGTAGCGGACATCGCCCCCTAGTCGTTGCGCTTCGCTGGTGATGACCCAGTGACCATAACGATGACCTATCTGAATCTTAGGGCTGGATTTGGTCGCCATGATGATTTTCCTCGCTTTGTTGGATAGTTGGGTGAGGATCGGGCCTGGATCTCTAACGGCTATTGGACAGGGCCGTCCTCGTTCGCCTCATCATAAAAGCAAATTGCGGGCCAACTTTTCTTTAGGGCGAGATTCTCCCTGATCGTCGATGTCGGGGACATCCAATCGTCATTAGGCTGCTGGGCGAGGTCGGGGGGATGAGTGGTTGACGCACTGAGCTCGGGCAATTGCCACAGTTCAGCGGAATGGCGTAGAGACTGGATTACGTGGGCAGGGCCCGGGCTACTCCATGTCGATGGCTTGGCCCGGGCTTGATTCGGATTGGTCAGATCGTTATGGGGCAGGAATCCCCCCGTGGCTTAGCCCTCCTGATAGGCGGGCTCGAAAGTTCTCGGGTAGAAAGGCCAGCGCCCGACGTGGAGATATTTGCGTACCGGTGACTTGATGACGGACAGGCAGAGGGCGATCGAGAACAGGCACCAGACGGCGGCGTACTCGTTCGGATCACGCGTGGTCAGGATCGAAAGGAGTGGCCCCATCAGAATGTGGAAGGCGACAAATCGCCAGGAACCATAGATCACGGGCATCACGAAGGCGACGAGGATATAGGTGATGCCATGCAATCCATATAGGAAACCCGGGATGATGTTGGTCAGATCCATCATCAGACCATTCAGCGGCAATTGCCAGGCAATGTGCCAGTCTCCCGAGACGGAGCAGGCCTGAGTGCCACAGAACGCTTCAATGCCGATCAGGCATTTGCCGGCCCAGGCGAACGGGTACATCTTCACCAGCATGGCGATGGCGCCGATGCCGCAAATGGTATAGACCGCTGTGCTGATTTTCTTCTTGACCTCTTCGGGGATGAAGTACATGGCCACCATGTTCACGAAGAAGGGTTGGAAGGCGATATGGATGTAGCCAAAGAGCGTGAGTATCTGGTTTGGCGGTGAATCACAGAGGTTGATGTACACGTAGGTAGCCGCCTGCAGCAGTTCCATGCAGGCAAAATAGGTGAGTGGAATCCATAGTTCCTTCGATTCACCCTTGTAGGCCACATAGGCCGCCGTTCCAAACCCGACGGTAGCCAGTACCGCCGACGCTTCTCCGCTCCAACACATGGTTTTTCTCCTCTTTTAGAATCTGTCGTTATTGTTTGGGTGTTTCAGGTAACCCGGGCTTGTGGCGCATTCAAGCGCTGTTGATCCGTCTGGCAGTCCATGGCTTTCGGGCACGGGGCGGGATTCTACCAAGAGATGGGTGTCTGCTCCTCTTTGGGGGATCATGAGTTTGTTGTGACCGATCGATCCGGATGTTCCTGTAGGTAAACCGAACCGTCGCAAAATTTAGCCCAGCCAGTCATTCAGGGCTATTCCCGCAAAAAGGATCGCCCCGAACCAGTGGTTATTGAGGAAGGCACGAAAGCAGGCGGGTTTTTCCCGGAGCCTGATGAGCCACTGCTGGTAGCCGAATAGGATGGCTCCGCCCAGCCAACCGGCGTAATACCAGGGGCCAAGATCCGCTTCGCGTCCCACGGCCAGCAGTATGGCCAACATCGCCAATTGCAGCAGGCCAATGATCAGACGGTCATGCCGGCCGAAGAGGATGGCGGTGGACTTGACGCCGATTTTCAGGTCATCGTCCCGATCCACCATGGCATACATGGTGTCGTAGATCAGCGCCCAGAGCACGGTCGCGGCGTAGATTTCCCAGGCAATCCAGGGCACGTCGCCGGTCTGGGCGGCAAAGCTCATGGGCACGGCCCAGCCGAAAGCGATGCCCAGATAGGCCTGAGGCAGTTGGGTGAAGCGCTTGGTATAGGGATAGGTGCCGGCGAGAAAGGCGCCGGGGACGGAAAGGGCAATCGTCAGGGGGTTGAGTTGCAGCACCAGGGCAAACGCGGTCAGACAGAGGCCGACAAACAGCCACAACGCCTCACGGGGTTGTACTTCGCCTGCTGCAATCGGCCGCAGCCGGGTTCGTTCCACATGGGGGTCGAAGTCGCGGTCGGCATAGTCGTTGATGACGCAGCCCGCGGCGCGCATGAGGATGGTTCCGAGGACGATGACGATGACTACCCGTGCATCTGGATGTCCCTTACCCGCTATCCAGAGGGCCCAAAGCCCCGGCCATAGCAGGAGGAAAATGCCGATAGGCTTGTCGAAGCGCATCAGCCGCCAGTAGGCGTCCAATTTGTCTCGCTTGTCGGTAGGTTCGGGGGTCATGGATCGCTGATTTGAAAAAGCGGTGGCAGGAAGAATTCGGCGACCAGAAGCTTGTGCTCCGGTCCAAGACTGTAAAGCGAACGACGACCCCAGACACTGGCGGTCGGGGTCTGCTCGGGAGCTTGATCGGTCAATAACTCGGCTTGCCAATCGCCGGGTTCAATCCGGGCCAATTGCAGCTGCAGGCGTTGCAAACGGGGATCGGCGAAGAGAATGTGCCCCAGTGGACGAGAACCGAGGTTGGCCAGTCGCCGATCCGCGCCGCGCAGGGTGCGTGCCGGGATAATGCTACGGGCCACCACCAGGGCTTGCGAGCCATTTTGCAGCGCGACTTCCCGAACGATCGCCCGCTGTCCAGGCTTCAATCCGAGTTGTCGGGCTTCATCCATGCCGGGCTTCTGCCAGGATTGCCGGAGCAGAAAGACACGAAAACCTTCGCCGACCAACCGGCGCAGGCGTTGGGTCAGTGAGCCCGGCTCAAACAGCCAGGAGGCGCTGGCCGGGTCAATCCTGCTGCGTGGAAGACTGCCGTGATGAGCGCGCTGCCAGCGGGGCGGGTGGATGAAAAGCTGGCTGCGAATATTCAATTAATCGTCCCGAAATGGGGCGCATTCTAGCAAATGAGCCATGGGCCGTTTGCCGGCCATATGGAGATTCGCCGGCAGCGCGATGGTATGCTTCGCACACTTTTGAGACAGCCCCGTAAGGAGTGAACAACATGTTATTTCGGCGTGGACGTGAGAGTGACAATGTGGAGGATCGTCGCGGCCAGAGTTCCGGCGGCGGCTTTTCGCCGTTCAGCGGAAAGGGGATTGGCGTCGGCACTATTATGCTGGTGCTGGTGGGAATGTATTTCGGCATCGACCCTCGCGTCGTGCTGACGCTGGTCAGCACCGGATCGGCCATCAAGCAGCAGTATCAGACCTCGGCGCCCGCGCAAAAACCCCCGGCGGACGACCCCCAGTCGCGTTTCGTTTCAATGGTGCTGGCCGATACCGAAGACACCTGGACCGACCTGTTCAAGCGTCAGGGCCTGCGTTACCAGGATCCGAAACTGGTGCTGTTCAACGGGGTGACCCCGACGCCATGCGGAATGGGGCAGTCGGCCATGGGTCCGTTCTATTGTCCGCCTGATCAGAAGGTGTACATCGATCTTCGTTTCTATGACGAGATGAAGCGCCGTTTCGGCGCGCCGGGCGACTTTGCCCAGGCCTATGTGATTGCCCACGAAATCGGACATCACGTGCAGAATCTTCTCGGCATTGCTGACAAGGTTTCCTCCCTGCAAAGCCGTGTCGGCAAGGCGCAGGCCAATCAGCTGTCGGTGCGGATGGAACTGCAGGCCGACTGCTACGCCGGCGTCTGGGCCAACAATGCCCACCAAGCGCGTCAGATTCTTGAGCAGGGTGATATTGAGGAAGGCCTGCGGGCGGCGAGTGCCATCGGTGATGATCAAATGCAACGTCGCAGCCAGGGTTACGTGAGGCCGGATGCCTTCACGCATGGCAGCTCTGCGCAACGCGTGGAGTGGTTCAAGCGCGGACTCAGCACGGGCGAGATGAAGGCCTGCGATACCTTTAGCGCGGAGCGCATCTGAGCGACCTTCCTGATTTCGGTTCTTTCTGACCGATTAGACGCCCGGGCCGGTAAGCATTCGGTCCGGGCGTTTGCTGTCTGGCGGGCCCACTGGATCTAATGGATTGACATGAGTGCATGCCCTGCAGGGATTTTGACCCGTTTGTCAGCTTGTAAATAATCAGGAAGAGTGCTGCGACGGGAAATCACTCAAGCCAGTCAAGGCTTTTAGTTACGGCCTTTTTCCAGCCGGCAAACAGGGTTTCTCGCTGGCTTGCCGGCATGGCGGGTTGCCAGGCATGGTTTGCCTGCCAGAGGCGTTTCAATTCGTCGGTATCTTTCCAGAAGCCCACTGCCAGTCCGGCGGCATAGGCAGCGCCAAGCGCCGTGGTTTCGATGGTTTCGGGCCGGATCACCGGGACGCCGAGGAGATCTGACTGGAACTGCATGAGTGTGTCATTCGCCACCATGCCGCCATCCACCTTCAGACGGCTCAGTGCCTGGCCGGAATCCAGGCGCATGGCATCCAGTATTTCTTTCGTCTGATAGGCCGTAGCCTCTAGAGCCGCTCGGGCGAAATGTCCTTTGTTGACGTAACGGGTCAGCCCGACAATTGCGCCTCGCGCATCCGATCGCCAATAGGGCGCGAACAGGCCGGAGAAAGCCGGGACGATATAAATGCCGCCGTTGTCGGTCACGGTTGTGGCCAGGGTTTCTACCTCGGCCGCTTGCTGGATCATCCCCAGATTGTCGCGCAGCCACTGGACCAGTGCGCCGGTAATGGCGACGGATCCTTCGAGCGCTTACGCAGGCGGGGCATTGCCCAGGCGATAGGCGACAGTAGTCAGCAGTCCGTGGGTGGACTCGATACGCTCCAGGCCAGTGTTCAGCAGCATGAAACACCCGGTGCCATAGGTATTCTTGGCCTCGCCGGGCGTAAAACAGGTTTGCCCGAAGAGCGCCGCTTGCTGGTCCCCAAGGTCGCCGGCCACCGGCACCCCGGCCAGAGGGCCGGTGGCAAGCCCATAGATTTCGGAGGACGACCGGATGCTGGGCAGTATGTCCCTCGGGATATTCATCAGGGACAGCAGTTCCTCGTCCCACTCCAGGGTCATCAGGTTCATCAGCAAGGTGCGCGAGGCATTGCTCGGATCGGTGACGTGAACGCCGCCCGTCAGATTCCAGATCAGCCAGGTGTCGATGGTGCCGAACAACAGCTCGCCACGACGGGCACGCTCGCGGGCGCCCGGCACATGATCCAGCAGCCATTGCAGCTTGGGTCCGGAAAAATAGGTGGCAATCGGCAGGCCGGTTTTGGCCCTGAGTCGGTCCTGACCGCCTCCCAGCGCCAGGCGTTTGCACAGCTCATCGGTGCGAGTGTCTTGCCAGACGATGGCTGGGTGAATCGGCTGTCCGGTACGCCGGTCCCAGACCACCACGGTCTCGCGCTGGTTGGTGATGCCGATGCCGGCAATGTCCGACGCCTCAAGGTGGGCGGCAGCCAGCACCTGTGGAATCAGCGCCTGGGTGGTCTCCCAGATTTCCATCGCGTCATGCTCTACCCAGCCCGGTCGCGGGTAATGCTGTTGGTGCTCGGCCTGGGCACTGGCCAGCAGCCGGTTGGCGCGATCAAACAGGATGCAGCGGGTGCTGGTGGTGCCCTGGTCTATGGCAAGGATGGCGGTCGACATGCTGGATTGCGGACGTTGAGATGGGAATGGGAGAGAATACCGGAGACATGACAGCGATCAAATGCAACTTCCCTGGACCACAGTCTATCGATGGGCAGGTCTGTCTGGGGCTGTGCTTATGTCTCTTCCTGCTGATCAGCCCGATTCTTTTCGCCGACGAAACCGGTGGTATCGAGGCCACGGCCCGAGGATCGCTTTATTACACCGATGACGTGGCGATCTTTTCGGCGACCCGTCGACTGTCGTTGAACGCCGACCCGACTCAGCCCGCGCTGGATGACCGGTTGATGGGGCAGGGCGCCGATGGCGTGTTTGAAACGGCGCTCAAGCTTTCCCGGCAGTTCGTCAGTGATTACGGCACGACCCGGCTGGATGCGACCGGCGACGGCTTTATCTTCATGACTAAAACCCAGTTCACCCACGGTACCTTGCGCTTGCAGGCTCGGCATGAGTTCACCGAGGAGACCGCGCTGAACTTCACCTATTACTTCAGCCCGGATCTTTACCTAGGGGAAAATCTTGTACGCCAGCCTGTTCCTGCGCTGGACCTGGCGGAATCCGTGACGGGACTCACTGCCCCTGAGGTACTGACCAGCAATATCCTGTCGTTGCGCCTGGACCAGGCGCTAACCCGCGACATCGAACTGCAGCTACTGGGTCGCTATGGTTTACGTGATTACGATCCGGCATTTGCCGAGCGGGATCTCTATCTGTGGACACTCGGACCTCACGTGGAATGGACCGTGATGCCCGAACTGAAATGGCTGGTCGGTTATCACTTCGAGCGGGGACTGGCTGACGGTCGCTACCAGCCCTGGCTGGCCGATGACGTGTCCTACGACAATAATTTTGTTTCCACCGAACTGGAATGGGAATTTATCGAGCGCTACCAGTTGACCCTGGGTCTGCACTACGAATTCAACGATTGGTTAAGCCAGCAAGCGGCGGATGAGCGTTACGGGACTTACGAAAATATCTATCAGGGGGCAGTGCTCCTTCGACATGACCTGAATGATGCTACTCGACTGTACGGTGGCGTTCAGTATTCCTACCGGACGGTCAATACCGATTTTTCGGATATCACCAATGTGAATGTCTCGATGGGCGTGGAGGTGAAGTTTTGATCTGTCATCGTGTTTTGCTGGCTGCCCGCAAACGCGACGCTGGACGAGTAACCCGCTAGAATTCCATGCCTTCGAGGGCTGCCCGGCCACCCCATGATTTATCCGTACTGAATTTTCCGTGAACGTCACTACCCACGAACAGCTCCCGCTCAAGGATTTCACCGAGAAGGCGTACCTGGATTATTCCATGTACGTCATTCTCGATCGCGCCCTGCCACACATTGCCGATGGACTGAAGCCGGTGCAGCGACGCATCGTCTATGCGATGTCGGAATTGGGGCTGGGCCCGAATTCCAAGTACAAGAAATCTGCTCGAACCGTGGGTGACGTGCTGGGTATGTATCACCCGCACGGCGACCAGGCGTGTTACGAGGCGATGGTGCTGATGGCACAGCCGTTTTCCTACCGCTATCCGCTGATTGACGGCCAGGGCAACTGGGGGTCGCCGGACGATCCGAAATCCTTCGCTGCCATGCGCTATACCGAATCGCGGCTGATGCCCTACGCCCAGGCCTTGCTGTCGGAACTGGAGCAGGGCACGGTGGAGTGGGTGCCGAATTACGATGGCACCAAGGACGAACCGCGTTTGCTCCCGGCCCGCCTGCCGAACGTGTTGCTCAATGGATCGACTGGCATCGCCGTCGGAATGTCGACGGACATTCCGCCGCACAACCTTCGGGAAGTTGTGGATGCTTGCGTTCATCTGCTGGACCATCCGCAAGCCACGCTGGAAGAGCTGTTTGAATTCGTCCGCGGGCCAGATTACACGACCGAGGCCGAAATCATCACGCCGCGCGATGAAATCCTCCGCATGTACCGGACCGGCAATGGTTCGGTGCGGCTGCGTGCCCGCTGGGAGGTCGAGGATGGCAATGTCATCATCACCGCGCTGCCGCATCAGGTCTCCGGCGATGCGGTACTCCAGAACATCGCCGCCCAGATGCAGGCCAAGAAACTACCGCTGGTGGAGGATCTGCGGGACGAGTCCGATCACGAGAATCCCTGCCGTCTGGTGATCATGCCCAAGGGGCGCCGCTGCGATGCCGAGCAGCTGATGTCGCATTTGTTTGCGACGACCGACCTGGAGAAGAGCTACCGCATCAACCTCAACATGATTGGCTTGAGCGGCAAGCCCCAGGTCAAGAATCTCCGCGACATTCTGGTCGAGTGGCTGAGTTACCGAACCGAAACCGTCCGTCGGAGGCTGCAGTACCGGCTGGACAAGGTCATTGCCCGCTTGCATATCCTCGATGGCCTATTGATCGCCTTCCTCAATATCGACGAGGTCATTGCCATCATTCGTCGCGAGGATGAACCCAAGCCGGTCTTGATGGAACGCTTCGGCATTAGCGATATCCAGGCCGAAGCCATCCTGGAACTGAAATTGCGGCACCTGGCCAAGCTGGAAGAAATGAAGATCCGCGGCGAGCAGGCCGACCTGGCGGCGGAGCGCGAAAAGCTGGAAGGCCTGCTCGGCTCACCGAAAAAGCTGAGTGCTTTGATCAAGCAGGAGCTAAAGCAGGATGCCGAGCGCTACGGAGATCCGCGTCGGTCGCCCATCGTGGCGCGACAGGCCGCCCAGGTGTTGGACGTGACAGCGGTCATCGGCAGCGAGCCAGTAACGATCATTCTGTCCGACAAGGGCTGGGTTCGGGCCGCCAAGGGTCATGAGATCGATCCCGCCAGCCTGACCTATCGTTCCGGTGACGGCTTCCTCGATGCCGTGGCCGGTCGCAGCAACCAGCCTGCGTACTTCCTGGATTCGACCGGCCGCAGCTATGCCGTGCCCGCGCATGAACTGCCTTCCGCCAGGACTCAGGGTGAACCGCTGACGGGCCGGCTGAACCCGCCGCCTGGCGCGACGTTCACCGCCGTGGTGGCTGGCGCAGAGGAGGATTGGTTCCTGCTCGCCAGCAGTGGTGGTTATGGGTTTGTGACCCAACTCAAGGAGTTTTTTACCAAGAACCGGACCGGGAAGGCTCTGCTGACGGTGCCGCCTCATGCCGTTGTCATGGCGCCGTGCCGCATTCATTCGCCGGACGTGGATGCAGTCGCGGTGGTTACCCTGCAGGGTCGCCTGCTGGTGTTTCCTGCGGCGGAGATTCCGGTGCTGAACAAGGGCAAGGGTAACAAGCTTATCCAGATTCCGACCGAGGAACTGGCCAATGGCACCGACCGCCTGATCGCGGTCGTCGGTTTGCCGCCGGGTGCCTCGCTCAAGCTGCATTGCGCCAAGCGTTACCTGACGATCACAGCCGCTGATCTGGTTGCCTATCAGGGTGCTCGTGCCCGCCGGGGCAACCATCTTCCCCGTGGATTCCAACGGGTTGAAAAGGTAGAAGTGGTTTGAGCGAAAAGCCAGTCGCCACTCTGGCGGGTAATGCCATGGACTCATTTGATCTGCATTTGGACACTAAGGGCCTGAACTGTCCGCTCCCCCTGCTGCGCCTGAAAAAGGCCCTGCAGACGCTAGAGTCGGGGCAGGTCGTGCGGGTCTCAGCTACCGATCCGGCTTCGGTGCTGGATTTTGGCGTGTTCATCGAACAGGTGGGTCATAGCCTGCTGCAGCAATGGCAGGAGGATGAAGTGTTTCTGTACCTGATACGCAAGTCATGAAGTGCTTTCGGCTTGCACGGTGGCAGGCTAAATCGCCATCAACGTCATTTCCCCAAGCCCGCGCAAATGGCCGTGTTCCGGATACAATGAGTTCGCCCCTTTGTTGATCCATTCAGTACAAAACTCACACGTGACTACCATGAAACGATCGATATTGCCTGTGTTTCTGTTGAGCACCCAGTGGTCTGGCTGCGATGTGATGCCGACGATCCAGGGTCTCCCGGACTTGTCATCGACGGCTTCGTCCTCGACGCCAAACGAGTCGGCCAAGTGCGCCGATCAACTTCGCGGGGTGAATACATCACAGACCGCCCGGACAGGCGGGGCCAAGCCTTCGGTCGATCTTTTATATTGGTGCACCAAGGCCGCGGAACAGGGGGATCCCAAGTCGCAGTTTGCGCTGGCGGGGCTTTATGAACGAGGGATCGGCGTGCCGGCCAATCAGCAGGAGGCGGTGCGGTGGTACAAGGCGTCGGCCAACAAGGGCTATGCCGAAGCCCAGTTCAAGGTCGGGCAGATCTATGGGCGAGGCGAAGGGGTGCCGCAGGACAAGAATGAGGCCAGCCGCTGGTATATCAAGGCGGCGGAGCAGGGACATCCGGAGGCGCAGTACTACATGGGTTACCGCTACGAACACGGTAAGGGGATTACCCAAAACTATCCCGAAGCCGTGCGCTGGTATACCAAGGCGGCCGAGCAGGGAAATGTTTCCGCGCTGAATGGCCTGGGCGGTCTTTATCTGGCCGGACACGGTGTCCCGCAAAGCCAGGTTGATGCCTACAAGTGGTACAACCTGGCGGCGGCCTCCGGGAAACCGGAATTCATTGCCGAGCGTGACAAGCTGGCGTCCAAGCTGACTCCAGCACAACTCGCTGATGGGCAGAAACTGGCGAGTGACTGGGCCAGAATGCATCCCGTCGGCAAGGCCGGCAGCCACTGAGCCTCTGCCTATGCCGCCATGGCGGGCTCTTCCTGGGCCATGAACAAGGGGCGTTGCCCCTCGTCAGGCGCCGAGTCCGAGAATGCCGAGCACGCGACTGAGGTCGCGCTCGTCGAGAATCACATCGGCGCGTTCCCGCACAATGGGTTTGGCGTCGAAAGCGATGGACAGCCCCGCCGTCTCCATCATCTTCAGATCATTTGCCCCATCACCAATGGCTACCGTCTGAGAGATCGGGGTTTGTGTGGTCTCGGCCCATTCGATCAAAGCCTGTACCTTGGCGGCAGCATCGATCACCTTGCCGAGTACATGGCCGGTCAGTTGACCCCCCGAAACTTCAAGCCGGTTGGCGCGCCAGAAATCCAGTTGCAAATGCTCAGCCAGCGGGTCGAGAATTTCGTGAAATCCGCCTGACACGACCCCGACATGCCCCCCCGCGGCTTTCACGCCGGCAATCAGTTCCGGTACGCCACGGGTAACCGTCACCTGCTTGCGGACTTCATTAAAGAGTGATTCGGGAAGACTCGCCAGAGTCGCCACACGTTCCCGCAAGCTTTGCTCGAAGTCCAGTTCACCACGCATGGCGCGCTCGGTAATCGCCGCAACCTGTTCCAGCGAGCCCGCATGGGCGGCCAACAATTCGATGACTTCGTTTTCGATCAGTGTGGAATCGACGTCGAGGACGATGAGGAAGGGTCTGGTCATGGTGAGATGTTGTTTTTATCGCGGAAGCGGGGTGTACTTTGCTGCGAATGTTCGTGTAGTCTTCAAGCCGTTGGTGGTCTCCAAGGAGGCGAGACTAATCAATCGGACGGAAAATTGAAAGTCAAATTCCTTGCAGACTCATAGAAGAATAGCCATAAATGTTAACTGGCGTGTGCGGCTTTTGTTGTTCAATACTGGGCTGTTTATGGCACTGGCTAGCCCTTTGGTGGATGCTAAGTCAGGTAAACCCCCGCCTAACATCTTGTTCATGGTAATGGATGATGTAGGTATCGACCAGGTGAAGGTCTTTGAGTACGGCGGTGCCGATCCTGCCAAAACCCTTACTATCGATGTCTATTCAGGGTCACATAAATGTCAGCCTATAAACTAAATCCTCGCGAATGGTTGGTCTGTTTGATTGTTATTTCTTGGGTATTGGTATCCAATGTCAAAGCGGCCACTACCACTAGTACTGGTGAACCCACTCGGTCAAAGGAAATCGGGCATCAAAATGACCCCTCCCGATGGGACCGGTATCTGACAGGGACATATTGGTTCGTTCCGCCCGATGCCCTGCCGGCGCAGTTCCATAGGGCTTCGTCCATCCTGCCAGTGGAGCAACAAACGGTTTATTACATCGAGAACTCAAAGCGAGGCGTTATTACGGGTTGGATGGTGACGCAGTTTACGTCGCAGGCGGGCGGTTTGGATTTCCCTATCAGTTGCCAGGATATGTTCGGCACAATCGCACCGAGAGGGGAAATCTCCCTCACGGTTGTTACCCCCGGAACGGGTGGCGTTGCCCATCCATGGCCTGTTTCTTATATGGTGAAGGTCCAGGGGCGGTGGCTAACGATGGTGCTTGCCAGTACCCTCATAGATAATACCTCTGCGTTTATCACGCATGGTCCTACCTATATGACACCGATCTCTCCCCGTTCACCCTTTTGGCAGGATCTCCCCGGCTCTCCTGTTTCCGTGCCTGATTTCGTCGGCCTGTGTGGCCATCAGGTCATTACAAGGCAATGAATGTGGCAAGAATCGTACTTTTTAAGGAGCGTTTTGGTGGCCAGGTCTCGGTTGGCCTATAGAGTGACCCCTTTACCAAATCATTAATGAAAGGATATAGATCATGTTTATAATTAATAGAAAAACCGAGGCAGAAAGCCTTATCTGCTTGCCCTTACTTGCAGCACTTTTTGGACTGATTGGTATCATGGCGAATTCGCCCTTGGCACAGGCGGCTACCAAATCGACCCCCAACATCCTCTTCATCATCATGGACGATGTCGGTATCGATCAGATGAAGTCTTTTGGGTATGGTGGACAGACACCAGCAGCGATGCCAAATATTGATACCTTGGCAAATAACGGCATCCGGTTTCGCAATAATTGGTCCATGCCGGCCTGTTCACCGAGTCGGGCGGTATTCTTTGAAGGACGCTTCCCGATGCGAAGTCATGTCACGGGGGCCTTGGGGCCAAGTGACTTGGCGAACTCCATGGTTTCTCCATTCGACTATACGGCGCCAAAGATCCTTAAGGGAAAAAACTACACCAGTGGGCTATTTGGCAAGTTTCATTTAGGGCTTCAAGGCAATAATCCCTTTGGCTATTCCATGGTGAGATCGCTGGGGTGGGATTATAACTATGGGTGGCTGGATGAGACCGGTGATCCTTCTTCGATTGATACTACAGCGGGGGGGGTGGGTGGCCCTTCACCCGGCAACGGCAAGACTTATTCTTGTGGATTTGTGCCTGGCTCGCAGTTTGGGGGCGCGGATACCGGTGCCTGCTATCAGGCAGATGGCAGTTGCAAAGATCTGAAAACGACCGATCCGAAAAACCCACCGGGCCGGCAATGTGTGGTTAGTGGTGGCATCCTGAATCCGGGCGTGTCATGTGTTGCGGCCGGAACATCCATGCCAGCTAACATCAGCGCAGGATTCCAGAACTACAACGCGCATTATGTGTCCCCATTGGATATTAGTGACAGCACTGGCAAAACACAGCAGCTCCCACCCACTGATAAACGGGCAAGGACTTTCCGAGGTGTCGCTCCGATCGATGGTGCGATTGATTGGATCAAGTCCCGACCCGTTGATAAGCCGTGGATGGCTACGGTCAGTTTTGCTACCGATCACACGCCGTTGCAGCCGCCGCCCAATGATTTGCTTCCTGCGGATTCGGACGATTCTTCCGGTTATGACTGTGCCGATAGTTCGAATTGGCCGGTACTGAGTAATCAGATGATCGAGGCGATGGACAAGGAAATCGGTCGCTTGCTGGTCTCGACTGGGTTGGCCAGCGTCAAGGCTGACGGAACCCTGCTATATGACCCTAAAGCGAGCAACACCATGATTGTCGTTGTGGGTGACAACGGAACGCTGGGCAATGTCGTCAAGGCGCCATTTGATCCCACGCGTGCCAAGGGAACATCCTATCAAACTGGGGTATGGGTGCCCTTGTCGGTGAGTGGTCCGCTGGTGGTGAAGCCGGATCGCGATGTTAATCATATGACCAATATTGCCGACATATTCCAATTGTTTGGTGAAATTGCCGGGGTCAATGTGCACAAGACCGTGCCCTGGCACATCGATTCCATGGCGTTGATGCCTTACCTGAAGAATCCGGGACAGGCCAGTATTCGCAAGTGGAATTACAACGAAATGGGGCCCAATCTACAGGCCAATGGATCTGTCAATGGTCCGTGCGTGATGTCAGGGGGCGCCAGTTGTTCGCAAATTCCTGTCACCAAAGGAGTCTGTCAGGACAATGGCGGTGTTTGGTGGGGCGAGGGCGCCCAAGACTCGGATACGCCTAACGAACCCGGTCCTGTGCCGCTGACCTACTGCTGTGAAGTCAATCAATGGCTCCATACTGAAGCTGATGTCCCTACGGATGAGTTGCCTAAAATAAACTCCTTGGGCTCCATCGGAATAAGGAATCAGCGTTACAAGGTCGTCCATAATACAAGCAAGCTTTATGACGACACGACGAACAGTTGCTATGACTATGTTAGTAACGAACTCTATGAAGTAGATGAAAGCAAGGTCAAGCCGAAAATTGACTATGCGAACAAGGATTTTCTGGTCAATGGTTACGAGGCGCTCACGGCCAATCAGAAACGTAACTACAACGCTCTGGAAAAGAAGCTCAGCGCATTGAACAAAACAGTGGTTCAGTGTGATGGAGATGGCAACCTGGACATGGTGGTCAACCAGAAGGATCTCGATGAATGGGAAAAATTCAGCAAGATCAATGGAGGAGCCTCCAGCTGGTATGACTTCAACCTGGACGGTCTGACCAATGAACTCGACCGGGAAATTATCGTGGAAAACTTTGGCAATCACTGCAAGCCGGGGAAGACGGTTAAAACCCCCACAACACAATCCAAGTGAACAGGTATTTCACCCAGACAGGTCGGTGGCTTTGTCTGCTGGCCTGTATGCTACTGAGTGTCCCTGGATACTCGGCTCCAAAGGCAGTTGCTTCTGCTCCCCCACCGGGCATGATCAAAATACCGGGGGGTGAGTTCATGATGGGTAGCGATGCCAAGTCTGCCCGGCCCGATGAACAGCCAGTTCATCGGGTCAAGGTGGATGGTTTCTATATGGATGCCACCGAGGTGACCAATGCCGAATTCCGACGTTTTGTCGGGGAAACAGGATATGTCACCACCGCCGAAAAGCCGCCCAGATTGGAAGACATCATGGCGCAGTTGCCGCCTGGATCACCGCCACCACCGCCAGAAAGTCTGAAACCGGGTTCGTTGGTTTTTACTGCGCCCAAGGCGCCCGGTGAATACTGGTGGAAATGGGTTGATGGTGCCAATTGGCGTCACCCGCAAGGCCCATTGAGTAGCGTTGAAGGACTCGATAATCATCCGGTGGTGCAAATCTCCTGGGATGACGCGGTCGCTTATGCTAGGTGGGCCGGTAAACGCCTGCCCACCGAGGCGGAATGGGAGTTTGCGGCACGGGGAGGCATCCAGGGAAAGACCTATATCTGGGGCAATGAAGACCCTTATCAGGGCAAGCCGAAGGCCAATATCTACCAGGGAAACTTTCCGCTTAAGGATGACGTGACCGACGGTTACGCCGGTACGGCGCCGGTCAAATCATTCTCGGCGAATCCGTATGGTCTCTACGACATGACCGGTAATGTCTGGGAATGGGTCCAGGATTGGTATCGCCATGATGCTTATGCCGGATTGAACAAGAACAAGCTAACCCTGAATCCTCAGGGGCCGCCCGAAAGCCTGGATCCCGAGGAGCCCTATATCAAGAAGCGTTCTCAGCGTGGCGGGTCTTTCCTGTGTGACAAATCCTACTGTGCCAGCTACCGGCCGAGTGCTCGCATGAAGGCGAGTCCCGACACGGGTTTGGTCCACACCGGGTTTCGATGCGTCAAGTCTCTGAGCAGCCAGTAGTCCAAAAAAAGGTCGGGCCCATCGGAGAAGCCGTTCAACTCGCTTATTTCGGGGGGTCCTGGCGGATCCCCCTTGATTCTCTCGGTGCTCTGCTGGGCAGACGGCCTCAAATGGCCATTCCCTGGGCATCAAAGAGGCCATCAAACAACGCCGTACTCAGATACCGCTCACCTGAATCCGGCAGGACTACCACGATGGTCTTGCCGGCATGTTCCGGTTGGCGGGCCAGACGCAGCGCTGCCGCCGTGGCCGCCCCACAGGAAATCCCGGCCAGAATGCCTTCCTCCTTCGCCAGTCGCTGGGCCACCTCAATGGCTTCCTCGTTGCTCACCTGTTCAATCCGATCCACCAGATCGAGATCGAGAATCTGCGGCACAAAGCCCGCGCCGATGCCCTGAATCTTGTGCGGTGCCGGTTGCAAGGGTTCACCCGCCCGTGACTGGCTGAGGATGGGACTGGATGCCGGTTCTACCGCCACCGACAGGACCGGCTTGCCCTGCGTCTGCTTCAGGTAACGGGTCACCCCGGTAATGGTGCCACCCGTGCCCACCCCCGCCACAAAGATATCTACCTGGCCATCGGTATCGTTCCAGATTTCCGGCCCCGTCGTCTTCTCATGAATCGCCGGATTGGCCGGATTCTTGAACTGCTGCAGCAGCACATAACGGGACGGATCCGACGCCGCAATCTCCTCTGCCTTCGCAATCGCCCCCGGCATCCCCTTGGCACCCTCGGTCAGGATCAGCTTCGCACCATAAGCCACCAACAGCTTCCGCCGCTCGATGCTCATTGTCTCCGGCATGGTCAGCGTCAAGGGAATTCCTCGGGCTGCCGCCACAAACGCCAGGGCGATCCCGGTATTACCACTGGTCGGTTCCACTAGCTCCTTGCCCGGCCCCAACAGACCCCGCTCCTCCGCATCCCACACCATCGCCGCCCCGATGCGGCACTTCACCGAATAAGCCGGATTGCGCCCCTCGATCTTTGCCAGCACCGTAGCCCCCGCACCCTCGGTGATGCGATTCAGTTTGACCAGCGGCGTGTGGCCAATGGAGCGGGAATTGTCTTCGTACCAGTGGGGCATGAGAGTCTCCTGAATGATGTGTTGACTTCGGTATTGTGTATGAGAGCACCCGGACGTTAGGAACGGGTCGGGCTTCTTCAAGGGTCGTTGAGAGGGGCACATCTTAATGAAATATTCGAGCGTAGTCCTGACGGGCACGGCATTTCCCCAGTCCATCCATGCGGTCGATTGCGCTGTTTACGTCCGTTCATTCAGGCGGACTGCCCTGCGGTTCATCAAGTTAGCCCGCGGCTGCCGGGTTTGGGGCAAAATGTACCGTCGGAAGATTTCTGGCACTTCATTTCCATTTCATTGCGAGGATTTATCCATGCGTCAATTTTTTTTAGCGACTGCCTTGCTGGCCACTTTTTCTGTTTGTGCCGATGAGGAAAGTGACGTGCTCAAGAGCACGCCGGCGCAACGAGCCGGCTTCCAGTCTCAATACATGACCGAGCATCTGGGTTTGTCTCCCGATCTGGCCGCCAAGGTTCAGGGCATCAACCTGAAGTATGCCCAGCAAATGGATCCCATCCTGAAGGGTGCAGGCGGCAAGCTCGACAAAATACAGAAAAGTCGCAGCGTGATGGCCGCGAAGGACAAGGAACTGCAGGGTGTCCTTACCCCCGCTCAGTTTGAACAATATGACGGCATGAAGGATGAGATGAAGAGCGCGCTGGAATCCAGCCTGAGTCAGTAATGAAGGACCCCGCTTTGCCCGTTCAAGCTTCTCAGGATGGATGGAACGGGGGCTAAGTTGCGCAGGAATGGGGGGACTCACAATGGCCGGTGATGGTGGCCTCGCTTCTGTTTCAGTCGAACCTGATTCGTTCGGTATATCTGAAAAATTTAACAACACGAGGTAACACCCCTCCCTGACTAGGCCGAGCACTCGTGGGGCTATGGCATTCCGACAGCCAAGACACCAGCGCCGGAGCTCGAAGTCCCAGCCAACTGGACACGTCCCATGCTGGTCAAAACCGCGATCACCGTGGAAAACAAAGATTTCGTGAAGGGCAAGACACGCAACATCGCACGATGCAAGACGATCGAGGAAGCTGAACAGCTCGCGCACGAATATGGCGCGAACCACTACGTTCGAATCAGCCACATCTACCAGGACGCCAGCGCATGACCACCGAAGACGAAACCCTGAGTCCCGACGACGAGGCCATGATTCAGACGTTCGAGTCAGCGACCGACGCCGCTATGGAGGGAGATTTCAGCGAGCTCGAAGCTATGCTGCCTGAACCCGAGCCGAACTTTTTCATGCCAGCACTCGGCCAGCTCTACCAGTTTCGAGTCAGGGGGAACGAGACGAGGCATTGACCCGAACGGTCAGCTGGCAACCAGTGTATTTGTCGTATCGCCCCGTCCGGTCTATAGTTCCCAGACATGGCGGCCTGGGCGAGAGCGCCCCTTCACATAACCGTTTAAGTGCCTGGGTATGACGCAATCATCGGAGCCATAATCATTGAAAATAAGGTACTTGGCCTCTTTACTTTGTTTGTATTTTCTTTATGTAGGGTCTGCTACGGCGCTAGGCATCCCAGCCCCCGCGACACTCGCAACAGAAGCAATCACCGCAAACCAGGCAAGGTTGAACGGGGCTGCCATCAGCGACACCGGGCAGACTGTCAATGTACTAACGTACTTTGATTTGGGCACGACCTCACCCCCGACTGAGAGAGAAATCCTGGCTACACCCAACTCCGTTAGCTATCCGCTATCTGCCGATATGCCATACAGTGTCTTGGTAACGGGCCTCAACTGCGAAACTCGTTACTATTATCAAGCGGGCCTTCGCACTGAAGGTGGTATTGTCTTTGTTAAAGAGGGTGAGGTAAGAGAATTTACCACTCAATCTTGTTCACCCCCACCACCGCAACCCATCCCCACTCTCTCTAAATGGGCCCGAATCATGATGATGTTCCTGATGATCGCTACCGCTGGCTTTTATGGCTGGAGAATAAAGCAGCGGTAGTCTCGACGAAATGCAATTAGTACTGGGCAATGTTCAGTATTCTCTGAAACCTTGATTCAACAGAAAAAGAGGATATCCATCATGGCTGTTTACGGTCAAATAACTTACGCGCCGCCCACCCCGGCACCGACCAATCCCATCCCAACGATGGGCGAGACGATGCTAATCGCCATGGTTTTTTCGCTCGCTTTCATCGCGTTCAAGATGACGAAGAAAGGTCAAGGTGGAAGCCACTTGAACTCATTTGTGGCCGTCGGTCTTGCCCTGTTCGTCGGTCTGGCGGGAGTGAGTGTAGTTAGCGACGTGGGCGCAAACGGTGTGATTGCCTACTTGTCTCGATCTGGCGGCGGCGTAACAGATATTGTCTAGCCAACAACGAAGTTCACATCATCAATAACAGTGGCACCAGACAGAAAATCCAGGCAATTACTCCGGTATCGCCGTACACCGTGCAATCGACTGCCCCACTCTACCAGTGTCAAGTAAATGATGAACTCGACGTTAATGAGGGCTGCTACGTCATGTTCGTCCTTCCGCCATCCTGAGCCTAATTGACTCCCTCTACAATCGGTTCAGAATGCCCCCACGGCGGTTGAGGTGCTCGCTGAATGGAATCCCCCCAAATGTCCCTCGGCTTGCATACCCGTGAAAACGGGCAACCGCCACCTATGATTTCATAGGCAATCTATGAGAGTAGCGCTAATGAAAACAACACCACGGGTCATGTCTTTGGCTCTGCTTGTCGCCGCCATATTTGGCTCTACGTCGGCCTACTGCGATACAAGCAAGACGTTCACTTTCGAGAATGCAGACAAATTTAACGTCGGGCCTCTTCTCATGTACGTCGAGGACTCACAGTGCATCGCTGACCCTGCGGCCCTCTTGTCTCAATTCGGTACGTTAGAGGCGCCAAGAGTTCTTGGAGCTAAAGCAAAGGCCACAGCCATCGTCAGCCCAGCATCCGGTGACAGCGAGTGCGCTGGAGATGGCAAGGCCCGATTTATATTGCGTTTCTTCGAGGAAGCTTCTGTTGATACGGAAGGGGTCGGTAATCCCCAACGAATCTCCAGCGTCACATTTACGCTCGGGAAGCACAACATCCTGGACATAGATAACCAAGGGCCGGGAGGATTCTCCATCGTGGACGTGGGCTCGAAAACTACACATGCAACAGCACCCAGCTATTCGATTGATTGGCAACAACTGCAAGCCAGTCGAAGGGATGTGGTCTACGCCAAAAATGGCCAACTGGAAGCAACGCTTCAGTGCATCAATCGCACACGAAAGGCCTGTAACGGGAGGCTGAGCGTTTCGCCTCGATGGGCCGACGGCGGAGCTGGGGCCTCGACCATCCTTGCAAAAGGGTCATACACCATCCCTTACAGCAAGACGAAGTCTGTGCCGCTGAACCTGACCAAAGCGGGTCGAGAGCTTCTTAAAAAAGTTCGCATGACCGCATCGACTGCAAGCGCCAATGTTGCACTGAATGCCAAACCCAATGGGAGTGGCCCGACCCTCTCACTCGGCACTGAACCGCCCCGGGAATTGAGGAGGCTGTTTGGTTTAAGTTGAGTGGGCGATCTCGGCCTTTTGGTCGAGTTCCCGCCAATAGTTTGCCTCAGCCTCAGCCTCGGCCGGCGGGATATACCCGATGGGTTCAAGGAGTCGGATGTGGTTGAACCAGTACACCCATTGCAGGGTGGCCAGTTCCAAGGACTCTCTGGACTTCCAAGGGCCCCGGCGATGAATCAGCTCGGCTTTATACAGCCCGTTGATGCTCTCGGCCAGGGCGTTGTCATAGCTGTCGCCACGGCGACCGACCGAAGGCTCGATCCCAGCTTCAGCCAGTCGTTCGGTGTACCGAATGAACACATATTGAACGCCCCTGTCGGAGTGATGGACCAGTTGATGAGTTATGCTCAAAAGTTGTGGATGAGCAGCTGATGGAGGCGGCGTATTCTTGATGGTCTTCAAGGTCATCAATGCCTACGAGAGGAGTGAATACGCCGTGAGTAAAGATAAGATGACTCGGTTAA
>JBIIEQ010000111.1:0-7351 GCA_044237765.1 Methylococcaceae bacterium | reverse complement strand
CTCGATGCTCCTGCACCATCCGAACGGCACGTTCTCTCACTTCGGGGGAAAAACGGTTGGATTTATTGCTTTTCATGGCTCCATCTTCTCAGAGTTAGGAGCCTCCTCGTTTCCCGGGGCGGTTCAGGTCGCGGGCGTCGTCGATGACAGAATCACGGGCAAGCCGGAGCTGGCGCTGGCCGAAATAAGGGCGGTCTGATTCACGACCAGCGTGGGCGGAACAGTCAGCGTCACGGTCTGTGAGCAGACTTCGTCACCAACCACTGCCCCAGTTGCCCATCCGCGTATGTCTTGCTGAAAAGTCCGTAGATATTGGAGCCGGAGGGATTTGAACAGCTGGAGCTTCCGCCATATAACTGCCCGAAAAGGTAGCGGTTGTTATCGAGAAAAATACCGCTGCCGCTACTACCGCCCTCGGTGACCCCAGATGCAAACGGAATGTTGATAAAGTCAGCGGCGGACTGATTGGCACCGTTACAGGTAAAGCTGCGATTGCCCGCATCCCTGCAATTCAGATATGCCCCTGTCGTCCCAAAGCTGATTTTCTGCAGATCACCCGTAGGATTGTGCAACCCCGTTGCCGGCACCCCCAATACCGGCGTTGTGTTGGTCCAGCCCGAAAAGGTCACCCCCGAAGGCGGCAGGTTGTTGAGTAGCAGAAAGGCCGCATCCGTTGATGCCGCATTGTAGAGCAGCCGTGCCCCACCCCCGGTCGTGGTGATCCCGGAATAAGATGTGCCGCTATTGCAGCTGGAAGAATAGTAGAACCAGAAGGCATTCAGCGACGAAGCCGCCCTCGACGAAGGCAATCCTGGCTACCGCGTTCGACGTCGCCGACCAATCCGCATAACAGCGAGAGTCAAGATTACAGGGCGCCGCCGCTTTCTCCGGCAAGCCAGAACGAGCCTGCTCCAAGGGATCAACCATCAGATGCGACAAACCCGTCACCCTGAAGCGGACCTGATCCAGCGACGCATCCGGGGGGAGATAAAATTCCAGTCCCACGGAATCGCCGGTGATCACCGGCGACCAGCAGACCTCCGCCTCGGCCAGGCTCGCGCCACTCTCAAGATTCATCTGCTGCAAGGCCAGAATATCGCCGCCGCTGACCACCTCGGCAGGATAGCTATCGGGTCCGTGAAACCGCAACTCTGCCGCCGCCGGCAGCCCGGAAAACAAAAGACCTACACGCAAGGCAGACGCGCCGGGCGCGTCTATCTGTACATGCCCCAGAGACCTCCCATCCGCACTGCGGGACCAATCCATCGCCCTGAATGCCTGGCTGAAGGTAGCCAGGTCCGCCACCGGCCGCCAAAACCCGATTCGTTCGGCCCCTGAGACCGGGCCTGCAAGCGCTTTTCAATGTCACCCGGCGCCATCATGGGCGCCAAGCGAATCTGCGCCCCGTGATGACGACTCTGCTCGGACTTTAATGCGGAAAAACGACTCGCCTTTGCCGCCTGGTAAACCCGAGGCTCCACCCAGACCGGATCAACGGCCGGTCCGGCAGCCCCCACCGGCCCCGACAACGCCAGCAGAAACAGGGAGAAAAGAATCCAGCATCGGCTCATCAGCCAGCACTCTGTGTGCGAAAACCCGAGATGAGCCTACCAGAAAACAGAACGGGCGCCGAAGCGCCCGTTCTGAACATCCATCAACAGCAACCCATCACCGCTGCTTCATTCTCCAGCCATAAAACCCAGCCGTTGCGATCATGGCCAGCATCATCATGATCTGCGCCCATTCACTAAGTGTTGGGATTGGGTTTGGAGGAGTGGGCGGGGCTAGCGGAATCGCCGCTGCACTGGCAATCGAGATAGACGTGCCCCCCGTATCCGTTGCCGATACGGTACAGGTATAGCTTTTGCCGGCCGTCAGGTTGGTGACCGTGATGGGTGAAGCGGCGCCTGCGCCATTACCCGATACGCCACCATTATTGGATGTACAGGCAGCGGTGTAGTTGACTGACGCAATCGACACAGTCGAAGAAGCGCTGGCACCAGTAACGGTATTGAATGCAATCGTCAGCCCCTGAACTATTGGTGTTATTGAAGTTATAGTGGGCGTTGGCGGCGGATTGTCACTACAGGTAACCGATACACTGGTGACGTTCGCGGTCGCCGTGCCAGTGCCATTGCTGACCGTACACGTCTGACCTGTCGCTTGGGTCTGAACAGATACCGCATAGCTCGTACCTGAGTTAATGGCAGTCGGCAGTGTGAAACTGGTTGCACTTGGGCTAATAGCGCTGGTAGTACCGGCATTGCTATCGGTCAGAACTAAGCCTGAACCCGTTAAGCCGCTAATCGTTCCACCGATTGTGTAGGTCGGACAAGCAGAGGTCGTGAAAGTGGCATCACTGCCGTTAATTGTTCCGCCTGTTCCGTTATTGGCGTTGACGCGGAAGTGATATTGCGTGTTACATGTCAAACCCGTCACTGCTGCTGATACAGATGCTGAACTTGCACCAGAAGCAAGTGGACTTTGAGACGCTGTTACTGTGCTTCCATATCCACTTGTCAATCCATATTCAAAGTTAACCGTAGTACTCGCACCGTTAGACGATACCGTGCCGTTTAGCGTTACGCCAGTTGTTGTGATCGATGTTGCGGGATCAGTTGTTGCTGTTGGGGATGCTACTGGGGCGTTAATGGTTATGACAACTGAGTTAGGGCCTGGAAGCGAGTATGGGTAGGTTCCAGGCGTAAGCCCCAGTGAGGATATTGTCTGTCCAGTGTAGGTAGCCGTACTTGTAAGCTGGGTACCAGAATAGCCTGTAGGTACTACAAAAGCGGTGGTAAGTGCGAAAAATCCCACGTTGTCTCCGCTAACTATTACTGGTCCTGTGTAATTTCCACCTGTACCGAAGCTGGACGGGCCTGTGACTCCGAGGTAAATATCTACGTTTCCGGAGCCAAAAGCGACTTCACCATAAGTTGGGCTTAGTACATCAGGCTGACTACTATTAGTAACAACAGGTCCTGTAAGTCCAGTCAAGCTTCCTGATCCGGTTGCTACAACATTTCCACCTGTCTCGGTAAATGTGATCGTGTAAGTCCCGGCATTCGCCCCACCAGCCACCAACAAAACGCTCATCAATAGGAGCAGAGCAACAAAACGCTTCACAAGAGCCTCCGCCGAAACAATAGCAAAAAATACCTACCTGATCATACCAGCATAATCCTACAAAAACTTCTCGCCACCAGCGTTTCGCACAGTTTTTGAACGCCTACCAAGCTCGCCAAGCATCAAAAGTGCTCGCCCAGCTTCAACCAGCGTGAGACATCATACCGAACTGCAAAAGCAGAGCGCAGCCGCTGAAAAATCCAGCCCTCAGCGCAACCCGACTGTGCTACTCCGCGTTGTAGCACGGTCAAAATTCCCTGACCCAAAGCCCCAGCAACGCTCAAGACCAGCGCCATTCAAGCGGCTGAACCGCCCCGGGTTTGCCGGAGGCTTTTTGGTTTAAGTTAAGTGGCCATGGGGGCCGCTTTGGTGTTTTCCCAGAATATCCTTTCCGCCTCGGCGGGTGGAATATTTCCGATCGGTCCCAGAAGGCGACGATGGTTAAACCAATCGACCCACTCCAAGGTAGCCAATTCAACTTCGGCGTGGGTTCTCCATGAGCGCTGCTTATGAAGCACTTCAGCCTTGTAAAGACCGTTGATGGTCTCTGCCAGCGCGTTGTCATAGGAATCCCCCACGCTGCCAACCGAGGATTCGATGCCGGCCTCGGCCAGGCGCTCCGAGTACCGAATCGACACAGATTGGGATCCTCGGTCGCTATGATGAATCAGACGGCCACCCTCAAAAGGTTTCCTGGCATACAGGGCCTGCTCCAGTGCATCCAGAACGAAATCCGTCTTGGCCGAATACGAGAGCTTCCAGCCGACAATCCGTCGAGCGAACACATCCACTACGAAAGCCACATAGGCAAAGCCTTGCCAGGTGGATACGCAGGTGAAGTCCGCCATCCAGAGGGCATTCGGCCGATCCGCCGTGAACTGACGATGTACAAGATCCAGCGGTCGATGTGCCTTGTCATCAGGTCTCGTGGTGCGGACACCCTTACCACGCATGACCCCTCTCAGTCCCATGGCTTTCATCAGGCGCTCTACCGTGCATTTCGCGGCGGTGAAGCCTTCTCGCTTCAACTGAAGCCAGACCTTGCGCGCCCCGTACACTCGAAAGTTTTCATCTAAGACCCGCCGAATCTCTCTTTAGAGGGACTCATCACGCTTAACTCTTTCTGACCTCAGGTCTGGATGGGCCTTCTTCGCCGCGTGGGCAAAATAGGTGGATGGGGCGATGGGCAGCACCCTGCACATCGGCTCGACCCCATAGTCATTCCGGTGTTCGTCAATAAACGCCTTCATATCTTCGTGCGGCGGTGGAGCTCCGCCTGCGCAAAATAAGCGGATGCCTTGCGAAGAATCTCATCGGCTTGCCGCAGCTCCTTGTTCTCCCGCTCCAGTGCCTTGATCCGTTCACGCTCCGCTGTGGTCAGGCCATCGCGTTGACCGGTATCTCGTTCATGCTGACGGACCCAGGTGTTCAGGGTTTGGCCAGTGCAGCCAATTTTGGGGGCAATCGACTGAATGACCGCCCACAGGGACGGGTGCTGATCCCGGTGCTCTAAAACCATCCGGACAGCCCGCTCACGGACCTCAGGTGAAAATCGTACTGGTCTGCTCATAACTCCATCCTTTCAAAGAGTAGAGCCTCCGGCAAACCCGGGGCGGTTCAGTCATGGCCAGTATCATCATGACCTGTGCCCATTCTGAAGGGTGGGGATGGGTTTCGGGGGAGTGGGCGGGGCTAACGGGATGGCCGCTGCGCTCGCAGTCGAGGTAGAAGTCCCGTACCCATTGCGCTACAGGTATAGCTTTTGCCGCGCGTCAAACAAATTGACAATCCACGTGGCTACTTTGCCATCATTGAATACCGGCTACTGCGCCAAAGTGCTCGGCAGTTGTTGGGAACGTCCCATTCCATCACGCAAGTAAACGATGGCGTGAAAGCGGTTCAGGCCAAGCCTTGCGCCGTGTCGTAATTACCCAAGACCTGCTCTACCTCATTTCATTGATGGTTTACAGCTTCATTCGTCCAAGTGACTTGAAGACGATCTAGCACAAGCATGTGGAAATCAAACGAGGAGAGCATGGCGATTATCTGTACCTAATCACCCCTCAGTTATAAAACCACGACAAGCCCATCACTTCAATGCAACGTGCTGGAGTCGCGTATCGGCGGCTGTTGGACTATCAAAAGGAACGAGGGTACGCTAACGACACTCAGCTAGGCGTGGGCAAGGATGGCAACCAGCGCACGCTCTACAGTCTGCGGCATACGGCAATCATTTATCGGCTCTTGTTCGGTGGGGACATCAACTTGCTCTCGTTGGCGCGCAATGCGAGGAAGAGCGTGACGATGATTGAACGGTTCTATGCAAGTCAGTTGGAGGATAACTTGGTAACCAATGAACTGCATCAACGTCGAGGGTGAGCGTCAATGAAATTGACGGTGGGTGCTCAGAACGCAAGCGAGCAGCGATAATTGAGATTATTTTAGGCATCCAGATATCCCACTATGAACATTGAGAAGAGGACCAATGAAAAATGTTATATGCGCTCTACTTATCTGCATAGCTCAACCTGCGAATGCCGACTCACAATACCACTTTTCATCCGAGAGATATTCATCAGTTAATAACTCAACGACGTGCAGCGCACCAGCGGATTGCCACAATTTCACAGCAGAAATTTCAGCGTCAGGGTATTTTTCATTGAAAGAATATCCTAGCGCAAACCTTAACAATAAAGACATCAGAGATAGCCTAACAACTTTTAGCATGACTGACGGCATAAATGAATATTCAAATAGCAATTCTTTTATCAGCAGCTTTTCGGTATCAACGGATTCCTCAGGCGCCATTACCGATACAAGAATAGCCATTCGGAAATGGCAAGATAAGTTTACGACAACTTTTGTCGGATATCTTGATGAGTTGCGGCTGCAGCCAAACGCGCAGGCAAACAATGCTGTACAGTGCAATAAACTAGACAGCATCTTTTGCAATGTCGCCTATACAGTAGAAAGGGCCTCTTACGTATATCCAGGCATAATAGCCAAGCGGATCGCAGACCCTGAAAACCCACCTCCAATTAAATCCCCGCCTTTTGGAGGAACGATATTCATTAATCCAGAAATAATAAGAGCGAACGATAAATCCACGAAGACAGGACTAAGCTATAAAGGTACAGCAAGCCGGCTTATGTACGACCGAAGATATGGATGGAGAACGATTTCTCCATTCCTATTCGATGCATACTACGACAATGGCTCAACGATTGAATTCCAAGTAAATCCGGAGTTTGGATCAAAAGAAGAAGGAGAAATACAAGCCAGCTTCTATAGTCATGCCATCGGCCAGTTACCTAATGTATTGAGAAAAGACCTTAAGACAGTATCGATCCACAAAGGAAATAAGCCCTTTGGCGGTGGCGACAATAACATACTCATACATACGGGAATGTCAGAGTATTATATAAAAAATGGTATACTCGAAGAGACCCTCGCTCATGAAGCCTGCCATACGTCTATGGATCCGTATCACGCAAATTCTATAGGCTGGCTTAATTCACAAGCTCTTGATGATGGCTTTATATCGGATTACGCAAGAGACTATCCGCTTAGAGAGGATATTGCAGAGAGCTTCCTTCCGTACCTAGCTATCCGTTATCATTCCACCCGAATTCCACCTGAATTAGAATCCACAATCAAACAAACAATGCCAAATCGCATTTCATACTTTGATAATCAGGATTTTAATATCTACCCAATTGAACATGAAGAATATAGGCACGCATTAATAGTGGAAAAAAAGGGCTTTGGAACAGTTATAAGCAATCCAGAAGGAATTAATTGCGGGCCGACCTGCACTTCAAGATACCCGCAGGGAGCATCTGTTTCTTTACAGCCAGACCCTGTAAGTGGGTACAGTTTTAGCGGTTGGGGTGGCGCTTGCAGCGGAACAGGCCCCTGCATTTTAACAATGAACGCTGACAACCAAGTCACAGCAACCTTCACTCCGAATCCGACCAAACCTTACGACCACTCAAAACCCTTCGTACAGCCGAATATCCCATCCGATACCGCCGTCGTTAAGCAGCTATTCGCTATTGGATGGCAGCTGAACCTGATTCAGAAAAACATGCCTGTTAGAGTGAAGTTTGCCAAAGATGGTAGTGCTTACAGAGTCATCAAATCTGCAAAAGCGAACGCGGTTGGTGTGGGCGCATTCCGTTGGACGCCGACAAAAGCACACAGAACGGCTCATGGTCAACTGCAA
>JBIIEQ010000110.1:0-7371 GCA_044237765.1 Methylococcaceae bacterium | reverse complement strand
ACGGAATCGCCCGCCTCGCTCAAGTCATCGAGGGGGTGGTGTTCAGGGATGGAGTACAGGACAACATCGAGAAGATTGCCGCCTGAGCAAACCTGCTCAGATACACAACAATTGACCATTTCTCCGGTTGAACAAGCAGAGTTCACTTTTGTCAGTGACCGTCTCTGTGAACTGGTCGGCTTTTCTCGAAGCGAGTTGATGCAGGATGCATCGATCGCCTTTGATGCGGCCATTCCGGACGATTACGCGCGCTTTATCCAAGCGAATCAACACGCCTTCGTGGTGAAAGAACCCTTTCACTTTGAGGGGCAATTCCTTATCCACGACCAAATCCGCTGGCTCAGTATCAGTTCCCGCCCCACGCTCCTGGGCGATCAAGGGACACTTTGGGACGGTGTTGTGACCGATATCACGGATCGCAAGCGAGCAGAACTTAAAGAGAAAGCGCTTCTCGCCGAATTGGAGTCGCGGGTGGCGGAGCGTACGGCTGAACTGGCCGCTATCACAGAGAAGGTTCAATTCAACGAGGAACGGCTACGTCATGCCCTTGAAGCCTCCAGCACCGGCGTGATGGACTGGAACATCCAAACGGGTGACGTTTTCTACTCATTTCCTCAACAGGTTATACAAGGCGACCCGTTGCCGAGTAAGGAGGCGTTTGGACTCTGGAAGTCCCTGATTCACCCGCAAGACCTCGATCAGGTTCTGGCTTACATAGCGGGCCGTGGCCCCAGTGATGATAAACATCAGATGGAATATCGACTCCGTTTCAACGACGGCCGGTATCACTGGGTGTTGGCCAAAGGCAAAGTGGTTGAGCGTGATGCTGGGGGTAATGCCACACGCATCATCGGGACGCACACCGACATTGAAGCACGGAAACACATCGAACTGCAGAATAAACGGCTCGCCCTTATCGTTGAAGCGAGCAGCGATCTGATAGCCACTGGATCACTCGATGGCGTGCTTGACTACGGCAATGCGACTTGTCGTAGCTTGCTGGGATGTAGTGATGAGGTCCCTATCGAAAGCAAGCACATACGTGATGCACACCCGGAGTGGGCTTATCGGCGGGTCACGGAAAATGCCATACCGACTGCAATGAGTGAAGGTTGTTGGCAGGGAGATACGGTTTTCCTGAGCCAGGATGGCTCGGAGAAAGAGTTTTCCCAGCTGATTCTGGCCCCTAGAGACCCTAAAACCGGGGAAGTGGAATTTATAGCCACCATCTGCCGTGACATGACGGAGCGCAGACGACTTGAAGATACGATTCGTGAACGGAGTGAAGCCCTGGAGCTGGCCGACCGTCGCAAAACAGAATTTCTGGCGACACTCGCACATGAATTGAGAAATCCCATGTCTCCCTTGCTCATAGCCGCCAACCTGCTGCATGAAGGCCGTGTGGACAAAACCAACTTGCCTTGGATTTCCGACCTCGTTGAGCGTCAAGTCATGCACCTGTCCCGACTGGTCGATGATCTGCTCGATGTGTCTCGCATCACCCAAGGCAAGATCCATCTCAATCGGCAGCTGCTTGATCTGTGTGTCCTTCTGCCGGAGGCGATCCAGATGGTGATGCCCAACATCGACGCCGCGCATCATCAATTAACCTTGAAGTTGCCTGAAGCACCCATCCACGTGGATGGTGATCCGGTTCGGCTGGTTCAAGTGGTGACGAATCTTCTAAATAACGCCGCCAAATTCACCGAACCCGGCGGACAGCTGGCGCTTACTTTGGAGCAAAGAGATGACCAAGCGGTCATTGCCGTCAAAGATAACGGCAGAGGGATCGACCCAGTTTGTCTAGACCAGGTGTTTGAACTCTTTACTCAGGCGGATGGCACAGAACATCAATCCAATGGCGGACTTGGCGTGGGCCTGTATTTGTCAAAACAGTTGATTCAAATGCATGACGGAACAATCAAGGCAAACAGTCATGGACCCCATAGGGGGAGTGAGTTTGTTATCCAATTGCCATTAGTCCGTGTTTCCAAAAAGGTGTCAAACGAAAGTCCAGCCCCCCATCAGGAAACGCCGAGATGCATCAGAAGAATTCTTGTGGTTGACGACAATCTCGACGCGGCCAGTGTCTTGCAGCTGCTGTTACAGCAAAAGGGTCACGAAGTGCGCATGGCGCATGACGGACAAGCCGCGCTTGAATGTGTCCAAGTCTTTAACCCGGAAATAGTCCTTCTCGACATCGGTATGTCCGACATGGACGGGTACGAGGTTTGCCGTCAAATCCGTGCCACCGCCAGAGGCAGGCGTATCGTCGTTTGCGCCGTCACCGGATGGGGTCAGCCAGAGGACAAGAAGAAAGCCTATGAGGCAGGGTTTGATTGCCACCTCACGAAGCCGGTGAAGATCGATGACATCTTGTCGCAGGTTAATGGGTATCGGGGGGGGAGATGAAAGCTTCCACCCAAGTTAAGGAATCCCTCCAATCCTCTTTTTGTCTGCATATGCGGACGTCCCTTCGGTGTCATCCGCATACAGGGGGGGGTGATTTTTTAAGGGGGTGAATGATTCCCTGGAAGGTATCATCGCCGGCTTGCAACAGGCGGTTCCGTCCTTGACAGAGTCATCTTGCAGTGACTGGCCGCGTTGTCCCATCGGCCGTCAACCCAGGTAACTGAGCCATGGCTGGTCCTCCATCAACCCTTATCTGAGCCGGCTGTTTGTTGACGGCGAATCGTTGGTGTTATCTTGCTGACGGATCCAACCGGCGAATGAGCCAATGGTCAAATCCTTTGCGATGCCGCTCAAGGTCTTCGCCCAAGCCTCTCGACTCAATGCCTAGCCATCCCTGTGCCTTTCCGCAAGAAGCCCAAGATCAGTCCGCCCGTGACCCGATATAAACCCATGACCCAGGTGGTGGGTATCGGTGCGTCTGCCGGGGGCCTCGAGGCTCTGGATCATTTCCTCTCGAATGTGCCTCCATCCTCCGGGCTGGCGTTTGTCGTGGTTCAGCATCTCGACCCCACGCACAAGGGCATGCTGCCTGAACTGCTGCAGCGGGTTACCCCCATGAAAGTGATGGAGGTGGCCAACCGCATGCCGATTAAGCCGGATTGTGTGTATGTCATCCCGCCGAACAAGGACCTGTCCGTGCTGCATGGCGCCCTGCATCTGCTCGATACCGCCGCACCCAAGGGGCTCCATCTGCCGATCGACTTTTTCTTTCGGGCTCTGGCCAACGACCAGCATGAAAACGCCATCGGGGTCATCCTCTCAGGCATGGGCTCGGATGGAACCGCGGGCCTCATGGCCATCAAGGAGCAAGGCGGGCTGGTACTGGTGCAGTCGCCGGAAGACGCGGGCTTCGACAGCATGCCGCGCAGTGCCATCGATGCGGGACTGGCCGACATCATTGCGGCGGCCGAAGACTTACCCAATCTTCTCTTCACCCATCTTAAGCTGGCACTTGCCTTTCGTTCTAAGGCTGATGGCAAAACGTTCCTGATGCCCCAGTTCAAGGAGGCGGTCGAGCAAATCATCATTCTGATGCGTGATCGCACGGGGAACGATTTCTCACAGTACAAGCGAAAAACACTCTGCAGCCGGGTCGAGCGGCGGATGGGGCTGCACAAGATTGAAGCGCCGGTGGATTACGTCCGCTTTATGCGGGAAAGTCCCCAGGAAGTCGATCTGCTGTTCAAGGAATTGCTGATCGGAGTCACCCAGTTCTTTCGCGACCCGGAGGTTTGGGACAAACTCAGGATAGACATGCTTCCGGCCTTGCTGCTGGAGAACCCCGCGGGCAGGGATTTCCGTGCCTGGGTCCCGGCTTGCTCCACTGGCGAGGAAGCCTATTCATTGGCCATCCTGTTTCGGGAAGTTCTCCGGGAATTGCAGCCGACCGGGCGATTCGCTCTGCAAATTTTCGCAACCGATCTCGATCACGATGCCATCGAGAAGGCACGCCTGGGGGTTTATCCTACCAGCATTGCCGCCGATGTCCCTGCAGAGTGGTTAGATCGCTACTTCAGTCTGGAGGACAGTGGCGGCTATCGGGTACGCAAGGATATCCGCGAGATGGTGATCTTTGCCCCGCAGAACGTCATCATGGACCCGCCGTTCACCCGACTGGATATTCTGAGTTGCCGCAATCTGCTCATTTATCTCGGGCCCGAATTGCAAGCCCGATTGCTCCGGCTGTTTCACTATGCCCTGATCCCCCAGGGACTGCTGGTGCTGGGGGACTCTGAAAGCCTGGGACACCAGACGGATTTATTCAAACCGGTCGCAAGCAAGTGTCACATCTATGTCCGACTGGATCATGCAGCCGCCAGGACGCTGGTGGATTTGCCTTTTCGGTTTCATTCCGTTGCAGGGGCGACGATGCCAAAACCTTCCGATGACCTTTATGGCATGAACCTTCCTGCGGTGCAATTCCAGGCCTCCGCGGATCAGTTTCTGCTGCAACACTGTGCACCCGCGGCGGTGCTGATCAATGCCGAGGGTGACATCCTCTACATCAATGGCCGTACGGGTCCTTTCCTGGAGCCGGCCTCCGGCAAGGCCAACTGGAATATTCATGTCATGGCGCGTGAAGGCTTGCGCCTTGAGCTCGGCATCGCCATCAAGGAGGCTCAAGCGAAGCCAGTCTGCCTGCAGGGCTTGCCCCTGGAGCAGGGGCCCGGGCATCAACAGGCCAATCTGACGGTTCGGGCCATTACCCAACCCGACTGCCTGAGCGGATTGCTAATGGTGACCTTTGAACTGCTTGCCTCACCGGCTAAAAAGCGCCGATCACGTGGCGCCGATCAAGCTGAACTGATGGGACAACTGGAGCAGGCGCGCCAGCGCATACTAAGCCTGCAGGAGGACATGCAGACAAAGCAGGAGGAACTCAGCAGCACCATCGAGGAGCTGCAATCCACCAACGAAGAGCTGCAGTCAGCCAACGAGGAGTTGACGACCGCCAAGGAGGAAATGCAGTCGCTGAACGAAGAGATGCAGACCATCAATGCGGAGCTTCAATCGAAACTGGATTATCTTTCAGAGGTCAACAACGATATGAACAACCTGCTGGAGAGTACCGAACTCGCCACGGTTTTCCTCGATGCGGCGCTCAATGTGCGTCGCTTCACTTCACCCTGCACCCGCCTGTTTAAACTGAAAACAGGGGATACTGGACGCCCCCTGTCGGATATCGTCACCGATCTCCAGTATCCGGAACTGCAGCAGGATGCCCATGAAGTCCTGCGCACGCTGGTTTTTCGGGAGAAAGAAGTCACCACCCTCAATGGCCATTGGTTCAGGGTGCGTATCATGCCGTATCGGACACAGAACAATGTGATCGATGGTGTCGTCATTACCTTCATGGATATCAGCGAATCCAAGAAGCTGGAAGCGGAGCTGAGGAAAAGCCAAAACGGTGAGTGACGAACGCGACAAGCCTGAGAATAAGCCACCTTCATCCTTGCGGCAGCAAGCCGAACAGCGGATCAAGTCTCGTCTGCCTGATGAAGGGACGCAGGATCCCCTAACGCTGCTGCATGAACTGCAAGTCCACCAGATCGAACTGGAGATGCAGAATGAAACCTTGCGCACGACGCAAGCCATGCTTCAAACCGCGCTGTGCCGCACGTCGAATCTCTTCGATTTCGCGCCGATTCCCTACCTGACGACCGACTTTCAGGGCAAGATCGATCAGGCAAACCATGCAGCAGCCCGGTTTTTTGATGAGCCCAGAGCCATCCTCACCCAGAGCAATCTGCAATCCTTCATCTGTGATGAGTATCTGCTCCACTTCAATGTTCTGATGCAAAAAGCCATTGCCAGCGGTATTGGCGAAAGCACTGAAATCAAGCTGGACATCGGCGGCAAGATGGCTTGGGTGGTGCTCAATCTTTTTCGCGAACCACGGCTGAAAGCTTGCCTGATCGCGCTGGAGGATGTGACAGAAAAAAAGCGTCTTGAGGAACAGGTGCGCGAGCGGATTCGCGATCTGGAGCTGGCCGACCTGCACAAGACGGAATTTCTGGCGACGCTGGCTCATGAGTTGAGAAACCCGATGTCGCCACTGCTGATGATCGCTGACCTGTTCAAAGCAGATGTGGCAGATCCGGAGCGCTTGAGTTGGGCACTGAAAATGATTCATCGGCAAATCAAGCATCTGGCCCGACTGGTGGATGATCTGCTTGATGTCTCCCGCATCAGTCGAGGACAAATCAACCTTAAACGACAAGTGGTGGATTTGACTGTCCTCCTGCCGGAGGCCGTGGAGATGTGCCAGCCACTAATCGATGCCGCGCAACATCAGCTCACGGTACAGCTACCCGCTGAACCGGTCGAGGTGATGGGAGATCCGGTTCGACTGGTCCAGGTGGTCTCCAACCTGCTGAACAATGCAGTCAAATTCACGGAACCCGGAGGTCAGCTCACACTCACCCTGGACGCTCGCTATGGCCATGCACTCATTACCGTCAAGGACAATGGGCTCGGGATTGATCCATCCCTGTTAAGCCATGTCTTCGAGCAATTCGGGCAAGTGGACAGTTCAGCCGAGAAATCCAAGGGTGGCCTGGGCGTTGGTCTGTACCTGGCAAAGGCACTGGTTCTGCTGCATGGCGGCACGATCGAGGGGGCCAGTCCCGGTCTGGGACAGGGGGCTGAATTTACTGTCCAGCTCCCACTCAATACGGCAACGCCCAATGCTCCGCAAGCAACCGAATCGAAAGCGCTGAAATCGTCGTTTTCCCTGAAAAGAATTCTGGTGGTCGATGACAATCGGGACGCGGCTTATAGTCTCAAGTTGGTGTTACTGGACAAGGGTCATGAGGTCTGTGTGGCCCACGAGGGATACGCGGCCCTTGAACTGGCCAAGGTGTTTCGCCCTCACCTGGTTCTTCTGGATATCGGCATGCCCGGCATGGATGGCTACGAGGTCTGCCGCTGCATCCGGGCTGAGGTCTGGGGCAAGGACATGCTGGTGGTGGCGCTCAGCGGCTGGGGGGAATCGGATGATAAGGCTCGAACCGCTCATGTGGGATTCGATCACCATCTGACCAAGCCGGCCCATCTCGCCGATATTGAAGCGCTGATTCAGAACCCATCGATCAATTGAGTTTTATCCCCTCTGACTCGCTCCCCTCTTTGCACACGCCTGGCCTCCATTGAAACCGAAGAGGTTGCAGGGACTGGCATGTCCTGTTTTCTCACGGCGTCATCCGACGTTCAAAATACGCCGTAAATCTTCGAGGCCAGTTCCGGCCGCTCAAGCCCCAGGATCAGCATGTCCAGAGAAATGGTCAATTGTTGTGTATCTGAGCAGGTTTGCTCAGGCGGCAATCTTCTCGATGTTGTCCTGTACTCCATCCCTGAACACCACCCCCTCGATGACTTGAGCGAGGCGGGCGATTCCGT
>JBIIEQ010000049.1:0-26122 GCA_044237765.1 Methylococcaceae bacterium | reverse complement strand
GAGGCTGTCCGTGATGCCTGTGGCGAATCCTGGAGCTTTGTCCACACCGGTGATTTCAACCTGAAAGGCCAGAATGCCTCCCAACCGATTTATTCGGTCAACGACCCGGCGGTAGTTGACATGAAGAGCTTCGAACAGATTTCTGCAGAAATTGTAAGCGAAGACTGTGAAGTTAAATGGTAATTTTCTGGAATTAAAATTTATCAATCATTAAAGCCATGAGATAATCTAATCTTCATGGGCAAAAAATATAGGTCCTTAAGTTTTGGTGCTTGGCGAAATATTTTTATAACCGATTTCGTATTTAAAGCATTGCTAGGATGGTGAGATGGAAATTACAGACATGACAGAGAGATTCGAAGCCACATTCTGGGGTGCTAGAGGTACGCTGCCCTTCTCCGGCGAACAAACTCTAAAGTATGGAGGTAATACCTATTGCCTAGGAATTGATATCGGGAGTGACCGCCATTTTATTTTTGATGCTGGAACTGGCCTCAGAGAATATTCAAGGTATCTAATGCAGTCGGCTAGTGGTAAGTTCAGTGGATATATCTTTGTTTCTCAACCGCACTGGGATCACCTGAATTGTTTGCCGTTTTTTACGCCAGTTTATATTCCAGGAAATAAAATTACATTGATGGGGCCGGGAGAGGGTGGCCGATCATTCCGCGATCTTATTGACGCCCAGATGGATGGTACCTATTTTCCAATTACAGTTGATGCCTTTCAGGCAGAAGTAACGTGTGAAGACATGACTCCGGGTACGCATCGTTTTGATGGTGTCACCATTGCTGCTTTCGATCTTAATCATTCAGGAGATTGCCTCGGCTATCGGATTGATCATGCTGGCCGCTCTCTGGCATATATCACGCATAATGATCTGGGCGATTGTGGGTTGGACGATGATTCAACTTGTGCGTTGTGCGATTTTATAAATGAGGCTGATTTTTTCATACATGATGCAACTTATTTTGATCATGAACTTAAGCCTGAGGTGAGTGGGTGGCGTTCAAATGTTGCTCAGGTCGTAAGTCTCGCGCATCGGTCTCGGGTTAAAAAGCTTTTTTTGTTCCATCATGATCCAGATCATGAGGATGAAGCTCTTGATGCGATGCTGGTTGAGGCCAGGAATCTGATAGCACAATCAGGGGCAACATGTGAGTGCTTTATTGCCACAGAAGGAGAGACATGGGATGTGGTAAGGGGAGTAAAGGTCTCTTGAAGGAAAGACCAGATTAACGGCAAGGTCTTACGTGCCGCGGGCTGACTCAAACATGTGCTTGGGTCAAGCTTGAATATATATTAAAAAGTCATTGGTTCAATCAAGGCTTAAGTCAATAAATTAACCAAATTCAATGATATTAGGAATATGGGATGTAGGATCATGAATCAATTTACCTTTGAAAAAAAAGCTTTAATAGCTGCTGTGTTACTGGGGCTTTTTTTGCCATTGTCCAACATGATTGGCTTGACCGAGAGTCATGACCTAATCAAGGCAGTTCCAGGAAAGTCACAAAACTTCTCAGACGCTTCCAGGATAATGCAGAATAAATGCATTGATTGCCACTCGCCTGGCATGACAAGATTCCCCATTTATTCAGAGCTTCCTGTGGCCCGGCAGTTGATGGAGAGCGATATAAACAATGCTTCAGCCAGATTGCTCATCAACAAAGAACTCTACAGCGGAGAAGCGAGCTATACGCCGCTAATGCTTGCGCGATTGGAGGGTGTTATTCGAAACAATTCAATGCCCCCTAATTTGTACCTGTCCATGCATTGGAATGGCCGACTCAATGAGAGCGAAAAAAGCATAATGCTTACATGGATTGCTGAAGAACGTGAGAAGTTGGCATGGAGTCAAGATGCCGCACCCACGCTCAAAGGTGAGCCCGTTCATCCGTTACCCTTAAAAGTGTCTCTAAACGAAAAGAAGGTAGCACTCGGTAAAAGCCTGTTCTTTGATCGCCGCCTCTCGGGTGACAACACCATGAGCTGCGCATCCTGCCATAGCCTCACAAAGGGCGGTACAGATCAAGAAAAAGTAGCTACCGGTATCCGGGGACAAAAAGGGCCTATCAACTCACCCAGTGTATACAACGCGTCTTATAATCTCGCACAATTCTGGGATGGGCTGGCTAAAGACCTGGTTGAACAGGCTGCTGGCCCAGTGGCGAATCCAGGCGAAATGGGCGCGGAGTGGAGTCACGTAGTGGATACGCTCAGCCAAGACGATCGATACAAGGCGCTGTTTGCTGAACTGTATCCTGAGGAAGGAGTAAGCACACTGAGCATTACCCAAGCAATTGCCACGTTTGAAGAATCATTGGTGACTGGGGGTTCTCGATTTGACCAATATCTGCGAGGAAGGAAAGATGCCCTCTCTCCAGCAGAGAAGAACGGTTACTACCTCTTTAAAATAAACTGCGCATCATGCCATTTTGGTCCGACATTGGGTGGCATGTCTTACGAAAAGATGGGCAGGCGAGAGGACTACTTCAAGCTACGAGGAGATCCACTTACTGAAGTAGATAATGGCCGCTATAACGTGACTAAAAATGAGGCAGACAGGCACTTCTTTAAAGTACCAAACCTACGAAATGTTGAGCTAACTTTTCCCTACTTTCATGATGGCTCGGCCTCAACCCTCCAGGAGGCAGTGAAAACGATGGCGCTGGTTCAAGCGGGTAAGGAGCTGAATGAGGCGGAAGCAGAAGACTTAGTCGCATTCCTCAAAACGCTCACAGGAGAATATATTAATACCCCCTTGGGGCAACTCAAGGATTCTGATCTAAGGTGACGGCATTGTATGAGTTAGAGCCCATTGACAAGATCTTTGAGCAATAGTGTGTCGGCGACTAACAACCTGCTCTCAAGTGATGTAATTGGGAAAAACCCCTTTGCTGGGTTTGAAATCCCCATACATTAGAAAACATGGGTTTTTGCTTGAAAATTCTGCCTGAGCTTTTAACCGGGAGAGGGTCGTGAGTTTTTTCTGGCTCACTGCTCTATGATTCTCACCCGCTGAGTGATGCCGCAGAGGAGATCGTAAGGAATCGTGCCAGCATGGCTGGCGATTTCCTCTACCGGCAACCCTTGACCCCATAAGGTCACCGAATCTCCAACGCGACAATCCGGGCAATCGGATATATCCATTGTGATCATGTCCATGGAAACCCGACCGGCCAGCCTAGCTCGCTGGTTCCTGATCAACACGGGTGTGCCGGAACGGGCCAACCTTGGATAGCCATCGCCATACCCTACGGCGGCCACGCCGAGCAAGGTTTGTTGCTTGCAAATCCAGTCCCCACCATACCCAACCCGAGCCCCTGCTGCGGCCAGCTTGATGCTGATGAGCCGAGTACGGAAAGTCATGACCGGCTCCAGGTCTTCATCGCTTCCTGTCCGGTCAGGGAAAGGCGAAACGCCGTAAAGACTGATGCCGGGTCTCACCCAATCGGAGCGCGCGTTTTCCCATCCCAACAAACCGGCGGAATTGGCAATGCTGCTTTCGGTGGCAACACTCTTGGTGACATCCCGAAAAAGGTTCAGCTGATGATCGGTGAAGCTGTCATCAAGCGCATCGGCATTGGCCAAGTGCGACATCAGCGGAATGGGTTGGGCCACTGACTCACATTGATGTAGTCGCGCCAGTAGCGACTCAAACTCGTCAGGAAGAATACCCAGACGATGCATGCCGGTATCGATCTTCAGCCAGACCCGAATCGGTGTGCTCAGGCGGACATTTTCGAGCATTCTTACCTGCCACTCGGAATGAATAACCGGCTCCAGCGCCGAGGCGGCATGCGCCAGCAGTTCCTCTTCGCTGACAAATCCCTGCAACACGGCAATGCGCTGTGGTACGCCGCAGTGACGCAACGACAATCCCTCATCAGTTCGAGCAACGGCAAAGGCATCAGCATTTTTCAGGCTGTGCGCCATTCGCAACATGCCATGACCATAGGCATTGGCCTTGATAACCGCCATGACTCTGGCGTCGGGCACGACTGACTTGATGCGCTGAAGATTTCGTCCGGCCGCAGCCGTATCGATGATCGCGTGGGCAGCTCGGGTGGGATCGTCAGTAACTCTCGCCGGCATAGGGGTCGTGGATAAAGTTCTCGAAGCGGGTGTACTGGCCGAGGAATGTCAGGCGGGTGGTGCCGATGGGGCCGTTACGCTGCTTGGCGATGATGATCTCGGCCGTGCCCTTGTCGGTGGTGTCCTTGTTGTAGACCTCATCGCGATAAATGAACACGATGACGTCCGCATCCTGCTCAATGGCGCCGGATTCCCTCAAATCCGACATGATCGGCCGCTTATTGGGTCGCTGCTCTAGGCTGCGGTTAAGCTGGGAGAGGGCGATGACCGGCACATTCAGTTCCTTGGCCAGCGCCTTGAGAGAGCGAGAAATATCGGAGATCTCGTTAACACGGCTTTCAGAGCCGGGCGATTGCATCAGCTGCAGATAATCGAGCACAACCAGGCCCAGCTTGCCGTCATTTTCACGCGCCAATCTGCGACAACGAGCCCGTACCTCGGTGGGGGTCATGGCCGGCGTATCGTCGATGTAGAGCTTGGTTTCGGCGAGGATATTGATGGCCGAGGTCATCCGCGGCCATTCATCATCCTCCAGCTTGCCGGTGCGGACCCGATGCTGGTCGATCCTGCCCAGGGAGGAAATCATGCGCATGGCCAGCTGCTCGCCGGGCATTTCCATGCTGAAAACCGCTACCGGCACCTGCTCCTTGATGGCGACATGCTCGGCGATGTTCATGGCAAAGGTGGTTTTGCCCATGGATGGACGACCGGCTACGATCACCAGATCGGACGGCTGCATGCCGGACGTCAAGTCATCAAAATCGTTGAAACCGGTACTGGCGCCGGTGATGTGACCCTCCTTCTGGAACAGCATTTCAATACGGTCGATGGCTTTCGCCAGCAACGGCTTGATCGGGCTGAAGCCCGTGCCCTTGCGCCGGTATTGATCGGCAATGTGGAATACCTTCTGTTCCGCCGACTCGATCAGCTCGATGGTTTGTCGTCCCTGTGGGTAAAAGGCCAAGTCGGCAATATCGGAGCCTGAGCTGATCAATTGCCGCAACACCGATTTTTCCCGAACGATTTCCGCGTAAGCGACGATGTTGGCCGCGCTGGGGGTCTCCTTGGCCAGCGTTGCAAGATAGGCCAAGCCACCGCACTCCTCCAGCCAGCCAAGTTGTTCCAGTATTTCAGAGAGCGTGATGACGTCCAGCGGCGACTGCTTTTCGGCCAGGATCTTGATGGCCCGATAAATTAGCTGATGGTCGCGGCGGTAGAAATCGTCCTCGATCAGAAAATCGGCGACCTTGTCCCACGACTGCTTGTCCAACATCAGGGCGCCGATCACCGACTGTTCCGCCGTGATCGAGTACGGGGGAATCTTCAGCGCTTCGACGTTATCGGTTTTCTTGCGGGTACGTTCGGCCATGATTACTGGGGTGACTCGGTGCGCGATGCGGAGATGTCATTGGTCCTGGATTGCCGGCGTCGGGTGATTTTTTCAATCAGTCCCGTCGTGGAGTGGCCCTCGACGAAAGGCAGTATCTTCACCTCGCCCCCGTTTTTGATGACATGGTCATGTCCGGCGATGGATTCGATGTCGGCATAGTCTCCGCCCTTGACCAAGATATCGGGCAACAAACGACCGATCACATCTCGCGGGGTATCTTCCTCGAAGGACACTACCCAATCCACACATTCGAGCGCGGCCAACATTGTCATACGATGGGGCAGGTGATTGATGGGTCGCTCTGGTCCCTTCAAACGCTGAACCGAGGTATCGGAGTTGACCAGCACGACTAACCGATCGCCTAACTCGCGGGCTCGTTGCAGGTAATCGACATGTCCGGGATGAAGAATGTCGAAACAGCCGTTGGTTGCAACGATCTTTTCACCTTGGCCGCGCAGACCATCAAGCAAGGGGATCAGCACTTCAATATCAATCACGCCGCGACGCTGGGTGCGATATCCCCTTACCGCCTGAGCGAGTTCCGCGGTTGAAATGGTCGCCGTACCCAGTTTAGCGACGGCCAGACCGGCCGCTTGATTGGCCAGCCTTGTCGCGTCCGCGATGGAAAGGCCTGCTGACAACCCTGTCGCCAGCGTGGCGATCACCGTATCCCCTGCACCAGTGACGTCATAGACCTCCTTTGCATGCGTGGGCAGGTGAAGGGCTGGCTGCGCGCGCTGGAGCAGGGTCATGCCGTGTTCGCCACGGGTAATTAGCAGGGCTTTCAGGTTCAGCCGATCCAGCATGGCCAGACCCCGCTCGACGAGTTCGTACTCATCGTGGCAAGCCCCGGCGACGGATTCGAACTCAGCCCGGTTGGGAGTCAGCAAGGTGGCCCCCCGGTATTTGTAGAAATCCGTACCCTTAGGATCAACCAACACCGTTTTTCCATGGCTTTGAGCCAATTCAATCAGCGGTTGAATGTTTTTCAGTGTGCCCTTGCCATAATCCGACAGGACAACGATGTCGGCAGCGGACAATTGCCGTTCGAATGTGCCACGCAGGCTTTGCGGATCGATCTGCTGAAAGTCTTCCTCGAAATCGAGACGGATCAATTGCTGATGGCGACTGAGTACGCGCAGTTTCGTGATGGTGGGAAAGGTAGTCTGCGTCTCTAGGTGACAGTCGATGCCTGCCGATTCAAGGAGTCTGTGAAGGCTGATCCCCGGCTCGTCTTCTCCCCGATAGCCCAGGAGGCTAACGCGAGCCCCCAGTGCAGCGATATTCAATGCGACATTGCCCGCTCCGCCGGCTCGCTCCTCGATTTCACTCACCCGCACCACAGGAACCGGGGCTTCCGGAGAAATCCGCGACGTCCCGCCGTGCCAATAGCGATCCAGCATCAGGTCACCGATGACAAGCACGCGGTTGTTTTTGAAATCAGGGAGATGCATGGGGTTGGCTGGGGGAAACGCCGCTTAGGATAGCATGCCCAAAAAGCGATTATTGATTAGTCTGGGGGTTCTCCTAGCCTTGGAGAATTTTCGAAAAAACCGTCAATCGCCAATACGCTGATCACATGAATGACCAGCGCATGGGCGTCAATTTGTGCTTAGTCTTCGCCTTCGATGATGCCGAAGAGTTGCAGCAGGCTGGTGAACAGGTTGTAGATAGTGATGAACAGCGTCAGCGTGGCGCTGATGTAGTTGGTTTCGCCGCCATGTATGATTTCGCTGGTCTGGTAAAGGATCATGCCGGACATCAGCAGCACAAACATTGCTGAGACGGCCATGGACAGTCCGGTCAGCCCGGGAATGAAGGCCGCCGCCAGACCGGCGAGGAATGCGACCAGAATGCCGGCGCCGAGCATTCCGCCCATGAAGCTGAAGTCCTTACGGGTGACGAGCGCGTAGGTGGATAGCCCGATGAACGTCAGACCGGTTCCGCCCATGGCCATGACCACCAGTTGTGAGCCGTTGGCGTAATGACCGATGTAACCATTAAGAATTGGGCCCAGAGTCATGCCCATGAAGCCGGTTAGCGCAAACAGAAACAGCAGGCCTAGGGCTCGGTCGTTGAAGCGATTGACCAGATAGAGCAGTCCGAAATAGCCGACCAATGTCACTAAAATGCCAGGGTAGGGGAGTTCTAGCATCATGGATGCGCCTGCACAGACGGCGCTGAAAATCAGCGTCATGGCCAACAGCGCATAGGTGTTGCGCAAAACGCGGTTGGTTTCAAGAACGCTGGGAGCGCGGCGACTGATAACGGTTTCCGATCGGTTCATGCAAAATCTCCGTGTGGTTAAGGACGGGCAATAGGACAACAAAATGGTACAGTAGTTTTTGGAGATGCTGTAAAGCTGCGGAGTCAGTCGAGGCATGCAGGTTACATCCTGACGCATCAACAGCCGAGCGCAGCACGCTACGAACTATGTGCGAGGGTCGTAGGTCCTAGCGCTCGCATCGTACACCGACTTGATTTTTGCTTGTGCAGACGCACATCGTGTATCGCGTCCTTCATCAGACAGGATTTAATCAGATGAACAAAAAAACCGGTTTTTTATTGAGCGCCCTGATGGGATCGCTGGTGCTGTCGGCGACCATTTCCGAGGCCTATGCCGCGCGTATGGGGGGTGGTCGCTCCTTCGGTGGTCGGCCCTCCTTCAACATGCCCTATCAGCGCTCACCCAGCCCCGCCAATCCCGGCATGAACCGACCGGGTGCGCCGGCTCAGCAGCCGGCCATGTCGGCTGCGCAACAGCGTAACCAGGCCATGCGCAATAACCTTTCGCAACGCGGTGGCTTTGGTCGGTTACTCGGCGGCTTGGCGTTAGGTGGGCTCCTGGGTGCCCTGTTCATGGGTGGCGGATTCGAGGGAATCAATTTCCTCGACATCCTCATTTTTGGCGGGGTGGCCTTTCTGCTATTCAAATTTTTTGCTGCACGTCGACAAAGCGCGGAGAGAACCGCGACCTCGGGCGCTGGTTACTATGGCGAGGCAGCAGCCGCGAGCGACTCTGTTTATGGCCGTCAGACACATGATGCCAGTGATCACCCTGGCAGAGCAGGGTTCGATACCGACATCCTCTCGCGCAAGGGTGGATTTTCCGGCGGTACGACGACGGGTGGCTCGGTTCCGGTTCCGACCGATTTCGATGCTCCGGCTTTCCTGAGTGGCGCCAAGGCAGCCTATGAAACCATGCAGAAAGCCTGGGATGAGGGCGATGTGGCCGAATTGCGCGGCCTGACCACCGACAAGGTATTTGCCGAACTGCAGGAGCAGATTCTGGCGCGAGGCGGGGCCGAGAACGTCACGGACCTACTCAAGGTCGATGTCGAATTGCTTGAAGTGCGTGATATCGGTTCTGATCGGGAAGTGACGGTTCTATTCGATGTGCTGATGCGTGAGGAGCGTGATGCAAGACCAAGCCAGGTACGCGAAGTCTGGCATTTCACCCGGTCTCGCAATAGCCGCCAGCCCACCTGGTTTCTGGACGGCATCCAGCAGCTGGAAGAGTAATTCCTGTCATTCATTCGTCCCAGCCGGCGGAGTTTCCAACTCCGCCGGCTTTTTATATTGGTCTCGACCGATTCGCCGCATTGCCCAACGGAGATTACTCACCATGTGGCTGAAAGCCCTCCACCTCATTTCCATGGTGACCTGGTTTGCCGGGCTGTTCTACTTGCCCCGGCTGTTTGTTTATCATGCCATGTCGGATGACAGGATCAGCCTGGAGCGATTCAAGGTCATGGAGCGGAAGCTCTACTGGGGCATTACCACGCCCGGCATGATCCTGACTTTCATTTTCGGCATCTGGATGCTGGTGGACTATGCCTGGGCCAGTTATGGCCAAAGCGGCTGGCTGCATGCCAAACTTGGATTACTGGTCTTGCTGGTGCTTTATCACATCCAGTGCGGCCGCTGGTTGGCGGACTTCAAGTACGATCGCAACCGACGCAGCCACGTCTACTATCGCTGGATGAATGAGGTGCCCGTCTTGTTCCTGGTCGGCATCGTGCTGCTGGCCGCGCTAAAGCCCTTCTGATGGCCGAACCCATTTGAGATAATTTTATTTTTCCTGACGGTACTGATTCATGCCCACTTACGATTATCAATGTAAACCCTGCGCTCATCCCTTTACCGCGATGCACAAGATCAGCGATCCGGTTCCGTCCTGTCCGGAGTGTGGCAACGCTGACGTGCGGAAACTGGTTTCGGCCCCTGCCGTTCATGGGAAGAGCAGCGCCAGCCGGTACGCTGAGCCGCCTTGCGCCACTCCGTCCTTCCAGGGCGGCGGCTGTGGTTCCGGGATGTGCGGGCACAAACACTAAAACGCTCGCCCCAAGCCTGTCGGAGGGCCGCTGTCGACACGCTCGCCCGGCAACGGAATCACGTATTCAAGGTCGGATCAATCACCCGCTACTCCTGCGATAATGAAATCTGTACATTTTAAGAAAGTGTCCATTTTCAGCCAGCAGGAGTAGCACATGTCCCCACGCGGTGGTCCTCGTCCCGGTGCCGGCCGGAAGCCCGGCAGCAATGCCTATGGCCAATCCACGCGGGCGATTCGCATACCCGTTAGTCTTTTGCCCGACATCCAGAAACCCCTGGATCAACTGAAAACGCAGCGTCGTGAAAGCGATGAGGCCGTTTTAAACGCGATCAGACGGGCAGGACGATACCTTCCGCTCAGGTGCTGCGGTGTTACACCCCGCTCGGCGAGCCGCCCACCCAGTCATTTCCCCTATTCGCCAGTCGTGTGCCCGCGGGTTTTCCCTCGCCCACTGAGGATTACGTTGACCAGCGTCTGGATCTCAATGAACATCTGATCGATCACCCTGCGGCGACGTTCTTTGTGCGTATTCAGGGCGATTCCATGGAGGGCGCGGCGATTCACGATGGCGATCTGCTGGTGGTCGATCGGGCCATCGAACCCACGCATGGCCGCATTGTGATCGGCGCTGTAAACGGCGAACTCACCGTCAAACGCCTGCTCCTGAAGCCGGATGGTCCCTGGCTGCATCCCGAAAATCCAGCCTACGCGCCGCTCAAAATCTCCGAAGGACTGGACTGCGTTATCTGGGGCGTGGTCAAGCATGTCATCCATGCGGCAGTCTGATAGGGTCTTCGCGCTCATCGACGGCAATGCCTTCTATGTGAGTTGCGAGCGGGTATTCAGCCCCGACCTCAATGAGCGGCCGGTGGTGGTGCTCTCGAACAACGATGGTTGGGTGGTGGCCCGCTTAAATGAGGCCAAGGCGCTGAGCATTACCATGGGGGTTCCCTACTTCAAGATTCGCCGCGATTATGAGCGGGCCGGCGGCATCGCCCTATCGTCGAACTACTCGCTGTATTCAGATCTTTCCAGCCGCTTGATGTCCGTGATCGGACAGTATTCCGACCGATAGGAAATTTATTCGATAGACGAATCCTTCATCGAATGGACAGGGTTTCAATCTCTGGTCATGGGGAAGATGGCCCATGAACTGCGCCGGAAGGTGGGGGCGCTGGACCGGCATTCCGGTTGGCATCGGAATCGGCCCGACCAAGACCCTCGCCAAATTGGCCAACCGGCTGGCCAAGAAGCATCCCGATTTTCTGGCGGCGGGTATCTGCGACTTGACGGCTCTATCCGAGTCCATGCTGGAGCGGTATCTGGCCTCGCTGGAGGTGGCTGATGTATGGGGAGTCGGACCACGCTGGGCGACCAGGCTGGTCGGGCTGGGGGTTTATACGGCACGGGATCTGAGTCAGGTCGATCCAGTCTGGGTGCGCAGACACTTCAATGGAGGGGTCGACCGGACTGCGCTGGAACTCCTTTGCATCGCCTGTTTTCCTCTGGAGGAGTCGCCGCCAGCTAAGCAACAGATTGTCTCATCGCGCAGTTTTGGTCAGCTGATCACGGATCTAGAGGCCCTGAGCCAGGCGGTCAGCACCTATGTCGCACGGGCGGCCGAGAAACTGCGCAAGGAGGGTTCTCAAACCCAATCAATCACGGTATTTCTGCACACGCCACCGTTCAACAGCCACGAGTCGCAATACCATCCCAGCATCACCCTCCGCTTCAACGCATCCATCAGTGATACGCTGGCGCTGACGGCGGCAGGGCTGGAAGGACTTCGCAGCATTTACAAGCCGGGGTTCCGTTATCAGAAGGCGGGCATCATGCTGCTGGACCTGACACCTGCCCGCGAGCATCAGCTGCGCTATTCGGGGATGAGTATGAAAACGGTGGTTGTCTAAATCTGTCGCGTCAGGCGCTCATGGCCGTCATGGATCGCATCAATCGGGAGATGGGACGTGAAACCCTCTGGACCGCCGCCCAGGGCGCCAGCCGGCATGCCCGGGTTGGCAACTGGCGCATGAACCGCAATCATCCGACCCCGGCCTATACGACACGATGGGACCAACTGCCCATTGCGCGGGCGATATGATGGGCCCGCACCAGCCTTTTTCTAACCCCTGAGCTGACTCCAGAAAGAATGCCGGCAGTCAAGCGTTCATACATTGCACCGGATACCCTGATGCCGCGGTTTGCGCTGGGGCTGACGCTGGGCATACTGTTGATCCAGCAGCTTCCCGCAATGCCTTCGCCATGGGTGAGTCTGCCGCTGGTGCTTGCTGGGTTCTTGTTTCTGCGCCTGCGACAGGTGTTCCTGCTCTCCATCGCCATTGGACTCGGCTGGGCGTGGGCCTATGGCGCACTGCGCCTGGCGGATGCCTTGCCGGAGAGCGAAGACCGGCAGGAGGTGCTGGTGGAGGGGTGGGTCCAGGGCATTCCCAGCCTGATGGACCGCGGACTGCGCTTCGACTTCAATGTGACGCGCATCGTCGAGCCGGCGGGGGTCTCGATTCCGCGCATGGTCCGCATCAGCTGGTATGACGGGATGCAGCCGCTGAAGGCCGGCGAATCCTGGCAGTTAAGACTCAGCCTCCGACCACCTCGCGGGATGATGAACCCGGGAGGATTTGACTATGAGCAATGGCTGTTTGCCCAGGGAATTCGTGCGGTCGGTTATGTCCGCGACACATCAGAAAACCGACCGGTCCAGCCATCACTAAATCTGACGGCGTTGCTGCAGTCCGGGCGGCAGCGTATCTATGACCGGCTCGGCACGGCCTTAGGTAAAAGTCCTGTCGCCGGCCTGCTCAAGGCACTGACGATGGGAGAACAGGATGACATCACTCGCCGGCAGTGGGAGGTTCTGCGCAGGACTGGTACCGCTCACCTGATTGCTATATCCGGGTCACATATTGGTTTGATCGCCGGTTTCATCTTTGTGGTGACACTGAAGGCGACGGCACGCCTCGGCATCATGCGCTGGGCGCCCCCCGCAATGGCAGCCTGGGCTGGATTATTTGCCGCGTTCCTGTATTCGGCACTGGCGGACTTTGCCATTCCGACCCAGCGGTCCATGATCATGATCGCGGTGGCGATGGGCGGCATAGTCTGTCAACGACATCTTCGTGCATCGCACGTGCTCGCATTAGCCCTGGTCGCGGTCTTGCTGTGGGATCCCCTGGCGGTCGTGGCGCCGGGATTCTGGCTCTCCTTCGGTGCAGTGGGCATGATTGACTATACGGTGGCTGGGCGCGTTGGAAACCTGGGCGCCGGTCGCCTGTTATGGCGCATCAACTGGATCACCGCGATCGGTCTGGCACCCTTGCTGCTGCTGTTCTTTGGTCAGGTTTCCCTGATATCGCCGATTGCGAATCTGCTGGCTGTACCGATTCTGGGGACGGTGCTGATTCCAATATGTCTGACAGGGACCTTGCTTTTGACGGTCATTCCGACCTTGGGTCAGGACTTGTTGATGCTGGCGGAATTCATCATGCAAACCGCATGGCGGGCGCTGGAGGCGCTATCGGTATTGCCCTATGCCCAATGGACTCATGCGGAACCACCGGTCTGGTGCATCCTGCTTGCGCTGTTGGGCGTGGTCTGGATGCTCGCGCCCCTAGGAATACCGGGGCGCTGGCTGGGACTGGTGATGTGGCTGCCGGCGGCATTCCACGAACCCGATCGGCCGGGACCGGGCGGCTATCGGTTGACCCTGCTGGATGTCGGGCAGGGGTTGGCTGCCGTCATCGAAACGCGCCACAAAACGCTGGTTTACGACACCGGAGCTCGCCTCAGCGCGAGTTTTGATATGGGTAGTGCGGTCATTGCGCCCTATCTTCATGCCCGGGGAGTCCATCAACTGGATGCACTGATCGTCAGTCATGGCGATAACGACCATATCGGTGGCGCTCGGCCATTGCTTGACACGTTTGCCGTGAATACGCTTTACACCAGCGTGGTATCGCGGTTCACAGACATCCCGGCCGTGAACTGCATGGCTGGACAGCGGTGGGAGTGGGATGGGGTTGTGTTTGAAATGCTGGCGCCCGTGGTGCCCGGGGAAAAGGAAAATGACAATTCCTGCGTGCTGCGAGTGGGCGCTCAAGGGGGCAGGGTCCTACTGACCGGCGACATCGAGGTGGAAGGAGAGCGGCAATTACTGCAGCGGGACGCTGCGAGTATCCGCAGTGAAGTGCTGATCGTGCCTCATCATGGCAGCAAGACTTCATCGACCGAAGCGTTCGTCGAAGCTGTGCACCCGCGCTGGGCCTTGATTCCCGCCGGTTATTTGAATCGTTTCGGATTTCCCCATCCCACAGTCATGGCCCGTTACCAGGCGCATGACGTGAATATCATGAATAGCGGCGAGGACGGTGCCATCACCATTCAGGTAAAGGCCAACGCCGGGATATCAATGCCCACGGGCTGGCGTCGGGAGCATCGGCACTACTGGACGCTGCCTTAACCTCAGGTCAGCAGGATCCCCTCATGACTCAACCAGTCGAACAGATCGTCTGCCGATTTTAGTTCTGGGGAAGCCTGGATGGCGTTAGTGTCTTGAGGTGCGTCCTCACCGTCCAGTGCACGGAAACATATCAGGCCGGCGCGATTGATCTGTAGGGCAATGACCTTGGCCTGAGAGACCGTATCAGGATCATCCAATACCATGGCGGCATGACCGAGATTGAACAATCGCCGCTCCAGTTCGTAAGCCAGTTCGCGCCGCGACGCACCTAATTCGATCGTCACGGCCTTCTGGCCAAAGCGGCTTTCGCGTTCCTGCAGGGTTACGCGGCCTTTGGATTCCTCCTGATCGGATAGTCCCAGTATCATCCCCGCCCCGACGGTGACATTGGTCAACCGATCGATGACGATGAAGGAGCCGGTGCCCTTGCAGACGGTGTAGGGATCGAAAGCGATGGGCGCGCTGAGAGCCACCTCGCACAGACCGATCTCGTTCAGGTGCAGTTGGGTCGCCGGATGATGGGCCTGGGTGTTGACGTCGATGCGATAGCGGATATGCGGCACCGAACCCGTGACCACACGGGTATTCTGCTTGATCAGATACTGCCGGCCCGGCACCAGCGCCGCCTCGGTCATCCAGACGATATGCGCCAGGAAACGCGATTCCAGCAGCGGTTGATCGTCCGGCCGCACCAGCATGTCGCCCCGGCTGACATCGATCTCGTCTTCCAGGGTGATGGTGACAGCCTGCGGCGGAAAGGCTTCTTCCTGTTCGCCGTCATAGGTGACGATTGAGGCAATCCGGGTGGTCTTGCGCGACGGCAGCGCCATCACCGGATCACCCTTGCGGAAGATGCCGGCGGCGACGGTGCCGCTGTAGCCGCGAAAATCCAGATTGGGCCGGTTGACGTATTGAACCGGGAAGCGCGGATTCACAAAATTTTGATCGTCGGCGATCTCGATGCTGTCCAGCAAGGCCATCAGCGGCTGCCCGCAGAACCATGACATGCTCGGGCTGGGATTGACCACGTTGTCGCCCTTGAGCGCCGACAGCGGCAGGAAACGGATGTCCTTGATGGCCAGTTTCTCGGCAAAGGCCAGATAGTCAGCCCGAATACTGTTGAACACGTCCTCGCTGAAGTCGACCAGATCCATCTTGTTGATTGCCACGATCACATGGCGGATGCCCAGCAGCGATACGATATAGCTGTGACGACGGGTCTGGGTCTGCACGCCATGGCGGGCATCAATCAGGATGATGGCCAGATCGCAGGTCGAGGCGCCGGTCGCCATGTTGCGGGTGTACTGCTCATGGCCCGGGGTATCGGCGATGATGAACTTGCGCCGGGTGGTTGAGAAATAGCGATAGGCGACATCGATGGTGATGCCTTGCTCGCGTTCCGCTTGCAAGCCATCCATCAGCAGGGCCGGATCGAAATCATCTCCGGTGGTACCGAACTTGGCGCTGTCCTTGCGGATGGCGGCGATCTGATCCTCATAGATCATCTTCGAGTCATGCAGCAGGCGGCCAATCAGCGTGCTCTTGCCATCATCGACGTTGCCGCAGGTCAGAAAGCGCAGCAGTTCCTTACGTTCGTGCTGGGCCAGGTAGGCATGAATGTCGCTGGCGATCAGGTCGGATTGGTGCGACATTCAGAAATACCCCTCTTTTTTCTTCTTTTCCATGGAGCCGGCCTGGTCATGGTCGATCAACCGACCCTGCCGTTCGGACGTCGTTGTCAGCAGCATTTCCTGAATGATTTCGGGCAGGGTGGTCGCGGTCGATTCCACCGCGCCGGTCAGCGGATAACACCCCAGGGTGCGGAAACGAACCTGCTTCATCTCCGGCACTTCGCCCGGCGCCAGCGGCATGCGATCGTCATCGACCATGATCAGGATGCCATCACGCTGCACCACCGGCCGCTCGGCCGCGTAATACAGTGGCACGATGGGAATATTCTCCAGATAGATGTACTGCCAGATATCCAGTTCGGTCCAGTTGGAGAGCGGAAACACGCGGATGCTCTCGCTCTTGTTCACTTTGCCGTTGTAGACATTCCAGAGTTCCGGACGCTGGTTCTTAGGGTCCCAGCGATGATGCTGGTCGCGGAACGAATAGACTCGCTCCTTGGCCCGTGACTTTTCCTCGTCACGCCGCGCCCCGCCAAAGGCGGCATCGAACTGATACTGGTTGAGGGCCTGTTTCAGCGACTCGGTCTTCATGATGTCCGTGTGCTTTTCGCTGCCATGCGTGAACGGCCCGATGCCCTGCGCCACGCCTTCCTGATTGATATGGACGATCAAGTCAAAACCCAAGTCATGCGCCAGGCGATCACGAAACTGGATCATCTCCCGAAACTTCCAGGTGGTATCCACATGCAGCAAAGGGAAGGGCGGCTTGCCCGGATAAAACGCCTTCATGGCCAGGTGTAGCATCACCGCCGAGTCCTTGCCGATCGAATAGAGCATGACCGGCCGATCGAACTCAGCGGCCACTTCCCGAATAATATGGATGCTCTCGGCTTCCAGCTGCTTGAGATGGGTGAGTTTGTGTTCTTGCATTGGTAAGACGGTTGGATAACGGGTATGAGATCACCCGCCAGCTAGGGGCCAAAAGTTCGCAATACTATCACAGGCATTCAGCGTGAAAGGCGCGCCAACCGATGGTTTCACCCGCCATGAAGGGGATCAACGCATCATCACCCAGGCTGAGTTGTTCAGGCAGTGTCCAGGTCGATTTCTCCAGCCTGATCTGGCGGGCGTTGCGCGGCAGTCGGTAGAAATCGGCGCCGTAAAAACTGGCAAAGCCCTCAAGTTTTTCGAGGGCATTCACTGAATCAAAAGCCGTGGCATAAAGCTCCAGAGCGGCATGAGCGGTATAGCAGCCGGCACAGCCACAGGCCGATTCCTTCGCCTGACGCACATGAGGCGCGCTGTCGGTACCCAGAAAGAATTTGGGATTTCCGCTGGTAGCCGCTTCCAGCATCGCTTGCCGATGGGGCTCCCGCTTGAGGATGGGCAAGCAGTAAAAGTGCGGCCGGATGCCGCCCGCCAGCATCGCATTACGGTTGTAGAGCAGGTGGTGGGCGGTGATCGTCGCAGCCACACCCTGACGACTATCGCGTACAAAGTGTGCGCCTTCTCGCGTGGTGATGTGCTCCAGCACCACGCGCAGGGCCGGAAATCGCTGGACGAGCGGAACCAGGTGGCGATCGATGAAAACCTTCTCCCGATCGAAAATGTCGATGTCGGCATCCGTCACCTCACCGTGAACCAACAGCGGCACGTCGTGCCTTTCCATGGTCTCGAAGAGGGGATAGAGGGCTTCCAGTTGGTTGACGCCCGCATCGGAATTGGTCGTTGCACCGGCCGGATAGAGCTTGAAGCCATGGACGACGGTAGATTCCGAAACCCGCCGGACTTCTTCGACTGAAGTGGTATCGGTCAGGTAAAGCGTCATCAGAGGCTCAAAGAGGCTGCCCTCGGGCAAAGCGGCTAGGATGCGCTGGCGATAGGCCAGGGCATGGTCAACAGTCGTAACAGGTGGCCTGAGATTGGGCATGACGATGGCCCGGGCGAACTGGCGGGCGCTAGCCTCGACGACATCGCGTAGGACATCTCCATCGCGCAAATGGAGATGCCAGTCGTCCGGTTGAGTAATAGTGAGTGATTGCATCAGAGGATCGACAACTGGGAAGGTTTTAGCGACTCTGCCTCAGGAAGAGCAAAGCTGCAGACTTTTCTTTCGCCACTTTGCCCAAGTGATCTTGCCGCCGGGACATGTGTTGAGGTGTCTTGCGGATTTTACTGAAATAGATAAAGGCCAGCAGAAGGAACCAAACAGGCAGAATCAATAGGGATAGACGGGTATTCGGATCCAAAGCGAGGGCCATCAAAAGGAGGGCGAAAAAAGCAAGCACTGCATAACTCATGAGTTGACCGGCCGGCATTTTGAAGGCAGAGGCATGGTGGAGATGGGGCCGTCGTCTGCGATAGGTCAAATAGCACAGCAAAATGATGGCCCAAACAAAGATAAAGAGCAGTGAGGCAACCGAACCTACCATCTGAAAGGCATCCATGACTGAACCACCTGTTGCCAGTAATGCGGCAGCCGAAAGCAGAAGAATGGCTGCCAGCAAGAGGCCATTGGCCGGAACTCCCCGTTTCGAGAGTTTTCCGAACAGTGCTGAAGCATCGCGATGCCAAGACAAGCCGTAAAGCATCCGAGATGTTGAATAAATTCCGCTATTTGTCGAGGAGAGCGCCGAGCTGACGACAACGAAGTTGACAACGGAAGCCGCGGCCGCAAAACCAGTCAGGGAGAACATTCCAACAAAGGGGCTGCTTTGCGAGGGGATATGCGGCCATGGAGTGACCATCATGAGAACGGCGAGAGTACCGAGGTAGAACATGAGGATGCGTACAGGAATGGTATTGATCGCTCGGGGCATCACTTCTCCCGGATTTCTGACCTCGGCCGCCGTTGTGCCGACGATTTCCATCCCGACGAAAGCAAACACGGCGGTTTGAAATCCCGCGATTACTCCCTCCATGCCTTTGGGGAAAAAACCACCATATGACCAGATGTTAGTCACCGATGCCTGGTAGCCTTCCGGCGAGATGAAACGGGTGGCCGTGAGGTATAGCCCCACGCCAATCAACGACAGAATTGCAATTATCTTGATCAGCGCAAACCAGAATTCAATTTCACCAAAGGCCTTGACGGTGAGCAGATTGATGGTTAGGAGCACGGCAACGGACGCCAGAGCAGGTATCCATGTCGGAAGATCCGGCCACCAGAATGAAAAGTACCCAGCAATGGCAATGACTTCGGCAATCGCCGTGACGATCCAGGCGAACCAGTAAGACCATCCGGTGACGAAGCCCGCCCAAGGACCAAGAATATCCTCTGCGCAATCCACAAAGGACTTGTAGGCCAGATTAGAGAGGAGCAACTCCCCCATGGCACGCATCACAAAAAAGAGCATAAAGCCAATAACGGAATAAACCAGAATGACCGCAGGTCCTGTCATTGAGATGGTTTTACCAGACCCCATGAAAAGGCCCGTGCCAATACAGCCCCCGATAGCGATCAGCTGTATGTGCCGACTTGCAAGATCACGCTTCAATCCATCTTGCTCGTTGAGTACGGATTCTGATTCTTGTTGCTTCATCGCGGTGCTTCCTCGGTTTTTCTTATTTTGGGAATTATATTACGTACTTATTCGTGATCGTCTTTCTTCATAAATGATTCGACGGATTTGACGGTCTGGTTGAAGGTCGCGATCACATCGGCTTCGCCGGTCTGGCCAGCTGGGATGCCGCACACACGCCCCGCGCATTGCTGAACGGCAGGATTGGCGAACAGCCCGACTTCCGGATCAAGGTAACTCATGATGTCACCAAACTGGCCCTTGACCCCATAGCCGAAGGAGTAGGAAAAGTGACCGCCGACGCGGGCGTTCTGACGATCATGAGAGGCGCCCAGCAGGTGGCCGACTTCATGGGCCAAGGTGTAATTGGAGCAGTAGTAACCGTCAGCGCGCCCGTCATTAACCACAGCGTAGGCCAGAGACGGTGACAAAGGAGACCCCTGGCTGCCATTGACCCAGGCTTCGCCGCAGGATCGCCCTTGCGCTTTTGGCTTGAAGGCCCGCATCAATATCACCAGGTCGGCGTAGTGTTTTTTTCTGAGCTGCTCAGCATGGGCCAATCCGCCCTGATGTTGGGTCAATTGATCGAGCGCCAACCGGTTGCTGCTAGCATCGGGGTATGAAGTCGATTCGGTGGCCACCAGATTCAGTCGAACCATCGCCCGACTGTCAGAAAGCGCCTGATTGGCCATGGCAACCAGGCTATTCAGCCGCGTCTTGAGGCCATCAGCCTCCAGACCGTCGGTATAAAGCAGCAGAATATCCAGCTCGGAGAGTTTGCCCTTCCCGTAAGTGGGCGCGACAAACCCGGTATTGTCGGTACCATCGGATATGGAGTCATGACCGCTCGTGCTGGCCCCACTGATCGGGGCAACAAACTGCGGCGGTGGCAGCGACAGGCCGTTTTCAAACGCTCCCCGCACCAAGCCGGTGGCAGCTACATCGATCAGCCACTGTCCGCTGTCATCTGACTCCAAGAGATAGAACCCATGGGGCGTGCGTATCTGACCATCGACAACATTCCCATCACCCAGGGTGATTTGGGTCCGATACAACGATTGGGCGACGTTATCGGTACGGCCCACCCAGGTTTTGTCGCCATTCTTGTGGTCCCAGGCATTGTCGTGAACCAGTTCATGTGCCCCGTCCGGCAGATGCATGGACAGGCGATCGCCTAACGACATTTCGCGGAGTTGCTTGACCGGGAGATCGATCGGGAAAACCGACCCCGCTGGATAGCCCCGATATCGCTTGGGTAATTTGCCGTCTGTCTTCCGGTAGGCAAACAGGGAAGGGGGGGGGTTCGGCTTGCCGATGGCCTGATGCTGCCCGTCACCGTTCCGTCCTGTCACGCTAACGGATACCAAACGACCCTGGCTATCATGCCTACCCGCCCAGTTGTAGCCCTTCAGCAATTGCGAAATGTCAGCGGCCTTGTCGATCGAGCCCCAGGGACTTTCCACTTTGTCTTTGCCGAGTTCAGCCGCCAGGTTAAAGCGGATTCCCTGTTCTCGTTCGATTTGCTTGAGGACGTCTGCCAACGGTCTTAAGGACAGTCGTGCTGTGTCTTTTGGACTGGGGATGGGCGATGTCTCAACCAAACGCTCCTCATCTTGCTGAGCCTTGGTTACCTGCTCTGAGGATTGATCTGACCCCGCATGAGATCGCGGCCACGGAGTGAGCAACAGCAGTAAGGGCAGAAATAATCTAGCGAGTCGCATATGAAGGCCTGGCAGGGATGGAGGTCGTTAGGATAGACGAAAAGCCCGGTGCAACGTTTGGATCCTGGTGAAGGTGTTGCTTTATGGGCGGATATTCTGTTTCCACCCTTTCATATCGCGCACGAAAGGTTCCAGAAGCTTAGCCGCGTGCGGCATGACAATGAAATGGGCCACCCGGCCAAAACGGGCATCAATTTCGGGCGCAAGGTCATAGCGTTGCATGATGTCCGCCGGAGGTTGTTCAAAAAACACCGTGTTGGAATGGGGATTTTTCCAGGCCTTGATCGGTATGGCCTGGAGTTGAGCAAGTAAATCATCAGCGCCCTGCAGCATGGCGTTCGCGTCGGTCCTAAATGCCGAACGGGAACGGGAATGGATCTTCCACCAGAACTTGAGTGGGTTGATGGCGCTGCGTGAACATGAAATCGTCGGCACCGCATCGTTCAGGTATTCAACGCGGAAAGGATTGAGCTGATTGAATGTGTCTTGAGTCGTGATGAAGATCCCCATGGGGTCATCGAAACCAAAGAACTTGTGACCGGAGACGGCAATGGAATCGAACTTCTGAATCTGCTGATGCACTTGCTTCCAGCCTTCGCCGTCGGCATAAGGCAGGTAACCGCCGAAAAGGGCTGCATCCAGGTGCATGTAATAAGGAGCCCGCTGCTTTTCACGCAGGAGCTTGCGAATAGCGGCCTGGTCGTCGATGGCACCTTTGAAAGTAGTGCCCATGGCTACCACGACCAGCGCCGGGCGTGTAGGGTCAAGTTGCCTGTCAAAATCCGCCATATCCATCTGCCCCATCGCGGTGGCTTGGATCAGGCGTAGCTCCAGATTCTGAACATCGGCAATTTTCTTGATCGAGTAATGGGCCTCTTTAGAAACATAGAGCACGGGAGCTTGATCCGACTTCGACTGCAGATGCTTGCGGCCGAAATAGACGCCATGTTGGTTGCCATCTGTCCCACTGGCTGTCACAAAACCCCAATAGGCCCCTGGCTTGAACCCGTAAAGCCCGGCAAAATAATCGACCACCTCATTTTCAAACTCATGGGTGTTCAGCGTGTAGGGACTCTGATGGCGGGGATTGCCGAGATTGTTCATTACGCCCCGATATAGGTGATGCCTGGTGTACCAAGCATAAAAGTCATCCAGATCAGTGTCCTGATTGACGGGATAACCGGCGACCAGATCCTTTTTCTCAAGCACGCGATCGGCAAACCGGTCCAGCCGCTGAGCATCCTGCGGCGCAATGGACCAGGCTAATGGAGCATGGAGTCCGATCAACAGGGCTGTGGTTAACGCCTGACGAAGAGTAATGAACATGAATCACATGGCTCGATATTTAGAAGGGTTCGACGCCGAGTGTACTCAGAAAGACCCACTGATTTAAGCTGCAACCACAAATTGATGGTTTACCGAATGCCATGCCGCCGTGATAATCAAACACTGATCCAGTGAGCATGTCCCGTTGCCCCCTCTTCCAAATCACTGAAATCGCCACCCGCCCAGCTGTTTGCTCGGTGGAGCCATTGGCTCCCTATCCCGGGAAACCGTCATGCAAGCACTGTCCGAATTCTTTACCAGATTTTCTGGTTGGGTCGGGGCCTGCCGCTTTTGATTCTTCTCGTTGGAATGGGGATCTATCAGATCGTCCGTCTCCATTTTCTTCAGTTCACCCTGCTGCCGGAAGCACTGAGTCTGGCGTTCCATGGCAAGGGGGGAGCGGACGAGGATGTGCCCGGTGATATCAGCCACTTTCAGGCGCTCATGACCGCATTGGCGGCCACCATTGGGACCGGAAATATCGCCGGGGTAGCGACGGCTGTTGTCCTCGGTGGGCCGGGTGCCATTTTCTGGATGTGGATGACAGCATTGGTGGGGATGGCGACCAAGTCCACCGAGGGCTTACTGGCTATTTTTTATAGTGTCAAAGACAAAAAAGGCAATTACGCGGGTGGACCCATGTATTACCTGGAGCACGAGCTCAACATGTAATGGCTAGACATCCCGTTTGCCTTTCTCGGGATGGTGGCATCCTTCGGGATTGGCAATTCCGTGCAGTCCAACTCGGTGGCCCAGGCCATGCAGAGCAGTTTCGGCATCGCACCGATGACGACGGTGTGGGTCCTGCTGGTCATCACGGGCCTTGTCATTTTGGGAGGCATCAAGAGCATCGGCCGAGTCTCCTCGGTGATAGTCCCCTTCGTGGCCATTGACTACCTGATTGGTGGTTTTAGCATCCTGGGCACCCATCTCGACCTCATCAAGCCCGCATTTCAACTCATCTTGTCGGACGCCTTCACAGGCCAGGCCATGGCCGGCGGTGCCCTGGGGTCGGTGATTCGTTATGGTATGGCGCGTGGGGTGTTCTCCAACGAAGTCGGTATGGGCTCGGCCCCCTTCGCGGCGGCGGCAGCCAAAACCCATATCCCCGCGCATCAGGCGCTGGTTTCCATGACCGGCACCTTCATCGACACCATCATCGTTTGCTCCATGACCGGGATCATTCTGGTCATTGGTGGTCAGTACAAGGATGGAGCCACGGGAGCCGCGCTAACCACGCAGAGCTTTGATGCTCTGCTGCCAGGGTGGGGTGGACTGTTGGTGACCATCGGGCTGATCTTCTTTGCCTACTCCACCATTCTGGGCTGGAGCTATTACGGGGAAAAATGTGCGGAATATCTCTTCGGCTCGCGCTATGTCCTGCCTTATCGCCTGATTTACACAGTGTTTGTATTGCTGGGGAGCATCATGTCGCTGGATCTGGTCTGGGCCGTCTCAGATGCGCTCAATGGTCTGATGGCGTTGCCCAATCTGGTGGGACTGCTACTCCTATCTGGCGTGGTGGTCCGTGAGACGCGCGCATATCATGGGGGTCGACCGAGCGCAATCGACCCCAATCCGGGGCTATTAAGACAGGGCATAACCAAGTCCCTTTGAAGAACTCATCCGCACTTTCATTCCTGATGCAACAGAGAATTCAAGGCGTCGTTCCCTCGGGTATCCGTTGGCTGCGGCCTATTCGTTAGTCACCAACTGGCGACCATTCAAACCTTGAAGGTCGCGGTAATTACTATCGTAAAAAGACTTCGATTAGCGAAGCGGATCGCTTAACTGGGGAATCTCTATGGCCGGACTGAACAAATAACTTTGAGCCAGGATACTGCAGGGCAACATACCGGCCGCATGATTCATGACCACGGGACTCGTCAGGGATTGAACTGCACCATTGAAGGCCGTCCAGCCGACCCGGTCTGCGCCAATACCCTGAGCGCGCAGGGCGACCATCAGGTTTTCGGCATTACCTTCGGCATAAGGGGCGGGTATGGCAGGCGGGGTCAGCGTTTTCCAACTGGCCGGGACCGGATAGGTCGAGCTGGCAAACGGGACCAGTTCGTCCTGCAGGATGCCGAACAGCATCACGGGAGCCTGCGGCGTCCAGTCCAGATTGTCATTTTGGCTCCATAGACGGATGGCCGGATTGCTGAGATCGTGCTGCTGAATGGCGGTGACCAGGCCAGGTTGCAGCAAGTTCTGCGGATTGGGTGAAAGCGTCGCGTAATTCACATAAGCGAGGTCATTGATGGCGGTGGTCAATAAGCGAACCCCGAGATTGGTATCCGAGAGCTTTCCCGGGAACTGCCCTTTGGCCTCTTGGGCCAGGGGATCCTGCAACAGACTATTGACGGGTTGTTTGATGATTTTGGCAGTAGACACGCCGGCAAAGCTCAACAGGGTCGGCTTTGAAGCGAAGTTTTCCTGGAAGGTCAGCGGGGGCTGTGAGCCGATGAAAGATCTGGCCGTCGCGCCACTCAGATCATAGGGTCCGGACATCGGCGCGGATCGGGTGGGCAGCAGGTTGGCCTCGCCCCTTTCTTCCAAGTAACGGGTCAACCACAGAGCGTTGCCACCCCCTTCACTGTATCCGGTAATGAAGACCTGGTTGCCGACAGGCCGCTTGAGCTTTTTCATCAGCTCTCGGGTGGCGATGATCATACTGCGACCCGCCGGGGCGTTCAGTTCGCCCATGGCATAGGGATGATTGCCCTTATTGGCGCCATAACCCAGGTAGTCGGGCATCGCCAGTACGGCACCTGGATGGGTGAAAGCCGTGATGACCGCATACGCTTCCTGCGAACGCTCACTGGGCGCGTTGTTGTCTTGCGTCGTCGTCGCATGCATGTAAACCAGCACGGCATCCGGGTCCTTAGCCTGGGTGCTATTTTCAGGAACAACCACCAGACCACTGACCTTGGTCGGCGCACCGTTGACCCCCTGCGAACGATAGGTGATGGCATAGAGGGAAACGTCAGGAACGTAAGACTGAGCCCAAGCCCCAAGGTAGGTGGCCAAGGTGCTGCCGTCGGGAAGCAGCGAACTATCGATACCCGACAGCGATGCCAGCAGTCGGGATGACAAGATAGTACCGGGGCGGGTAGGGGTACCCATACCAGTCAGTTGCTGTACCAGCTGACTGGACAGCAGGGCTTGGGTGCCTTGGTAATGAACCTTTTTGCCAATCGGAGCCGACTGAGACCTGGCGGATACCGTGGCTTGGCTCTGATAGACCTCTAACCAGCTTTGCTGTGGCTGGTCGGCGAGAGCGCTTCCGCCGGCCACCAGGACGAGTTATGCTCAAAAGTTGTGGATGAGCAGCTGATGGAGGCGGCGTATTCTTGATGGTCTTCAAGGTCATCAATGCCTACGAGAGGAGTGAATACGCCGTGAGTAAAGATAAGATGACTCGGTTAAAGAGTCCAGGAACGCCGGGTGTGGTCCACGATGCGTTGACCGAGTTATTACGGGAAGGCGCCCAGCGGTTGTTGGCATCCGCCATTGAGGCAGAGGTTGCCGCGTTTCTGGAGCGGTTCCAAGGCGAGAAGACAGCTGAAGGTAAGAGTCGGCTGGTACGCAACGGTCGGTTGCCGAGTCGGACGATCCAGACCGG
>JBIIEQ010000109.1:0-7553 GCA_044237765.1 Methylococcaceae bacterium | reverse complement strand
ACTGGAGCCCTCTCGATCCATCAGCATCACGGTCGCCCGTTCTTCAGGTTTCAATTGTTCGTAATGTTTTCCCATCGCAACACCATACACGGTCGGGGTGTTGCACTTGGTTTTTGAGCGCGCCCAGTCTTATTTCTGGGGCAGCGTCATGGTACGCACAAGGTGGGCAGGCTCTTTGGCCCAGTCATGCTGCTGTGGTTTGCTGTTTTGGGTTTGGTTGGGGTCTGGAATATTATGAAAAACCCCATCGTAATGGCTGCAATCAATCCTTGGTACGCTTTAGACTTCCTGCGAAACCAGGGGGTGCTGTCATTTAAGATATTGGGTGCCGTTGTGCTGGCGGTGACTGGTGCGGAGGCTTTGTACGCCGACATGGGCCATTTCGGCGTACGGCCCATCCGATTGTTGTGGCTCGTATTTGTGATGCCGTGTCTGGTAATCAACTACTTTGGGCAGGGCTCGGCCATTCTTGCCAATCCTGAGATTGCTACTAACCCATTCTTTTTGATGTTTCCTCAAGGTTCGCACTTGTTTGTTGTAATCTTGAGCGCCGCTGCCACTGTCATTGCATCCCAGGCGGTTATCTCGGGGGCCTACTCGCTGGCGCAACAAGCGTATCAGATGGGTTACCTTCCCAGGCTTATACTGCGTCATACCTCTGAGTTGGAAAAAGGTCAGATCTATTTGCCAACCATTACCTGGTCCTTGTATCTTGGCGTTGTATTGTTGGTGCTTGGATTTCAGAGTTCGAGTAATCTGGCCTCTGCATATGGCATTGCAGTGACGGGTACGATGCTAACCACGAGTTTGTTGTACTGGTTTGTGGCCAAGCGAACGCTCGGGTGGTCTATGATCTCTGTAGCCGCTATCGTGTTGGTATTCGTTAGTGTCGATGTAATTTTTCTTTCATCCAATCTGACCAAGATTAGCGAGGGTGGGTGGTTGCCTCTGCTGGTTGGATTTGTATTGTTTGTATTGATGTCCACCTGGCGCCAGGGGCGTCTGGCTGTCATCGATAGTGTCTATCCTTCAAAAGTGACGCTTGACACTCTGGTTTCTGCCATAGGGGAAAACCAAACACTGCCCGGGTCTGCGGTATTCCTGTCCGAGCCAGGCGAGGGTGTCCCGAATGCACTGATCAAATCATTGAACCATTACAGGCGAGTCCATGAACGTCTTGTCATTCTGACGGTTGAGCCGACTGAAGTACCGGTTGAAGATGGGTCCTCCCGTTTTATGGTCAAGGATATTGGGCGAGGGATTCAGCGAGTCATCATTCGATTTGGTTACATGCAGGAGCAGAATGTGCCAGAGTCAATTCGTGAAATGGAAAAGCTGGGTCTTCTGGAGCCGACTACTGGATTCTCTGGCTATTATTTCAGTCGAATCAGGCCGCGGGTGGGTAGTATCCAGGACATGCCATTATGGAGGGAATTCATATTTCTCTTCTTGTTGAAGAACTCCTCGCGAGCCCCGGACTTCTTCTTCATTCCCTCTAGTGAAGTGGTCGAATTCAATATGCACGTCTGAGGGAATGATCATCAGCGAAAGCTTGGCTTTTGTCGGTGTTGTTGAAAGTGGTGAATGAAGTCGCCAAGCCGAGCTTGGGCGGCGTTTGCCAAATTCGTGCCCAGGCAAGGCTGGGCTGATAATAATAACTACGGAGATTATTGGTGATGTACAGGAATGATGAACGTCTCTTGCTGGGTTCGGCCATTCTGGCTCTTCTGATGTTTCCTCATGCCTCAATGGCGGATGCCCGGTGCAATGACAGGACGATCAAGGGTGCTTACATTTATGCCTCCACAGGGGTCAGGGACGGCGCACCTTATGTCGAGGCTGGACAGGATATTTTTGATGGGAAGGGTGGGATCACAAACACCTATACAGACACGACCGGTCAGATCGTCGTGACGAAGGGCTCTTACCAGATGAATGCCAATTGCGTGAGTCAAGCAAAATATGATGATAGCGGCGTGAACTATGTGATGTATACCGGGCCAACGGGTTCTGAATTTAGCTGGATTTCCGTGACGCCCGGTACAAAAATAACCGGCAGAGAGGTCAGGGTCAGTACCTCAATGACGCCCAAGTGCTCGCTCAATACCCTGAAGGGAACCTATGTCTATTCCTACATCGGTTATCGGGACGGTGTCCAGTACATCGAGAGTGGTCAGGAGGTGTTTGATGGCAAGGGAAGCATCCGGAACACCTTTACGGATGCCAGCGGTATGACGGTGACCACAGCAGGGACCTACCTGATGGGTGATCACTGCATCGGCGAGACCCGCTATCAGGATACGGGAGACACGTATTCCGTTTATGTGGATCCGAAGGGCGACTCGTTCACGTATGCATCAATGACTTCCAGGTCGGGTAATCTCGCTGTCGGTTCTGAGCGGCGGGTAGGCAAGCAGGTCAAATAGCCGCTCACGCGGCGGGCTTTTGCTGTGTATTTCAGTCACCGTAAGGCAGACAGGTAGCTGATTCATGAACCCATCTCCTCCATCGCACACTCGACCCAAACCCTCCCTGGCAAGAATCATTCTTGTCGGGCTGATGGGGAATGTGATGGAGTGGTATGACTTTGCCGTGTATGGCTATTTCGCCATGGTCATTGGCGACCAGTTCTTCCCCGCGACCGATCCGGCGGTGTCATTGATTGCCTCATTCGGAGCCTTTGCTGCCGGGTTTTTGATGCGGCCCATCGGCGGGTTGGTCTTTGGTCGGATTGGTGATCTGGTGGGGCGACAGCGGGCCATGTTGGTCTCGGTCATGGCCATGGCGGTCCCTACGGTCTTGATGAGCCTACTGCCCACCTATGGTACGGTCGGTATTGCCGCGCCGCTGGTGCTGGTGGGTCTGCGTATCATCCAGGGGCTCTCTGTCGGTGGGGAGTTCACCAGTTCACTGATTTTCCTGGCAGAAAATGCTCCGTCGGGACGCCGCTCACTGACGGCCATCTGGGGTAACTGGGGTGCGGTGCTGGGTATCCTGCTGGGTTCCGGTGTTGGCCTGTGCGTGACCGAGTGGTTGACCGAAGCGCAGGTCCAGGCCTGGGGTTGGCGTGTCCCCTTTGCCTTGGGCGGATTGCTGGCACTGGTGGCCTGGTTGGTCCGTCGCGGGCTGCATGTCGATCTGCCGCCCATTCGCTCGGAAAGCCCGGTTCGGGACGTCTTTACCCGCTATCGCGGGGCCATCTTGCGTGTGGCGTTGCTCAACGTGGGTACTGGGGTGGCCTTCTATACCGTGTTCATCTATGCGGTCAGTTATATCCGCAATATTGATCACCTGACGGAATCGGTGGCGCTGGAGTTGAATACGATTTCCATGTCGACCTTGCTGCTGCTGTTGCCCGTGGTGGCCTGGATGTCGGATCGATGGGGGAGTCGGGGGATCCTGACCCTGGCCAATACCCTGTTGGTGTTGCTGTCCTACCCCTTGTTTCAGCTGATCCACTCGAGCGATCCGGATCTGATTCTGATGGGTGAGCTTGGTTTTGCTGTCCTAGTAGCCTTGGGCACCGGCGGCATTCTGGTGCTGAACGCCTCACTGATTCCGGCGCCGGTTCGATGCACCGGCTTGGGCTTCGCCTACAACGCTTCGATGGGGCTGTTCGGTGGGACGACCCCTTTGATCGCAGCCTGGTTGATCAAGGTGACCGACAACCCGTTGGCGCCGGCCTATTGGCTGCTGACCGCCGCGATCGTGTCCTTGTTAACCTTGTTGCTTTGGGTGCCAAAAGGGCATGCCGCTGACATCTGATATAAGGCAACACAGGGCTGCCGAATGGGAGACGTGAAGATGCTGGATCGTTTCAAACGCTTGAGTGAGCGAACCATTACTCGATTAAAAGCACAGATTTTCCTGCTGGCCCTGTGGCCGTTAGCCAAGCTCATGGTACTGGGGTTTCAGGATGCTCTCGGTGCTAATCCCATCGAGAAGATTCTGAGAAACACGGGGTTCTGGACCCTGACGTTCCTGACCATCACCATGGCGATTACGCCGCTGCGACAACTCACCCAGCGTGTCTGGCTGGGTCGCTTCCGGCGAATGTTGGGGCTGTTCGCTTTCTTTTACGGCGTGCTCCATTTCAGTACTTACCTGGTGCTGGATCAGTTTTTTGATTGGGCGAATATCCTCAAGGACATCAGCAAGCGACCCTATATCACCGTGGGATTCAGTGCTCTGGTATTGATGACGCCCCTGGTGGTGACATCCACCGACGCCATGCTGAAACGCCTGGGTGGGAAGCGCTGGCGTCGGCTGCATCGGCTGGTCTATCTGATCACCGCAGCGGGGGTGATTCACTTCTGGTGGCTGGTGAAAAAGGATATCAGTGAACCGTTGATATTTGCGGCGTTACTGGCACTTTCCCTGACTGTCCGAGCCTACTATGCGAGGCAAAATCGGGTGAATTCCGCGGCGTAAACGCTGCACTCTTGATGGCCTGAAATCTTCCCAACTGAATACGGCAACCCAATGACAAACGGAGACTTATATGCGTTACCGGTCTGATCTGTCTGAGCGTGAAGTAACCCCCCAGTCTGTCTGGGAGAGCCGGCGAGAATTTCTGCAGCAATCTCTGGCGGTGACGGCCGCAGCCGGGCTGGCGCTGGCGCCTTTCGGTGCGCTGGCTGGACTGGATGCCAAATCGAATCCTGACTTCCGACCGGAGGACAAGCTAACCTCCCGGGACAAGGTAATCTCGTACAACAACTTTTATGAGTTCGGTACCAGTAAGGAAGACCCCGCAGAAAATGCTGGCACGTTGAAAACAAGGCCATGGACGATTTCGGTGGAAGGGGAGGTCAATCAGCCGAGAACCTTTGATATCGACCAGCTTCTGAAGCTGGCGCCCCTCGAGGAGCGTATTTACCGGATGCGTTGTGTCGAGGCGTGGTCGATGGTGATCCCGTGGATTGGTTTCCCTCTGAGCGCTTTGTTGAAGCAGGTGGATCCCAAGGGTCATGCCAAGTATGTCGAGTTTGAGACCTTGAATGACCCGGATCAAATGCCGGGTCAGAGGAGGAATGTCCTCAACTGGCCCTACCGGGAGGGCTTGCGTATCGATGAGGCCATGAACCCATTGGCACTGCTGACGGTAGGGCTGTACGGGGATGTTCTCCCCAATCAGAACGGCGCGCCTGTGCGCATCGTGGTTCCGTGGAAGTATGGCTTCAAGAGCGCCAAGTCCATCGTTCGGATTCGTCTGGTGGAAAAGATGCCGGTCACTTCCTGGATGCAGGCCGGAGCGGAGGAGTATGGCTTTTATGCGAACGTCAATCCGGACGTTGACCATCCCCGCTGGAGCCAGGCCAAGGAGCGGCGTATCGGCGATTTTCTGAAGCGCCCCACGCTACCATTCAATGGGTATGGGGAGCAGGTCGCCAGTCTTTATGCCGGGATGGATTTACGGCGGAATTTCTGAGGAGGCTCAATTTTGTCGCGCTAATCGACATGAGCCATCAAGTTCGTCAACCTAATCCCAAGGGAATACCCCGCTGGCTTGAAACCACCCAGCCGTAAAGCTTGGAAATCCATCTTATTGTGGGGCAATCCATGAGAAAAATAATTATATTAATCAGTGGCTTATTTTTAATGGTTGGTCAGCCGGCTGTTGCGGTTGAGTATGCCGATAAGTTGCTCGGTGTCTGGGAGGGCCAGCAAGCGGGGTTCACTGGCAGACGGCTACATGACGGGTAAACTGACGAGTAGAAATCAGCTGAGCTTTGTATATATGGAGGCTAAACCTGCGGACCCATTGGATGATTCGGTGTCGCTTCTGGTCACTCTGAAACGTATGGGAAAGTGAATGGGGATGGCGGGTTGAGTGGTCTTATCCCGTTAGGGGGGGGCACTAACTGCGTTTTTTAAGGTTCTTTTCAGTGAATGCGAAGGCCATTCATAGGTGTTTCTCGAGGTTCCCCAATAACCAGAAACACGCAGGTGCCGGGCCTTTTAGGATCGCTCTCTTCAAGGGCGCAGTGGGTTACCGCGCTATACTGCGATATCCCGGGCCTGGTGGCCCGAATGTTTACATCCCTTAACAGCAGGAAAATATCATGAGCACATTAACGTCACTAAAGCGTCTGTCCTGGTCGGTGGTTTTACCTTTGACACTCACAGCGGTCGCCCCGTCTTCCCAGGCGTTTGAGGGTCCGGGTTCGGTGACGGTGTCCAATGGCAAAAGCACGTTGACGTTTAGTCCGCAGTTTTTCAATCTGTTTCCGGCCTTGGGCGCTACGCTTGGCGGATATGGAAAGGCAAATTTTCAGGGAAGCCTTAATAAGCAAAATCAACGCATTACATTCCCGATTGCTTCAGGGACGTTGAATCCTAATCGGCCGCCATCCATGCCCTTTTATGCCTTTGAGCATCAGGGCGGTTTGACCATGAATCGTGACGACGGCACGCTGGATGTCATTTTCAATAATCCGTCCCTTCGCGCCAGTTCTGATTGCCTGACACCGTCGTCACAATGTCTGGAACTCGGCGCTACCCTGATCGTCAACGGCACGGTTTATCTCTACGTCAGTAATTTCGCGCAGAGTGCGAACCTGAGCGGGTTTCAGCTCAAAGGCAATGACGTGAAGATCGATAACGTCCCGCTGTTTCTGACTCAGGCGGGCGCTAATGCCATGAACGCTTTTTTCAAGCTGAATCAGGGTGGGGATATTTACTTCCAGAAATGGTACGAGTTTGGCGTCCTGAATGTTAAGGGAACGGGATACAAGGTTGTCTGCCCGCCGAATACGGACTACAACAAGAACCGTCAGGAATGCCGCTAGACGCGGATCGATGAGTCTGGGGCCCGGACTTCGCCGGATCCCGGGGTTGGGGCGGAGGCGTTTATGGCGACTCCGCCTGCTCGTCCCGAATGATGAGTTGAGTGAGGTTTTTGTACATGTCACCGGTATCGACGTTGACAAAGATCTCACCCTGCATCAACCAGTCGTAGGCCGTTTCGGGCCTGTCATCCGCATCAAAGGCATTGATGTCGGGCAGGGCGATGTTCCAGGTGAGTTCATTGACCTCCATGTCCTCCTCAAACGCGGCCTCGCAGACCTCGGGCGCCAGCTTGAAGTTGATGAAGCGGTGGGGGTGTGATTGGCCGTCCAGCTTTTCTTCCCAGGACTCTTCAAACTGAACGCAGTCCACGATCCGTCTTGATCGCACGGCCGCATCGATGGTGTAAAGAACCTCGCCCACGTTCTCAATCCCATCGGCATTCCTGGCGATGGAGCTGAGCGTCAGCTCGCGGAGAAATTCTTCCAGTTTGGTTTCATTCACTGCCATATCCTCAGTTGAGACCGATTCCGCTGTCGAAGCGCTTGCCGTGCTTTTCAACCAAATCCATCAGTTCGTGTTTGTTGAAGCCAATGATCTGGGCCACGGCCTCCAGGGTCCAGGCCGGTTCGCCCTCGTTGCCCACCAGGGTGTCCGCCTTGGGGAGGTATCCGTGGGAAATGAGCCAGAGAATTTTGTTTGTATCGTTGTCCATAGGCCAGTTTTTTACTTCTGCTTATCCCTCAGAATGATGAGAGAGCGTC